>NZ_NWTA01000023.1:0-114740 GCF_002531955.1 Rhizobium sp. M10 | reverse complement strand
GTCTTCTCTCTCAGGATCGACTCTGGACCCCAAATCCACCTTGACAACCAACACAGATTCTCATCCGCCTGCCGGCACCTTCTCCCCGTAAACGGGGCGAAGGGAGCAAGCCGCAAACTCTCCGTTCCCCACAGGTCTGTCGCAGGGCACGTCCCCTCTCCCCGCGCGCGGGGAGAGGGTTAGGGTGAGGGGCAGCCGTTGGCGCAATCGAACAGCTGCGGACTTGCTCGACCAATGGCGGACTGACGTTCGGCTCGCCCTACGCGCCTATCGCCCGTTCGCTTCACGGTCCAGCCGGTTTCACCGTCTCGTCCGTCATCCCCGACACTGTCTGCAGATCCTGCCGCAGCCGCGCGGAACTTCCATCCGGGAGCTTTTGGTCGAGCGCCGCATGCGTCTCTTTCCAGATCGGCAGCGCTCCTGCCAGCACCGCCTTGCCTTCGCCGGTGAGCATGAGCAGCCGGCCGCGCCGGTCCTTCGGATTTTCCATCACGCTCACCCAGCCCTTGCGCTGTAAGGGCTTCAGCGCCGCCGTCAGCGTCGTCTGGTCCATGGCGAGCAGGGCTGCGACCGGCCCCATCGGCGGCGGCTCCGGCCGGTTCAGCGACATCATCAGCGAAAACTGCCCGTTGGTCAGTCCCGCGGGCCGCAATGCGTCGTCGAACAGCCGGGCGAGCGCCCGCGCCGCTCGTTGCGCATGCAGGCAGAGGCAGGTGTCGCGCACCAGCAGCGTTGTAGAAAAAGGAATTTCAACCGAATTTGACATGGCCATTTTATATTGATATCAATCTTTCTAGTCAAGGAGAAGGAGATGGGCCGGCTCGCCGGCGACGCCGGAGGAGGGCGCATTCCATGCAGAACGAAGTTGTTTCCCGCGAGCAATGGCTGGAGGCCCGCCGCGCCCTGCTCTTGAAGGAAAAGGAGGCGACGAAGTTGCGCGACAGCGTCAACGCCGCCCGTATGGCGCTGCCCTGGGTGAAGGTCGACAAGGATTATGTCTTCGATACGCCCGAGGGAAAGAAGTCGCTCGCCGATCTCTTCGACGGCCGCAGCCAGCTGCTGATCTATCATTTCATGCTCGGCCCGGATTGGGAGGCCGGCTGCCCCGGCTGCTCTTTCCTCGCCGATCACGTCGACGGCGCCCTGCCGCATCTCAACCACCACGACGTCACCTGGGTCGCTGTTTCGCGCGCGCCGCTTGAGAAAATCGCCGCCTATAAAAGGCGGATGGGCTGGAAATTTCCCTGGTTCTCGTCCTTCGGCAGCGATTTCAATTTCGATTATCACGTTTCTTTCAGCCCCGAGGACCTTGCCAAAGACAAGGTCTTCTACAATTTCACTGCTATTGAGCCGGCAGAGGCCCACGACGAACTGCCGGGCCTCAGCGCCTTCTACCGCAACGACAAGGGCGAGGTCTTCCATACCTATTCGAGTTATGCCCGCGGGCCGGAGGAACTGATCGGCACTTTGATGATCCTCGACCGCGCGCCGAAGGGCCGCAACGAGCAGGGGACGATGAATTTCGTGCGCCGCCATGACGAATATGAGGACGCTCAAACGGCGCCATCCTGCTGTCACTGAGCAGGCACATGATGCCGAAATCCGTGGGGCGGTTTCCGGACGACGCCATGCTCTAGGAACAGGCGTCGCCATCACCTGAAGGGAGAAAAGGATGATGAAGACGGCTGAAGTGCTGAAGGAACATTCCTTCCTGGAACGACTGGTCGGCGACTGGAGCGTCACCGCACCCGAGATGGGCGGCAGCGACGACTGGACGGAGACCGTCCGCTCGCTGCACGGAATCTGGTTCGTCGCCGAAGGGCACGGCCGCATGCCCGACGGTAAACAGGCCACCACGATCCTGACGCTCGGCTACAACGCCGAAAAGGGCAAGTATGTCGGTAGCTGGATCGGCTCGATGATGGACTTCATGTGGGTCTATGAAGGCGAGGTCGATGCCTCCGGCAACGTGCTCGACCTCTATACGACGGGACCCGACTTCAATGGCGAGGGCCTGGCCGATTACCGCGAGCAGATCACCTTCATCAACCCCGATCACCGCACCTTCACCTCCAGCGCCAGACAGGCCGACGGCTCCTGGAAGCAGTTCATGGAAGCGCATTACACCCGCAAGATCTGACAATCACGGCGCCGCAAGCATCGCAGAGGCGTCAGAAAAGGGAGAGTTCTATGTCCAAGACGCATGGAAAGTTCATCTGGTGCGAGCTGATGACCCCCGACACCGCAGCCGCGGCGAAATTCTACAGCTCCGTCGTCGGCTGGACCACCTCGGAAATGAAGGTCGAGGGCATGCCGACCTATACGGTCTTCGAGGCGAACGGCATTGGCGTCGGCGGCGTGATGGAATTTCCGGCCGAACTCGAAGGCCAGGGCATTCCGCCGAACTGGACGGGTTATGTCGGCGTCGATGACGTCGACCAGTCGGCAAAGGATTTCGCTGCCAATGGCGGTGCTGTCCGCCGTCCGCCGGAAGACATCCCGACCATCGGCCGTTTCGCCGTCGTCGCCGATCCGCACGGCGCGGTGCTCTGCATCATGACGCCGGCGCCGATGGAACAGAGCTGGCCTGAACTGGCCTTCGACGCGCCGGGCAACATCGGCTGGCGCGAGCTTTATTCCGGCAACGGCAAGGACGCGCTTGCCTTCTATACCAAGCTGTTCGGCTGGACCAAGGACAGCGAGATGGATATGGGCGCGATGGGCGTCTACTACATCTTCGCCCATGACGGCCGGCAGACCGGCGGCATGATGACCAAGCCCGACAACATGCCGATGCCCTTCTGGTGCTATTATTTCATCGTGCCCACCCTCGATGCGGCAATCGAACGCGTCACCTCGGGCGGCGGCAAGGTCGTCAACGGCCCGATGGAAGTCCCCGGCGGCAGCTGGATCATCCAGGCCACCGACCCGCAGGGTGCCTTCTTCTGCCTGGTGGCGCCGAAGCGGTAGATTTTGGCCTCTTTGGCGTCGTGCCGGCAGCCCCCTCATCCGCCTGCCGGCACCTTCTCCCCGAGGGGAGAAGAGACTCGCGGCGACGTCTCGATTCTCCCTTCTCCCCTCGGGGAGAAGGTGCCCGTAGGGCGGATGAGGGGGCTGCACGGCACCCCTCACCATCCATCACCCCTCACATCCATCACCCCGCCACCGAAGCAAAGAACCCTTCCGGGCTCTCCACTTCCACCAGCCGCTTCTTCTCGATCAGCCAGAAGCGGTTGCCAATCGCCCGCACGAAACTGCGGTCGTGTGATACCAGCAGGCAGCTCGCCTCCTGCGCCATCAGCTCGCTTTCCAGCGCTTCCTGTCCTTCGATGTCGAGGTGGTTGGTCGGCTCGTCGAGCAGATAGAAGTTCGGTTGCGTCAACCGCAGCACCAGCATTCCGAGCCGCGCCTTCTGGCCGCCGGAGAGCTGGCCGATCGGTTTTGTCTGCATGTCGATCGTCATGCCGGCGCCGGCCAGCAGGGCGCGCGCCCTGTGGTCGCCGACATCGAAACGGCGGATGATCGTGCCGATCGGCGTGTCGCCGTCGGCCAGATCGGCAAGCGCCTGGTCGCCATAGCCGAGAACCAGCGACGGCGTCGCCTTGATGCCGTCTGCCGCCGTCTCCGGCCTTTCGACCGCCTGTTTCAGCATCGAGACCAGCCGCGACTTGCCGGCGCCGTTGAGGCCGAGGA
The DNA here is from genome assembly GCF_002531955.1 of Rhizobium sp. M10. Classification (NCBI taxonomy): domain Bacteria; kingdom Pseudomonadati; phylum Pseudomonadota; class Alphaproteobacteria; order Hyphomicrobiales; family Rhizobiaceae; genus Rhizobium; species Rhizobium sp. M10. The sequence goes on along the minus strand of NZ_NWTA01000023.1, from coordinate 111,047 downwards.
GCACGATGCGGTCACCCTGGCAGATGAATTGCCGGCCGGTCCTGAACAGCAGCGCTCCATCCGGTGTCGTCACCGCCGCATCCTCCAGCGTCACCAGCACCTTGGCATGCGTGCCGCGGTTGGCAAGCCGGATCGCGCCGGCCGAGCGCTCCAGATGCGCCGGTTTTGCCGCATCCTCCAGCTTTTCCGCCCGCTGTTTCAGCTGCTTCGTCTTGACGACGAGCAGGTCGCTGCCGGAATTGATGCCGATATTGTTGAGCTTGGCCGCCTGTTTGCGCAGCTGTTCCGCCGTTTTCATGTCGCGCTCGTAGCGCCGCGCTTCGGCGGCATCGGCCTCGTCGAGGGCGGCGCGCGCCCTGCTATAGGGGAGGGCAAAGACCGGCGATTGTTCCGGCCGCAGGAACAGCGTCCGGTTGGTCGTCGCATCGAGAAAGGCGCGGTCATGGCTGGAGAGGATCACCGGCACGTCGCGCGGCAGGGCGTTCAGCCAGCTTTCCAGCTGCGCGATCTTTTCGAGATCGAGATGGTTGGTCGGCTCGTCGAGCAGCAGCACGTCGGGTTCGCTCACCCAGGCGCGGGCCAGCATGGCGAGCCGCTGCCAGCCGCCGCTCAACTGCTGCAGCGGCCGCCGCCGCGTGGCCTCCGGCACCTCGAGCGATTCCAGCACGACGTCGACGCGCCAGCTCTCGCTTGCGGCCTGATCGGCCGGCAGAGCCTGCAGCACCGCATCGTAAAACGCCGTGTCGAAAAGAGCGGCCGGCACATTCTGGGCGACATGGCCGATGGTCAGCCCGCGCGCTTTGGTGATCTCGCCCTCGTTCGGCTCGAGCGCGCCGGTGATGCAGGCAAGCAGGGTGGACTTCCCGCGCCCGTTGGCGGCGACGAGGCCGATGCGGTCGCCGGCATTGACGACGAGGTTAAACTTGGAAAACAACGGGTTGCCCAGCGTCACGCCGAGATTGCGGATAGTGATGAGTGTCATGATCGTTCTCTGGTCTTGACCGGGAGGGGCGCATCCGGGGCATCAGCCATCACGGAATTGCGCCTTTCAGGCCCGGGACGTTACAGAAATGCGCGCGCAGCTTGGAGACGGCGCCGCATTGGCCACGAAGGGCAGACCAGGAAGAGATGTCGAGAAACGGTCTCTGGTCAGCCCTGCAAACGGATTTGCAGGGCGTCGACGGGACCACGCTGGCGATGATGCCGGAAGTAAGTTTGCATAGCGTGATCCTCCTTTCTCGAATGGGTTGCAGGATGGAAATACCATTGCCGGCAAAAAGAGGCAAGAGAATCGCCGGTGCGGCGCCCAAGAGAGCCTCATCCTGAGGTGCCCCGCAGGGGCCTCGAAGGACGGGGCGGGTGCGCTGACGCCGCTGGCTGCAAGGAGCGGCGTCGGAGCGTGTCCTTCGAGGCTCCGGCCTTCGGCCTGCGCGCCTCAGGATGAGGGAGGTTGGTGGGTGCCGCGCCTCCCGAAAGGCGGAGGGAATGGAGAGGTGTCGCTGGCGGGAGGCAGCGCTGCTCCCCCTAAAATCACCCACCCACACTGGCAGCCAATTCCAGCCGACGCTCTATTCCGATACTTTCGACAAACGTCTCGTCATGGGTGACGACGATGAGCGCGCCGTCATAAGCACGCAGCCCGGCCTCGACCGCAGCGATCGAGCCGATGTCGAGATGGTTGGTCGGCTCGCCGAGGACCAGGAGCGTCGTCGTGCCCAGAAGCGTCGCAATGGCTCACCATATCTGCACCAGCATTGCGCCGTTCAGAAGTCATTGGCGGCAAAGGTTACTTATTGCTCCAACCTTTTGCCGCAGGTCCGCAAGGGCTTTGCCAGCCAGTTCGGTGCCCAATTGTTTGTACGTCGTGGTGTCGGCCATCTTCTCGGTCATACAGGTGCAATAGGTTTGGATTTGCTGCTGGGTAATAGCTTGGTTGAGTGAGGCCTGCTTCTGAACGCACGCAAACTGGGTGTCAGCTATGAATGATCTTCGAGCTTCGCCATCGATTGCTTCGTCGCGAGAGAACACAAGCTCTCCGTAGGTAAAAAGGCCGACGAAAATTGTGACAAAGACCGCCGCGAACGTGATTGCCCCCCGAATGGCACTTGCGTTCGACTTAGCTTGCCCCTTTTGAAAACGTTTCGTATGGCTGCAGTCACAACAAATAATAGTGGAGCGGCGAGAACCTGCCCACCTAAAGCGCTAATCGTTTCCGCACTCCGAGTGTGGGCGTAGCTTGCTAATTCAAAGCCTCGACCGTTCGCGACCTGAAGTAACAAGGCGGCAGCACTAACGCCAATGCCAATATTGGCACTTCTCCAAAGGCTCCACTTTTGGGCTGCACGATGCCCGATCGCCTCTTCCATAGTCATGCCCTTCTCCTCTAAGCCGCCGCTTTCATAGGTTGAATGCGTTATATATTGCAAGTATGGCATCGCTTTCGAACTAGCGACATGAAGCCTTTTCATGGCGAAACGGGCTAGTGGAGCAATCGAGATTGAGCGAAGACTTGATGGCAGGCCCGAAAGGCAAAAATGCCTTGGGGCAGCCGTCGGAGCATCATCGCTGATCTGCGAAGGCTGGCCGATCTGGCGGAAGTAAGTGGTGACGGGGTTTCCGCTGTCGGGGCGCTGAAGCTTGCATGGAACATCACGTATCATGTCCCTGCCAACGAGGCGGCCTTCCATCGATATCGTCATTGACGTTGGGGAGGTTGCCGCCGCGCTCGCGGCCCGCTTCAGCCCGGAAGATGTCGCCAGCATTGCCGCGACCGTGGCCGATCTGCGTCAATACCGCCTCGAACTGATCGAGGCAGAACGGGAAAACCGCCACCGTTCACTGATTGCCACTACCGTCCATAGGGAGGCAAGAAGCAGTGTTGCAGAGTGCTTCGAGGCTACGCCCTTTGGGCTTCGCACCTCAGCATGAGGGACGTTGGCGGATGCCGCGCTCATAACTGCGGGCGTGACAGATGCGCCGTCCCACGAGAGCCTCATCCTGAGGTGCCCCGCAGGGGCCTCGAAGGACGAGGCGGGTGCGCTGACGCCGATGGCTGCAAAGAGCAGCGTTGGAGCGTGTCCTTCGAGGCTCCGGCCTTTGGCCTACGCGCCTCAGGATGAGGGAGGTTTGAGGGTGCCACCTAACTCACTGCATCACCGCCAGCCAGTTCCAGCCGCCGCTCTATCCCGATGCTCTCAAGAAACCTTTCGTCATGGCTGACGACCAGCAGAGCCCCGTCATAGGCGCTGAGCCCGGCCTCGACCGCCGATATCGAGTCGATGTCGAGGTGGTTGGTCGGCTCGTCGAGGATCAGGAGCGGCGGCGGCGCGGCGCCGAGCGTGCAGGCAAGGCCGGCGCGCAGCAATTGCCCGCCGCTGAGCGTCGAGACGGTCTGCAGCGCCGCATCGGCCCGGAACATGAAGCGGGCAAGCGCGGCGCGGCAGGTGTTTTCATCGGAAAGCGGATTGATCCGGCGAAAATTGTCGCGGATCGAGGCCGACGGATCGAGAAGGCTGACCTTCTGATCGAGCATCGCAAAGCCGGTCATCACGGCGATCGTGCCGGCCCAGGGTTTCAACGCGCCGGTTACAAGCGCCAGCAGCGTCGTCTTGCCTGAACCGTTGCGGCCGGTGAGGGCGATCCGCTCCGGCCCCGTCACATCGAAGGAGAGATCGCGGATGACGGCATCTCCCGGCCGATAGCCCGCCGTCACGGCCTCCATCTTCAGCACGACCTTGCTGGCGGGCAGCCCGGTCGGCGGCAGGTTGACCGACAGGGGCTGGAGGATCTCGATCTTCTCGCGCGCCGCCTTTGCCTCGTCCAGCGCCTCAGTGCGCCGGCGTTCGGCGAGCCGGGCATTGTCGCCGCCGGTCGTCTCGCTTCTCTCCTTCATGCCGCCGAGCAGGATGCGGGGAATGCCGCCCTTGGCCGCCTTCTTCCGCCCGGCGCCGTCCCGGTGCGCCTGGCGCTCCACCGTCGCCTGCGTCTTCCTTGCGACCTCGGCCATGCGTTTTTCGGCATCGGCGAGGTCATGTTCGGCTGCGGCAAGCTCCAGTGCCTTGCGCTCGCGATAATGGCTCCAGCTGCCGCCATAGCGGGTGGCGCCGAGCGAGGTCAGTTCGACGATCTGATCGACGCTTTCGAGCAGTTCCCGGTCGTGGCTGACGATGATCGCGCCGGCCCGCCAGCCTGACATCAGCGCGATCACCGCCGCGCGGCCGTCGCGATCGAGATTATTGGTGGGTTCGTCGAGCAGCAGGAAATCCGGCTCGGTGAATACAAGCGCGGCAAGCCCGGCCCGCGTGCGCTGGCCGCCGGAGAGTGCGGCAAGCGGCGTCTGCGGTTCTGCGTCGAGCCCGGTGCGGCCGAGCGCTGCGGCGATGCGCGCCTCGAGCATCCAGTCGGCCGAGGCAAGCTCGTCGGCCGTTGCCTCGCCGGCTTCGGCACGGTGGAGAACGGCAAGCGCCTCGGTGACACCGAAAAGGTCGGCGATGGTTTCTTCCGGCGCGACCTGCACGCTCTGGCGCAGAATGCCGAGGCTGCCGCTGACCGATATCGTCCCGGACTGCGGCCGGAGTTCACCGGAGACGAGCTTCAGCAGCGTCGTCTTGCCGACGCCGTTGCGGCCGACGAGACCGGTGCGCTCCGGCCCGAAGCTCAGGTCAAGATCGGAAAAAAGCGGCCGCCCGTCAGGTGCGGACCACGAAATCTGGGAAAGGGTGATGGATGCAGGCATGGATGTGGATGTCCCCGTTGGCAAGGCGAACTGGCATTGCGATCGGGTTGAAATCCATTGCGGCACACATCCTGTTGAAATGATCGATGGCGGGTAATCTAGGGAATGAAGGCTTTCGGTTCAAGGCGACGCAGCCAATTGGGCAGCAGACAGCGATCTTGCTCCTTCTTCTCCCCGGCGGGGGTCCGAAGGACGGGTCGAGACCTGTGGCTCGACCCCCGGTCGGTGGCCCGAAGGGTCGGATGAGGGGGCCGCACGGCACACCAGTCATTGCCCTTCGCTTGCGCTCAGCGCATTCGCGGCTCTGCGGCTCCCCCCTCATCTGCCTGCCGGCATCTTCTCCCCGCTGGGGAGAAGGGACCCAGCCCTACCGCTTCAAGCTCCCCAAGATCCCGCGCACCAGCGCCCGGCCGACCTGGGTTGCCACCGTGCGGGCCACGCTCTTCATCGCCGCTTCCACCACCGTTTCGCGCTGATAGCCGGAAGACCGGCCGCGGGATTGGCCGCGGCCCTGCTGATTGTCGTCATTGCCGCCGCCGAAGCCCGGCAGGTTCCAACCGGAGGTCGTGCTGCCCGACTGCTGTTCGGCGGCTTCTTCCTGCGCCCGCTTGGCGGCGTCGGCTTCCGCCGCCTTCCTGGCGCGCGCCGCCAGCATCTCGAAGGCGGATTCGCGGTCGAGATCCTCGTCATAGACGCCGAGGACCGGGCTCTTGTCCATCACCTGCTGGCGCTCGCCGTCGGTCAGCGGACCGACGCGGCCGGAGGGCGGGCGGATCAGCGTGCGCTCGACGATCGAGGGCGCGCCCTTGGCCTCCAGCGTCGAGACCAACGCCTCGCCGGTGCCGAGATTGGTGATCACGGTGGCGCAGTCGAAGGCCGGGTTGGGGCGGAAGGTTTCGGCCGCCGTCTTCACCGCCTTCTGCTCGCGGGGCGAATAGGCGCGCAACGCGTGCTGGGCGCGGTTGCCGAGCTGGGCGAGCACGGTTTCCGGCACGTCGAGCGGGTTCTGCGTCACGAAATAGACGCCGACACCCTTCGAGCGGATCAGCCGCACCACCTGCTCGACGCGTTCGACCAGCACTTTCGGCGCGTCGTTGAAGAGCAGATGCGCCTCGTCGAAGAAGAAGACCAGCTTCGGCTTGTCGGGGTCGCCGACCTCCGGCAGTTCCTCGAACAGCTCCGACAGCAGCCAGAGCAGGAAGGTGGCGTAAAGGCGCGGATTCATCATCAGCTTGTCGGCGGCAAGCACGGAGATCTGGCCATAGCCGCTATTGCTGGTGCGCATGATGTCGGTGATCTTCAGCGCCGGTTCGCCGAAGAAATGCTCCGCACCCTGCTGTTCGAGAACGAGCAGCGCCCGCTGGATCGAGCCGACCGAGGCCTTGGAGATCAGCCCGTACTGGTTGGAGAGCGCGCTGGCGTTCTCGCCCATATAGTTGAGCAGCGAGGTGAAATCCTTGAGGTCGAGCAGCGGCAGCCCGGCCTCGTCGGCAATCTTGAAGGCGATGTTGATGACGCCTTCCTGCGGTTCGGAGGCATCCATCAGCCGGGCGAGCAGCAACGGCCCCATCTCGGCGACGGTGGTGCGCACCCGGTGACCCTTCTGGCCGAACAGATCCCAGAAGATCACCGGAAACAGGTCGAATTCATAATCGGCAAAGCCGATCTGCTCGGCCCGTTTGGTGAGGAAATCCTTGGGCTCGCCCCTGGCGGCGATGCCGGAAAGATCGCCCTTGATGTCGGCCGCAAACACCGGCACGCCGGCCCGCGAAAAACCTTCGGCCAGCACCTGCAGCGTCACCGTCTTGCCGGTGCCGGTGGCGCCGGTGACCAAGCCGTGGCGGTTGCCGAATTTCAGGTCGAGATATTCCGGCTTGTTGATGCTGTCGTCGGGATTGCGGCTCGCGCCGATGAAAATCTTGCCGTCCTCGATCATCCGCAACTCTCCCTTCGGCGCCGCCGCCATTTGTTGAGAAGGCTTGGGCTTGCGCCGCCTTCATCGAACCATCGTTTCCCTGTTATAAGCAGGCGGAAGGATGCGGACAACTGTTTGCATGGAAAGCAAAACCGCCGTTTGAAAGCGCAGCTTGAGTTGCGATCGAACTTCGAATAACGTTGACGTTAACGTCAAAATAACAGGAGGCTGACATGAATGAAATTGTAACCCAGATCGCCGATCGCGTGGGTATTGCGCCGGATCTGGCCGAAAAGGCGCTCGGCATGATGCTCGGCTTCCTGCAGCGCGAGGCGGCCGACGGCCCTGTCGCGCGGATGATCGAAGCGATCCCCGGCGGCGCCGATCTCGTCGCACAGTTCAACGGCGCCGGTGCCGGCGGTGGCGGCCTGCTCGGCGGGCTGATGAGCTCGCTCGGCGGCGGCGGCATCATGGGCCTCGGCCAGCAGTTGATGAGCGAGGGCCTCGGCATGGGCGAGATCACTTCGCTCGCCAAGGAAACCATCGCCATCGCCAAGCAATATGCCGGCGAAGAGGTCGTCGACGAGGTCGTCGCCTCCGTCCCCGGCCTCAGCCAGTTCGTCTGAGACGAGAGAGCGGCAGGAGCCCCGCCCGGTGGCGGGGTTCGTCCGCCTGCGGTTTCCAGGCCATCCCTACTTGGCTTTTGCCGCATCATTTCGGCGCTTGGTATTAAAGCGAGCGCGGACGGCCCCGGCCGGAATTCCAAGCCCCGGATTGTCCATCAACTCGTCGTAGCGCGCCGGGATTTCCTCATTGAGCCAGCGCTCGCGGGCCGCTTCATGATCCTCTAACAGCCGCAGGCCCGCCCGCACGACCTCGCTGGCATTGTTGTAGCGGCCGGATTCCAGTTGCATCAGGACAAACTCCTCATAATGGCTTCCAAGCGCAACGTTGGGCATGGCTTTCCTTTCGCTATCGTCAAAATGATGAAGTCACGTCGCGATGGCAATAGATGTCAATCTTTGGCCAGGCGCGGCGTGGTGGCTTCTGCTCGCCCTTGCCATGCAGCCTCTTCCGGCTAGTTAAGGATTTCCGTCAAAAGTAGGAGAGCCGCATGACTGTCTGGCGTCCGCCGCAGCAGATCAGGGTGAAGGTGATCGGCCTTGCCTGGAGGCAAGATCGGCTGCTCGCCGCGGAAGTGGAGGATGATGGCGGCCGCATCAAGGGCATTCGCCCGCTCGGCGGCTCGATCGAATTCGGCGAGACGCGCGAACAGGCCCTGCAGCGCGAATTCCGGGAGGAACTCGAAACGGCGATCCGCATCGTCGGCCCCTGGCATCTGCTCGAAAACATCTTCGAGCATCATGGCGAGACCGGTCACGAATTTATCTTTGCCGCCGATATCGAACTTACCGATGCATCGCTCTATGGGCGTGAGGAAATCCGCTATTCCGAGCTCGACGAGACGGCGGCGACGGCGCGCTGGTTCGGCCGCGACATGCTGCGCGATGCCGGCATCGATCTCTATCCGACAGGGCTTGAGAAGGTGCTGTCACGCTGGCGCGATTGAGCCCGAGAAGACGCCTTTACGCGGCCGATATTCTACTCGCCAAACTTTGATCGCTCGTGCTCGTCCCATAGGGAACAACGAACGCAGAATCGCTGTTTCTGTCGCATCGCCGACACCAGAAGGAACAGCATCATGCGCAGGTTTATTGCAGCAACGTCGATCGCTCTCCTCAGCCTCTCCGCCCCGGTCCTCGCCCAGTCGAACATGGGCATGGATGCCAGCGGCCGGATCGACGGCACGCCGCCGCTCGGCACGTCGCCGGGCGCCGAGACACAAAGGGGACTGGTCATCCCGCTCGATTCGATCGAAACCGGCAGCATCGACAACGGCGTCCCGAGCGGCCGCGTCGACTGGGCGCGCTGCCCGCCACCCAAGGCCCGCGGCGCGCTGGCGACCGAAGGCGGCAATAGCGGCGCCTCCGTCAGCCCCGCATGCCGTGAAGGTCGATAAAGGGGAAGGGCGCTATTTGCCGTTCTTCGCCTGGCTGTGCAGGATGACGCCGAGTTCATGCCATTTGCGTCCGTCGCGCTCGATGAGGCGGTCGGCGCAGGCCGGCCCCATGCTGCCCGGGGCGTAGGTCTCGGGCATGCTCTCATCCTTTGCCCAGATGTCGAGGAAGGGCTGTACCGCCGCCCAGCCGGCCTCGATGCCGTCGGCGCGCTGGAACAGCGTCTGGTCGCCGATGAAGAGGTCGTAGAGCAGCGATTCATAGCCTGTGGTCTTGCCGATATCGAACTTGTCGGCATAGCGGAAGTCGAGGGAAACAGGCGTGGTATCGACCGAAAGCCCCGGCGATTTGATCGAGATCTCCATGCTCATGCCCTCATCCGGCTGCACCTGGATCACCAGCCGGTTCGGCGGCAGGCGGCGATTGACCTCGGTCTCGCGGAACTGCGCGAAGGGCACCGGCTGGAAGGTGATGACGATCTCGGTGTCGCGCGCCGTCAGCGCCTTGCCGGTTCTTAAGTAGAAGGGTACGCCCGCCCAGCGCCAGGTATCGGCATAGAGCTTCAGCGCCACATAGGTCTCGGTCCGGCTGTCGGGTGAAACGTCCTTCGTGTCGCGATAGGCAGGAAGCTCGGCGCCGTTCAGCGGCCCGGCCGTATAGGCGCCGCGCACGCCATGCGTTTTTGCCTCCTCGGGCGTATAGATGCGCAGCGCCTTCAGCACCTTGCTTTTCTCGTTGCGGATCGCTTCGGCGTCGAAGCTGTTCGGCGGCTCCATGGCGATCATCGCCAGCAGCTGGAAGAGATGGTTCGGCACCATGTCGCGCAGCGCGCCTGTGGCATCGTAGAATTTGCCGCGGCTGCCGACATCGACGATCTCGGCGGCGGTGATCTGCACATGATCGATATAGCGGCTGTTCCACAGCGACTCGATGATCATATTGGCAAACCGCGCCGTCATCAGGTTCTGTACCGTCTCCTTGCCGAGGAAATGGTCGAGCCGGTAGACTTGGCTTTCCTCGATCTGGGCGAGGATCTGGGCATTGAGCGCCCGTGCCGAGGCAAGGTCGGTGCCGAACGGCTTCTCGATGGCGACACGGCGGAAGGTGCCGTCCTTTTCGTCGGTCAGGCCATGGGCGGCAAGCTTCTCGACGATCGCGCCGAAGAAGGATGGCGGCACGGCAAGATAGAAGGCGGCATTGGCATCCGGCCCCAGCCGCTTGCCGATCTCGACGAAAATATCGTCCTTGGTGAAATCACCCGATGTGTAGCTTATGCGCCGGCGCAGGCTCTCCCAGGCTTCGTCCTTGACCGTCTGCTCCTCGCCGTTGAGGTGATTAAGGAACGCGTCGAGCCGCCCGCGCAGGAATTCGTCGTCGCCCGGCTCGATGCCGATGCCGAGAATATTGAGATCCTCGCCGACGAGGCGCTGGCGCGTCAGGTTGATGATCGCCGGCACCAGCAGCCGGCGCGTCAGATCGCCGGTGGCGCCGAAGATGACGAGGGTGACCGGCGGGGTAGGGGCAGCGTCCATAGGTGTCATCTCCCTGAGATTGTCCGGCCGACTATAATGCCCGCCGGTTTTGCCGCAACATATGAGGGTGAGGGATAACAGGCATTTGACAGCATATGGGGGCTGCCCCTCATCCGGCTGCCGCCACCTTCTCCCCGCTCGCGGGGAGAAGGGGATATGCCGCGACCTCTCGGTCCCTCTCCAACGTCTCTCATGGCACGTCCCCTCTCCCCGTTTACGGGGAGAGGGTTAGGGTGAGGGGCAATCCTGGGTCCGAACGAGGCATCGCCGACAGCCGGCTACGCCTTCACCGCCACCATGAAAATCCTCGGAAACCGCAGCAGCACCCGCCCATCCGACATCTTCGGATAGGCCCTTTCAATGCGTTCCAGATAATCCACCAGAAATGCCTCGCGATGCTCGTCACCGGCATGGGCGAGATAAGGCATCAGCCCGGTGCCTTTCACCCATTCGACGATTGTCGCCGCATCCGCCATCGGGTGGTTGTAGATGGTATGCCAGATATCGACGCGTGAAGCCTTGGCTATCAGCCTGGAATAATAGGCCGACGGCGGAGCCAGCGGCTGGCGGCGCACGCTCTTTTCCTCGAAGGCGGCCTTCCACGGGCCGGCATGGGCGCTCTCCTCCATTGCCAGATGCGAGGGTTCGCCGAGATTGTCGGGCATCTGCACGGCCAGCACGCCGCCCGGGGAAAGCCCGTCCATCAGCCGGTCGAAAATGTCGAGATGATCGGGCAGCCATTGGAAGACGGCATTGGCGAAGAGTAGGTCGGCGGGCGCTGTCGGCTGCCAGCTGCCGAGATCGGCCTCGACGAAGGTAGTGCCGGCAAGCCGCTTGCGGGCCGCCTCCAGCATATTGACGTCGCTGTCGAGGCCGGAGACGCCTTCGGCGCCATACCGCTCGATGATGAGTTCGGTCGAATTGCCCGGCCCGCAGCCGAGGTCGACGGCGCGGCCGATGCTCTGCAGCGGCACCTGCGCCAGGAGATCACGCGCCGGTCGCGTGCGCTCGTCCTCGAATTTCACATATTGGCTGGCGGACCATGCCATGGCGGTACCTCCTGATGTCGGGCCACATTTCCCGTGGCGGAAGCCGATCTTGTCGATGGGGCTCGGCGATCACAAAGGCACCGGCTTTCACGCCGCAGACACAAGTATCTTGTCCACGCGCCTGCCGTCGAGATCGATGACTTCAAAGCGCCATCCGTCTCGCGTGAAGCTCTCACCCAGTTCCGGCAGATGTTTCAGTTCTTCCAGCACCAGGCCGGCCACGGTCTGATATTCGAGATCGTCATCGAGCTTAAGATTGAGGAATTCGGCGAATTCGTCGATCGGCGTCCAGCCGGACACCAGGTAGGAGCCGTCGTCGCGGCGCGCGATGGCCTGTTCGTCGACCGGCCCCTCCTGCAGAGCGCCCATGATCGCTTCCAGAATGTCGCCCGACGAAACAATCCCCTCGAAATGGCCGTATTCGTCAAAAACCAGCACCATGTGCACCGGCGATTTCCGGATCGCCTCGATCACATGAATGGCGGTTGAAAGGTCTGAAACCACAGGCACGTCTTGTGTCAAGGCCTTGATATCGACGCTGCCGTGTTCGGACATCGAATCGTAGAAATCCTTGACCGGAAGAATGCCGATCACCTCGTCCGAACTGCCTTTTCGAACGGGCAGCCGCGACCGCTTCGTCCGGTGCAGCTGCGCTCGGATTTCGTCAAGGCTGTCGTCGATATCGATGATTTCGACGTCGCGCCGAGGCGTCATAAGCGCGCGGGCGGTGCGATCCGCCAGCCGCATGACGCCTGAAATCATCGCCGACTCTTCGCTTTCGATCACGCCGGCCGACTGCGCCTCGGCCAGGACTGTCTTGATCTCCTCGTCGGAGACGTTATCGCCGCTTTTTCCTGTCTGGCCCAGCAGCTTGAGAACCAGGTTTCCGGAGGCGTTCAGAAGCCAGACGAGGGGCAGGGCGATTCTTGAAAGCACCGCCATGGCGGGTGCGACCTTCGCCGCGACTGCTTCGGGTTCCCGCAACGCGATCTGCTTCGGAACAAGTTCGCCGACGATGAGAGAGAGATAGGTGATGGCGACGACGACCGAACCGACGCCGACGGCATCGGCAGCCGCCGAGGACATGCCCTGTGCTTCCAGCCATCCGGACAGACGGCCGCCGAGCGTGGCCCCTGAGAAGGCGCCTGAGAGAACGCCGACCAGAGTGATGCCGATCTGAACCGTGGAGAGAAAGCGGCCGGGGTGTTCGGCAAGTTTGATGGCCTGGGCCGCACCCTTGCTGCCATTGTCGGAGAGAACCTTCAGGCGGGCTGTTCGAGAAGACACGACAGCCAGCTCAGACATGGCGAGCACACCATTGAGAATGGTGAGAAACGCCACAATTCCAATTTCCAGAAACACAGGGACCCTATTCGTTATTGATCAGGCGACGCGGCGAGGCGTTCGACGAAAGGCTATATATACGCATCGCCGATCGTCTTCCATCGTCGTGTTAAGATCGATGTCGGTTCCCTCAGTCTCTGGAAATGCCTGAGACGGCAAGCGCGATCCAGGCCGGAAGGTCTCGTCACGCCGCCAGGATCGTAATCCCATAGGCATTGGCGGCCGCCGTCATGCGGGCGATGGTTTCCGCCGAAGGGCTGGTCTGGGTGGCTCGCTTGCGCCTTCCGCTTCGATGAATTCGGCCATGTCGCGATCGACGACGGCGGAAAAGACCGCCGGAGCGCTTCCGCGGTTGGCATAGCCATGCACCATGAAGGGCGCGATCGTCACGATGTCGCCGGCGCCTGCCTCGATCTCTTCAGGGCCGTTGTCGGTCAGCCGCCAGATCGTCAGGCGTCCCTCGAGGATGCGGAACACCTCAGGGCTCGCATGCGCATGTCTAGGCGTCCGGCTGCCGGGCGGCACGGTGACGTCGAAGATGTTGAGCCAGGTTCCGCGGATGCGGACCTGTCGTTCGATCCGGTCGCCGAGGACGAAAAAGCGTCTTGCCTCTTTGCCGGCAGGCATTGTCACACATGAGTTGGACATCATGTCTCTTTCTTCTTCTTGGTTTTTGTTTGCGGGGGCAGCCGTTAAAGCTTGCCGCCGCCTTTGACAACAGCCCTGTCGTCGTGGCTGGCGACGATCTCCGTCGGCAAGCCGGTGACGGCGATATCGGTGCGGCCGGCCATTTTCGCAAGGCCCGCCGGCTGCGACAAATATGCGGAGGCCAGCAGTTCCGGCCGCCCGCGCCTGTAATACCGGCGACACAGAAGAGGCGCATAGAACGCGGCGGCTGTTCCGGCCTCGATTGGGGTGGCGGAATAAGGTCTGTTGCAAAGGTCGCAGTTTGGCTCCCTCTTCTCCCCAGCGGGGGTCCGAAGGACGGGTTGAGACCCGCGGCTCAACCCAGGTAAAGGTGGCCCGCAGGGTCGGATGAGGGGGCGGCACGGCACACCATTCATGATTGCCCTTCGCTTGCGCTCAGCGCATTCGCGGCTTCGCCGTCCACCCCCTCATCCGCCTGCCGGCACCTTCTCCCCGCTGGGGAGAAGAGACGTGTGGCGGTTGGACGAAGTTTTTCTTTCCTCTGCTTGCCATAGGCGAGAGGCCGGACTTCCCTCACGAAAACCGCGTAATCACGCTGATTCCCGTCCCCTCCGCCTTGTCGAGCACCATCAGCGCCGGCACGGCCTCCGTAAGGCTGATGCGCCGTCCGATCAGCTTCTGCGGCGCGATCTTGCCGGCCGCCAGCATCGACAGCATGGCGTCGTAGCGCCAGGCCTGCATGCCGTGGCTGCCGTAGATCTCCAGCTCGTTGCTGATCACTTGAGCCATCGGGATTTGCGGTGTCGCGTGCTCGGCGAGCATCAGCCCCACCTGCACGTGCCGGCCGCGGCGGCGCAGGTTCTTGATCGAGTTGAAGCAGGTGGTGGGATGGCCGAGCGCGTCGATCGAGACATGCGCGCCGCCCTTGGTGATCTCGCGCACCGCCTCGGCCACATCGGCAACGCTTGAGGCATTGACCGTCGCCACCGCGCCGCACTCTCTGGCGAAGGCGAGTTTCTCCTCCGATATGTCGATGCCGATCGCATTGGCGCCGAGGGCGGTGGCGATCATGATCGCCGACAGGCCGACGCCCCCGCAGCCATGCACGGCGATCCATTCGCCGGGTCCGGTGCGCGCATGGTCGGCGACGGCGCGAAACGAGGTGGCGAAGCGGCAGCCGAGGCTTGCCGCCGTCGCATCGTCGATCGTATCGGGCAGGTGCACCAGATTGGTGTCGGCATAATCGATCGCCACATATTCGGCAAAGGAGCCCCAATGGGTGAAGCCCGGCTGGAACTGGTTCGGGCAGATCTGCTGGTTGCCGGAATGGCATTCACTGCAATGGCCGCAGCCGGAAACGAAGGGCACGGTCACCCGGTCGCCCACCTTGAAGCGCATCACGCCGCGGCCGGTGGCGACGACTTTTCCGGCAAGTTCGTGCCCCGGCACATGCGGCAGGCGGATATCGGGATCGTGCCCCATCCAGCCGTGCCAGTCGCTGCGGCAGAGCCCGCTGGCGCCGACCGCTATGACGACGCCGTCTTCGGTCGGCGCCGGATCGGGCAGGGTGCGGATTTCGGGCGCCTGCTCGAAGGCTTCGTAATACATGGCTTTCATCGGCGTCCTCCTTCATGTCTGTCCGCTCGAGCGTCCATGATGCCATGTGGCAGGCACCCGTTCCAACAGAGATTCCATCATTTTTGCTGATGCACCCATCGCCGACGCCACGGTTGTCGCGCACGAATATTGCGGCCGGACGCTGTCCCCCGGCATTTTCTTGCTTCCGTATTTCCGGCCGGGATTTGTCCTTGACCCGGCTTGCCGCCGGGGCTTTTGCTTTCCCGGATTCTGAAGGGAGAGCAGCAATGGCCGTCGATACATCACCGCGTTCCACCACCTGGACTCACGTCGATGGGGAATGGCTTCCCGGCAATCCGCCGCTGATCGGGCCGACCTCGCATGCCATGTGGCTCGGCTCCACGGTCTTCGACGGCGCCCGCTGGTTCGACGGCATCGCCCCGGATCTCGATCTGCACTGCCAGCGCGTCAACCGCTCGGCGCTTGCCATGGGCCTGAAGCCGGTGAAGTCGGCCGAGGAGATCGCCGCGCTCGCTTGGGAAGGCGTTGGCAAATTCGACGGCGCGACGGCGATCTACATCAAGCCGATGTATTGGGGCGAACACGGTTCGCCCGGCAGCATCGTCTCCGTCGACGCGGCATCGACCCGCTTCGCGCTCTGCCTGTTCGAGGCGCCGATGGGCGGCCATGCCGGCACCAGCCTCACCGTTTCGCCCTATCGCCGTCCGTCGCCGGAAACGGCGATGACCGAGGCGAAGACCGGCTCGCTCTATCCCAATAGCGGCCGCATGATCGCCGAAGCCCGCAGCCGCGGCTTCGACAATGCGCTGGTGCGCGACCTCAACGGCAATGTCGTCGAGACCGCTTCTTCGAATGTGTTCATGGTCCGCGACGGCGTGGTGATGACGCCGGCCGCCAACCGCACCTTCCTCGCCGGCATCACCCGCGCCCGCGTCATCGGCCTGCTCCGCAAGGCCGGTTTCGACGTCGTGGAAGCAACCCTCTCCGTCGAGGATTTCCTCGCCGCCGACGAAATCTTCACCACCGGCAACTATTCCAAAGTCGTCGGCGTCACCCGCCTCGACGACCGCGATTTCCAGGAGGGCCCGGTTACCCGCAAGGCGCTGGAGCTCTACATGGACTGGGCCCACGGAAGAAGCGAGAGTGAAGAGTGAGCAGCGGTTCGGCGCAGCGGGAGCAATCGATCCAGTGAATCGATTGCAGTGGTGAACGCCCGAAGCGCAAGCGCAGGGCTGGCGCGATCCCATCGGCAGAATCGAGATCCGCATCCCTCACGTCATCCACTTCCGATGCTCCGCAAATCTCTCCGCCAAGAGATCGATGAATAGCCGCACTTTCGTCGGCAGGTGGCTGCGGTTGGGATAGACGGCGTTGATGTTGAATTCCACCGGCCGGTAGTCCGGCATGATCTTCATCAGCCGCCCTTCGGCGATGTCGTCGAACACCACGAAGCTCGGCGCCAGGAAGATGCCGTTGCCGTTCAGCGTCAGGAAACGCAGCATCTCCGCGCTGTTGGAGACGACGTTGCCGCCGATCTTGACGCTCTCCTTGTTGCCGTCGCCATCCTCGAAGCGCCATTCGTCGCCATAGGGGTAATAGGCATATTGCAGGCAATTGTGATCGGCGACCTCGGCCGGCGTCTTCGGCATCGGGTGGCTCTCGAAATAGGCCGGTGAGCAGACGAGCATATGGCGCCAGGGCGTCAGTTTGCGGGCGATGAGCGAGGAGTCCGGTGGCAGTAGGGTGCGCATCACCAGGTCGTAGCCATCCTCGATCATGTCGACCATCCCTTCGCCGACGCTGAAATCGAGCGAGATCGACGGATAAAGCTCCATGAACTCGCTGACCACAGGCAGCAGGAAACGCACGATGGCGCTGCTGGTATAGACCTTCAGCGTGCCGCGCGGCGTCGTGCTCAACGCGCCGGCCGTCCTGTCCGCCTCATCGAGCTCGGCGAGGATCTGCGACGAGCGCTCATAATAATATTTGCCGGTTTCGGTGAGGCTGACCTTGCGCGTCGTGCGGTTGAGCAGCCTGACACCGAGCCGCTCCTCCAGCGATTGCACATGATTGCCGACCATGGTGACGGACATGTTGAGCCGGCGCGCGGCGGCGGAAAACCCGCCGCATTCCACCACCCGGCCAAAGACTGCAAGGCTTGTCAGCCGATCCATATTGCCCTCGGATTATCCGCTGAGAGTTGATGATCCTTCCCGATATAAGCAGATTATCAAAATGAATGGCAGAGCGCATTTTCCTCCGCATCGAACAGGGCCTCGCGGAAACGGGGCGGCAGACGAAGGAAGAGACGATGGTCGAACTACCCCGCAAGCAGGATTTCGAAAGTGCCGGTGAGGCCGAGCGGATTTTGGCCGAGGCGCCGGCCGCCGAGGCGCCTGCGATGCCCGCTGCCGAAACCCCGGCTGTCGCAGCGCCTGAAAAGACCGGCCGCAGCATTGTCAAGCGCGCCGTCATTGCCGCCGCACTGCTTGCCGGCGTCGCTTTCGCGGGTGATTACGGCTACCGCTACTGGACCGTCGGCCGCTTCATCGAAACCACCGACGACGCCTATGTGAAGGCCGATTACACCACCGTCGCCCCGAAGGTCGCCGGCTATGTCAGGCAGGTGCTGGTCAACGACAATGACGTGGTCAAATCAGGCCAGGTGCTGGCCCGCATCGACGACCGCGACTTCCAGGCTGCACTCTCGCAGGCGAGAGCCGATCTGAAGGCGGCCGAGGCCGCCATCGCCAATATCGATGCCCAGATCGCCCTGCAGCAGTCGGTCATCGGGCAGGCCAGGGCGACGATCGACGCCTCGCAGGCCTCGCTCGATTTTGCCGTCTCCGACGCCGCCCGCTCGGCCCGCCTCATCACCAGCGGAGCCGGCACCCAGTCGCGCGCCGAACAGACCCAGTCGGCCCGCGACCAGGCGGCTGCCGCCGTCGAGCGTGACCGGGCGGCCCTCGTTGCGGCTGAGAACAAGGTGCCGGTGCTCCGGAGCCAGCGCGAACAGGCGGTTGCCGAGCGCGACCGGGCGGCCGCGGCCACGCACCAGGCCGAACTCAACCTGTCCTATACCGACATCGTCGCCGCCGTCGACGGCACGGTCGGCGCCCGCTCGATCCGCGTCGGCCAGTATGTCACCTCGGGCACCCAGCTGATGGCCGTCGTGCCGCTGCACGCGGTCTATATCGTTGCCAATTTCAAGGAAACGCAGCTGACCTATGTCCGTCCCGGCCAGTCGGTCGAGATCAAGATCGACAGTTTTCCCGATATGTCGATCAAGGGTCATGTCGACAGCGTTTCGCCGGCAAGCGGTCTCGAATTCTCGCTGCTGCCGCCGGATAACGCCACCGGCAACTTCACCAAGATCGTCCAGCGCATCCCCGTCAAGATCGTCATCGACGACGAGGCTCTGAGCGGACTGCTGCGCTCGGGCATGTCGGTCGAGCCCGAAGTCGATACCAAGGCTGCCCAGAGCGAGGCTTCCCGGGCCGCCGGATAATCCTTGTCCTCCCGAAATATCGCCGAACCCCATCATCGGAAAGTTTCCGCAACAGCCGGAAGGAGACAGGTCATGGCCACTCTTCAGACCGCCGCAAACGGCAATTCGCTTGCGCGCCCCGCCGCTGCAGGGCCCGCCACACCTGCCGCCATGAGCCCGCTTCGCATGTGGTCGGCCGTCGTCGGCTCGACGCTCGGCGCCTTCATGGCGGTCCTCAACATCCAGATCGTCAATGCCTCGCTTGCCGATATTCAGGGCGCCATCGGCGCCGGCACCGATGACGGCGGCTGGATCTCGACCTCCTATCTGATCGCCGAGATCGTCGTCATCCCCTTGAGCGCCTGGCTGGCGCGGGTCTTCTCGCTGCGCAACTATCTGCTGGTCAACGCCATCCTCTTCCTGATCTTCTCCGTCGCCTGCGCCTTCGCGGCCAACCTGCAGCAGATGATCATCCTGCGCGCCATCCAGGGGTTTGCCGGCGGCGTGCTGATCCCGATGGCCTTCACCATCATCATCACGCTGCTGCCCAAGGCCAAGCAGCCGATCGGCCTGGCGCTCTTTGCCCTGTCGGCCACCTTCGCACCGGCCATCGGCCCGACGATCGGTGGTTATCTCACCGAAAACTGGGGCTGGGAACATATCTTCTACGTCAACCTGGTGCCCGGCGCGCTGATGGTCGGCCTGCTCTGGGTCTCGCTCGATCGGGCGCCGATGAACCTGAAGCTGCTGTCCAAGGGCGACTGGCCGGGGATCATCACCATGGCGATCGGGCTGGCGGCCCTGCAGACCGTGCTGGAAGAGGGCAACAAGGAAGACTGGTTCGGCTCCGATTTCATCCTCCGCCTGTCTGTTGTCGCCGCCGTCTCGCTGAGCCTGTTCATCGTCATCGAGCTGAGAACGGCCCAGCCGCTGTTGAACCTGCGCCTGCTGCTGCGCCGCAACTTCGGTTTCGGCATCGTCGCCAACTTCCTGCTCGGCATTGCGCTTTACGGTTCGGTCTTCGTGCTGCCGATCTATCTCACCCGAATCCAGGGCTATAATTCCGAGCAGATCGGCATGGTTCTCGCCTGGACCGGCATTCCGCAGCTGCTGCTGATCCCGCTGGTGCCGCGCCTGATGAAGCGGTTCGACGTCCGCCTGCTGATCGTTATCGGCTTTGCCCTCTTCGCCGCCTCCAATTTCATGAACGTGCACATGACCGGCGATTACGCGAGCGACCAGCTTTTCTGGCCGAACATCGTCCGTGCCGTCGGCCAGGCGCTCGTCTTCACCCCGCTGTCGGCGATCGCCACATCAGGCATCGAGAAGGAGAATGCCGGTTCAGCCTCGGCGCTCTTCAACATGATGCGCAATCTCGGCGGCGCGGTCGGCATCGCCTCGCTGCAGACTTTCCTGTCGAAGCGCGAACAGTTCCATTCGAACATCCTGACCCATTCGGTCTCGGTGTTCGCGGAAGCCACCCGCGATCGCATCGCCAGGCTGACCGGCTACTTCATGAGCCACGGCGTCAGCGATCAGGCGCTCGCCAGCCACAAGGCCGTCGTCGCCATCGCGCTCAAGATACGCAAGCAGGCCAATATCATGGCCTTCAGCGACACCTTCTTCCTGCTTGGGGTCGCCCTCGTCGTCGCCCTGCTGGCAAGCCTGCTGCTGAAAAAGCCCGGTCAGCTCGCCGGCGGCGGCGCTCACTAACCCGTCTCCTGAGGAGAACACCATGACGTCAGCAATCCATGCTCCCGATCGCGACCGGTTTCAGCCAAAGGCCACTGGTCATGCCGTCAGCACGGGCGCGCTGCTCTCGATCATCGAGTGGCTTTCCGGCGATGAATGCCACGCGCTCGATGAAGCCGGCCTCGTCTCCGGCCTCGGCCGCCGGCTTCAGGCGCTCGGCCTGCCGGTCGATCGGCTGACCCTGCATCTGATGACGCTGCATCCGGAATTTATCGGCCGCACAATTGCCTGGGCGCCGGGCGAGCCGGTCGAGATCCATGACCGCGAACATGGCGCGCGGGTCGCTATATCAAACACGCCGCTGCGCAAGGTCATGGAAACCCGGGAGCCGCTGATCGTCGATACCGGCGAAAGCGTCCATGGCCGCTGGCAGCATATCGATGTCTTTGCCGATCGCGGCCTGATGCAGCTCGTCATCGCGCCGCTCTGCAATGTCGACGGCCCGGTCAGCGCCGCCGTCTTCGGCACCAGGCGGCCGGGCGGTTTCACCGCCTCGGAGCGCCAGGTGATCGAGCGCATCCTGCCGGCGCTGCGCAACACCAGCGAGCTGCGCATTCTTCGCCAGGTCGAGCTCAGCCTGCTCGATACCTATATCGGTCCGCTGACGGCAAGCCGGATTCTGGCCGGCTGCATCCGCCAGGGCGAGATCGAATCGATGGAGGCAGCCCTGCTGCTCTGCGATCTGCGCGGCTTTACCGAGCTGTCGAACCGGCTGCCCGGCAGCACCGTGCTCGGCTTGCTCAACGCCTATTTCGACAGGATCGTGCCGGCCATCACCCGCGAGGGCGGCGAACTGCTGAAATTCATGGGCGACGCCGTGCTCGCCTTCTTCCCCGGTTATGACGCGGCCCATTCCTGCGGCGCCGCTCTTGCCGCGGCCCGCGCCATGCTCGATGAGATCGACCATTTCCAATATCAAGGCATCGGCGTGAAGGCCGGCATCGCCCTGCATTACGGCGAAGTCAGCTACGGCAATGTCGGTTCCGGCCGCCGCCTCGACTTCACCCTGATCGGCCGCGACGTCAACCTGGTCAGCCGCATCCAGACCGCCTGCGGCGAACTGGGAGAAGCCTTGCTGATGTCGGCGCCGTTCCGCCGGGACGCCGGGGCAGGGGATGTGGTGTCGGTCGGGGCGCATAGGCTGAAGGGGTTTGCCGATCCGGCGGAGCTGTTCACCATCGTGCGGTAGGTGTGCGGTGGATGCATGGCAGGTCTGCCCGAAACGGTTTCGTCTTCCCCCATCTTTTCGCCATAGTGGCGCCGGAATTCCGTAAGCGGGGAGGAGGAGCTTATGACCGTGCTGTTCGACGAACAAGGCGAGATCATCCGCGAACTGGGTGTCGCCGCCGATATCGATCCTGAACGGGAGATCGAACGGCGAACCGCTTTCCTCAAGGATTATCTCGTCGGTTCGCGCATGCGCGGCTACGTCCTCGGCATCAGCGGCGGCGTCGATTCGCTGACGGCGGCCTTGCTGGCTCAGAAGGCGGTGCGCGAGCTGCGTGACAGCGGCCATGCGGCCGAATTCATCGCGGTGCGCCTTCCCTATGGTGTTCAGGCGGACGAGGCTGATGCGGTCAAGGCGCTGGAAACGATCGGCGCCGACCGCTCGGTGGTGGTCAACATCAAGGCGGCGGCGGATGCGATGCTGGCCGCTGCTCAAGATGGCGGTCTTGCCTTCGCCGATGCCGGCCGGCAGGATTTCATTCTCGGCAACATCAAGGCCCGCCAGCGGATGATCGCCCAGTTCGCTTTGGCCGGCGCGCTCGGCGGCCTCGTCATCGGCACCGATCATGCGGCCGAAGCGGTCATGGGCTTCTTCACCAAATTCGGCGATGGTGCCGCCGATATCCTGCCGCTTGCCGGCCTCAACAAACGCCGCGTCCGCCTCTTGGCGAAGCGGCTCGGCGCCCCCGACGAGCTGATCTTCAAGGTGCCGACCGCCGATCTGGAGGACCAGCGGCCGCTGCGCCCCGACGAGGAGGCCTATGGTGTCAGCTATGACGAGATCGACGATTTTCTCGAAGGCCGGCCGGTCGGCGAGATCGCCCGCCGCCGCATTCTCGCCGCCTATCGCGCCACCGCCCATAAGCGCGCGCTGCCGGTAGCCGTCAACGCGCTCTGAGGAGCGTTTAAGGCTGCACCGGCACGCCCGTCCAGTCCGACGAGGCGAGATAGACATTCGGCGCAAAATAGACGCCGTCGGCATCGAAGGCCTCGAGATCTTCGGCCCGCAATGCTTCGCGCACCTTCGGGCGTGCCGCCACACGGGCCATGAAGCCGTGCAGCGCCGGCCATTGCTTGAGATTGATGCCCGTCCAGGGTGACCAGTTCAGGCAGACGAAGAGATAGGCGTCCGCCACGGTGAAGGCCTCGCCGGTCAGATAGGGCCCGGCAAAGCGGCCGCTCAGCCAGGACAGCCGCTTTGCGATCTGGGCGCGGATCTGCGCATGCACACTGGCATAAGCCGGCTCGAACAGCAGCACCATCGGCTTGTGCAGCTCGGCGGATATGAAATTCAGATAGGATTGCACCTCGTTGCGTCTGATATTGCCGAGCTCGGGCAGCATCGCCGCACCTTGCGGCACGCTGTCGGCGAGGAACTGCGCGATTGCCGGTCCCTCGGTCAGCACCTTGCCGTCGTCGAGCATCAGCGCCGGCACATAGCCGTTGCCGTTGATGGCGAGATAGTCCTTGCCGTCGCTCGTCCGGTGGGTCTCCCGATCGACCTCGACGAGCTCGATATCAAGCCCCAGCTCCCGGCAGACGATATGCGGCGAAAGCGAGCAGGCAGCGGCGTTCATATAGAGTTTCATGGCGATTTCCTCTCTCATGCAGGCGGTCGGCGCCCGCCTGTTCGATATCATTGAACATCTGTACTGTTTCGCATAAAATAACTTTCGTCAAGAATTTAATGCGAAGCGGTACAAAATATGAAGGATGAGAAGAAGCGCGGCCGCCCGAGGGCCTTCGACGCCAAGGCAACGCTCGCCAAGGCGCGGGACGTCTTCTGGGACAGAGGCTTTGCCGCCGCCTCGCTCGACAATCTGAGTGCGGCGACCAACCTCAACCGCCCGAGCCTCTACGGCGCCTTCGGCGACAAGGAGGATCTCTATCTCGATACTCTGGAGGGTTATCGGCAGGACGGCATGGATGCGCTGGTCCAGGCGCTCGACCCGTCGCTGCCGCTGCGCGACAATCTCGCCCGCGTCTATGAAGGCGCGCTGGCGGTCTATCTGCACGGTGAAACGGCCGCGCGCGGCTGTCTGCTGATCGGCACGGCAACGGTCGAGGCGGTCGAGCGTGAACGGGTCCGCGAGGTGCTTGGCCGCAGCCTCAGCGATTTCGACGGCGAGATCGAAAAGCGCATGCGCCTTGCCGTCGAACGCGGCGAGCTTCCCGAGAGTGCCGATCCGCAGATGCTGGCAAGGCTCGCCTCCGCCGTCATGCATTCGCTCGCCGTGCGCGCCCGCGCCGGCGACAGCCGCGAGACGCTGGAGGCAATCGCCCGCTCAGGCGTCGAGCTGATCTGCGGCAGCGCGCGCAGCTGATCCCGATCCGGCCTCGATCATTCTGGGCCGCACCATCCAGGCATAGGCCGCACCGGCGACAAGCAGCACCGCGGTGCCGAGGAAGACCGCCCGCATGCCGATATGGCCGCCGACGAAGCCGCCGAGAACGGGGCCGGCCACCTGGCCGACATATTGCGAGGAGATCGACAGCCCGAGGATGCTCCCGGCCGCGCTATCGGGCACGCTGTGGCGGATGACGGCAGCGATGCAGGGCAGCAGCCCGCCGAACGCGGCGCCCATCAGGAAGCGCAGGACGATCAGCTGCCAGGAACTGGTGACGAAGGCCTGCGGGATCAGCAGCAGCCCGGCGACCGCGAGCGCCCCTGCAATGACCGGCCAGTGGCCGATCCTGTCGGCAAGCCTGCCGAGCCAGGAGGCCGAGAGAATGCTGCCGAGCGCAGCGGCCGACATCACGAGGCCTGAGATCATCGTCACCTCAGTTGCATCAGGCACGATCTGCGCGACATAGACGGTGATGATCGGCTCGATCGACATATTGGCGAACATCAACAGCAGGCCGGTCGCCAGCATGGCGATGACTGGCCGCTTGTCGCTGATGGATTTCCAGCCGCCGCTCGCCTTGGCCGCCTGTTTGCGGGCCGGCGACTTCTCCTCCTTGATCAGCAGGATGGTGGCGAGAAAGGCGAGGAAGATCATGGCTCCGGCGGCCAGAAACGTGCCGCGAATGCCGATGACAGGCGGCAGTGCCCCGCCGATGAGCGGTCCGACGAGATTGCCGGCCATGATGCCTGATGAAAGCACGCCGAGCGCCCAGGCCGAGCGGTCCTTCGGCGTCTGCGTCGCCACCAGCACCATCGAGCCGGAGGCATAGCCGCCGGCCAGGCCGACGAAGAGGCGCAGCGCCACCAGCTGCCAGACATTGCCGGCCATGCCCATCAGCGAGATCGCCACCGTCATGCCGAGGCTCGCGCGCACCAGCATCAGCTTGCGGCCATAAATGTCGCCGAGCCGACCCCAGAGCGGTGCGACGAGCGCTGCGGCCAGGAAGGTGGCGCCATAGGCGATACCCGACCATTGCACGATCGCCGCATGGTCGGCCACACCGAGTTCCTCGACATAGAGCGGCAGGAAAGGCAAGAGCAGCGTCATCGCCACGATTGTCGTGAAGGAGCCGATCAGCGAGACGGCGAGGTTGCGCTTCCAGTGGATCGAGCCCGTTCCAGCGCTGGCCGCGTCCCATTGCGTATCGGTCATTCCGTGCCTCGGCATCAATCCTGCTGCGCAGCTGCGCCGCAATCTGGATCATCTCAGGTAAAAGTGCTAGAAGATAACTGATTGCGCGATGCAATCGGTTGGTCGGAGGACATTGCCATGAACGAGATGCGCACGCGGCAGCAGACCGTCCGTGATCTCTACGCCGCCTATCTCGAAGACCGCAAGGACAAAGTCGGCGCCATGCTGACGGAGGATTTCACCTTCTCCAGCCCGCGCGACGACCATATCGACCGGGCGACCTATTTCGAGCGCTGCTGGCCGAAGGAGCCGTTCTTCCGCGCTATCCACATCGAATTCATCGCGGTCGACGGCGACGAGGCGGTTGTTCGCTACCGCGCCGAAAAACTCGACGGCGGCAGCTTCGGCAATATGGAAAGCCTGCGCTTCCGTGGCGACAAAATCGCCTCCGTGGAGGTCTATTTCGGCCGCAATCTCTAGGCCCGGCAGTGCCGTTTACAGGATCCGTATCGCCGACGTCGCGATGATGATCATCGAGACCGCCACCATCAGGGCCCGCACCGGCAGCCGCTTGACCAGGATGGCGCCGAACGGGGCGGCGATGACGCCGCCGATGATCAGGCCGATCGCCGAATTGAGCTCCGACCAGCCGAGCGTCAGGATGAAGGTCAGCGAAATCGTCAGCGTCACCGCGAATTCGGTGAAATTGGTCGAGCCGATCACCCGTTTGAGATCATGGCCACGCCCGACGAGCGTGCTGGTGACAACAGGTCCCCATCCGCCGCCGCCGATCGCATCGAGCATGCCGCCGCAAAAACCGACGGGCGGCACGGCCCAGTCGCGCACCTCGCGCCTGCCCGGCGGCCGAAAGGCTTTGTAGAGAATCAACAGGCCGATCGCGATCAGATAGGCCGACACGAAGGGCTCGATCACCTTGCCGTCGACATTGGCAAGCAGATAGGCGCCGATCGCGCCGCCGATCATGCCGGCCGGAGCCAGCCGCGCCACCAGCCGCCAGTCGATATTGCGGTGATAGGCATGCGACAGGCCGGATGCTGCCGTCGTGAACATTTCGGTCACATGCGTCATGGCGCTGGCATTGGCCGCCGGCACCCCGAAAGCCAGCAGGCTCGTGGTCGACAGCACGCCGAAGGCCATGCCGAGCGCGCCGTCGACGATCTGTGCGCAGAAGCCGACGGCGATGAAGAAGAAGATATCCGATGTCATGCAGTCCCCTCTGACGAACGGTAGCATCAGAATCCACGATGCGGGAAATTTTTTTGCTCAGGCGGAAAGTCCGCGCTGCTTCAACCGCACGATCTTGAAAAAGCCATTCGGAAAGACCGGCAGAATATCGGCCGCGGAAAAATCACCGCGACGCTCGGCCCAGGCGACGATGCGATGGATGCGGAAGGCGGAGGACCAGCCGATGTGACGCACCAGCGGCGCCACCGCCGCTTCGATTGCGCCCTGCAGGCCGGCGCCGTCGCCGAGCTTGCTCGCCAGGATGATCTCGCCGCCCGGCCTGAGCACCCGGGCGCATTCGTCCAGCGCCCGCTCGGGCTCGGGAATGAGCGTGATGACGAAGGGCAGGCAGACCACGTCGAAAGACTGGTCGGCAAAGGCAAGCGCATGCGCATCCATCACCTCGAGCGCCTGGACATGCTGCAGCTTTTCGCGCCGTACCTTTTCGCGCGCCCGGGCGATCATATGTTCGGAAATGTCGATGCCGGTCACCCGGCAGCGGCTGGGATAGTGCCCGAGCGTCAGGCCGGTGCCGACGCCGATTTCCAGAATATCGGTGCCGGCCGCAGCGGCAAGGGCGGCAAGCTTGCGATGGCCGTCGCGCAGGATGCCGCGGTAGACGCGGTCATAGACCGGTGCCCAGCGCTGATAGATTTTCTGCTGATCTTCCGCCCGGTTGCGAAGTTCCGACATGCCTAAGCCTCCCTGCGCACAACCCCAAGATCGGAATCAATTTTTGAAAAGGATCATGCATTTATCACAAACATAGAGCGCCTCGGCGCCTCTCACAGACGCGCGGCGCTCTAAAAACCCGGAACGTCAACTCCTAAGGGTGGGCTTGGGTTCCGCTCGGAATGCAACTGGAGTCGCAAACCGTGACGGCGGCCGGCTATTTGGGCGGCGCCAGCCCAAGCTTCTTGGCATCCATCGCGCTGCCGATCTCGACCGACTTCTCCTGCTTGTCATAGACGCAGATCTGGGCGACGAGCCCCTTGGCGCCTTTCGGCTTTCCCGTCACCAAAGCGAGCCCGTAATGGGCGGTGCCGAAAGGATCGACACTGACGGCAGGCTTCTCCAGCGCGACCGCCGCCTTCCTGCATTTGGCCTCCACATCGGCCGCGAACTGCTGCCAGGCCTCGTCGGAGGAGGGATGGGCCGCGCCTGCGAGACAAGCAAGCGCGGCTGCGGCCGAAAGCTGGATTATATTCCTGTTCATATCGGATCTCCCTTGTTGTGCATTGCGCTCGAAGCGGTTTTCCGGGCGGGTATGTCAGGCGATTTGCGCGTGCGATTCCAGCTCTGAAACTGAGGCAAATTTTCCTCCGGCCGGTCGTTTTTTGATATTTCGCCGGTTGCCTCTCCCCCGTTCCCCTCCTATGTTCCGCCTCACCTGCCGATGACGCAATCTATTGCCAAGAGGAGATCTGACATGGCTTTCGAATTGCCTGAACTTCCCTATGATTACGAAGCCCTTGCCCCCTTCATGTCGAAGGAAACGCTGGAATTTCACCACGACAAGCACCATAAGGCCTATGTCGACAACGGCAACAAGCTCGCCGCCGAAGCCGGCCTTTCGGATCTGTCGCTCGAAGACGTCGTGAAGAAGTCCTTCGGCACCAATGCCGGCCTCTTCAACAACGCCGCGCAGCACTACAACCACATCCATTTCTGGAAGTGGATGAAGAAGGGCGGCGGCGGCAACAAGCTGCCGGGCAAGCTCGAAGCGGCTTTCGCCTCCGATCTCGGCGGCTACGACAAGTTCAAGGCCGATTTCGCCAATGCCGGCGCCACCCAGTTCGGCTCCGGCTGGGCCTGGGTTTCCGTCAAGAACGGCAAGCTCGAAATCTCCAAGACCCCGAACGGCGAAAACCCGCTCGTCCACGGCGCCACCCCGATCCTCGGCGTCGACGTCTGGGAACACTCCTATTACATCGACTATCGCAACGCCCGCCCGAAATATCTCGAGGCCTTCGTCGATAGCCTGATCAACTGGGACTACGTCCTGGAACGCTACGAAGAAGCCACGAAGTAAGCGGCCCGGGCTCGCCGCCATCCGCGGCGATGTCTCGGCCTCTTTGATCTTGCACCCGGCGTTCTCCCGAACGCCGGGTGTTTGTTTTCGCATCCCGTCGTCACATCCCTGTTACCGGCCGAACCTAATCACGCCCCATGTCCTCGTCCGCTCTTCCCCTGTTCCGCTTCGGCATCATCGCCGATCCGCAATATGCGGCCATCCCTCCGCATGCGACCATGGACCGCTACTACGCCAACAGCCTCGCCAAGGTCGCCGAGGCGATCGAGGTCTTCAACGGCGAAGATTTGAGCTTCGTGATGACGCTCGGCGATGTCATCGACCGCAGCTTTTCAAGCTTCGACGATATCCTGCCGGTCTATGAAAAGCTCAGGCACGAGGCGCTCTTCCTGCTCGGCAACCACGATTTCTCGGTCTCCGCGGGGCATCTCTCGGCAGTCGCCACCCGTCTCGGCATGCCGTCGCCCTATTACAGCTTCTCCCGTCATGGCTGGCGCTTCATCGTGCTCGACGGCAACGAGGTCAGCACCTTCGCGCCGCCGGAAGGCCATCCGCATCGCGCGCTCGCCGCGCAAATGCTGGCCGAGCTTGAGGAGAACGGCGCCAGCAATGCGCATCGCTGGAATGCCGCGCTGAGCGACGCGCAGTTCGCCTGGCTGGCCGATGAAATCGCCAAAGCGGGCGAGGCCGGCGAAAAGGTGATCGTCATGAATCACTATCCCGTGCATCCGCCGAGTGCGCACGGCATGTGGGACAGCGAGCGCATCGTCGCGCTGCTCGCCGCGCAGGGCAACGTCGTCGCCTACCTCAACGGCCACGACCACGTCGGCAATTACGGCAAGGCCGGCGCCTGCCACTTCGTCAATTTCAAGGGCGTGGTCGACACTGAAAGCGAAAACGCCTTCGCCGTCGTCGAGGTCTATGCCGCCCACATCGAAATCCGCGGCTTCGGCCGCGAGGAGAGCCGGACGCTGGTTTATTAGGCTGGGAGATCGCCGCGTGCCCCTCATCCGGCTGCCGCCACCTTCTCCCCGCCTGCGGGGAGAAGGGAATATGCCGCGGCCTCTCCGTTCCCCCACGCCTCTCGCAGGGCACGTCCCCTCTCCCCGTCAGAACGGGGAGAGGGTTAGGGTGAGGGGCATCCCTTGACGTGAGCCCGGCGCGTTGATGATCGGCCAAGCGGCTGATTTCACCCCGCCACAGCCTTCTCCGCCCATCCACTCGTCCAAAGCTCCCGCAGCCTGTCGCCGTCGCCTTTGAAGAAATCGTCACTCGCCGCGCAGCGCTCCACCCGGTCGCTGCGGAAATTGCGGATCGCCTGGCGCAACTCGCACCAGGCGACGATATTGGCGGTCTGCGAATAATAGATCAGCGCGATTGGCTGGATCGTCCGCTCGCTTCCGCGGCCGAGTTCGTCGCGGTAGGCGAGCATCAGCTTGCGTTCGTCGCGGATCGCCCGGCGCACGATCGCAAGGTCGAAGCCGGCCGGCTGCGCGGTCGAGCCCCAGGCATATAGCGCCTTGGTGTCCATCGCCTGGCGCAGCGGCGCCGGCACGGCCCCGGCGATCTTCTGGTTGACCCGGCGCGCCGCCTGTTTCAGCTCCTCGTCGGCCGTGCGTTCGAGCAGCGCCAGCGACAGCACGATCGCCTCCATCTCCTCGATCGAAAACATCAGCGGCGGCAGGTCGAAGCCCGGCCGCATGATATAGCCGATGCCGCGCCCGCCCTCGATCGGCACCCGCATCGCCTGCAGGGCGGCGATATCGCGATAGATCGAGCGCACCGTCACTTCGAGCGTCTCGGCCATCACAGCCGCCGTCATCGGTTTTCTGGCGAGCCGCAGGATCTGAATGATCTCGAAAAGCCGCGAGGCCTTGCGCATTTTGCCTCTCCAATCCCTTACGCTCCTGACAATACACTGTCAGTTGGGTTTGCGTATAGAGCCGCCTATCGGATTGAAATCAATTAGGGTCTTTCAAAACGACCCATGCAGCGACAAGGCGGTAACTGACATGAATTACCATGAAAACCTCTGGCTCTTCTTCACCCTTCTCTTCGGCATCATCATCGTGCCGGGCATGGACATGCTCTTCGTGCTCGCCAATGCGCTGACCGGCGGCATCAGGCGGGGAATGGCCGCGACCGGCGGCATCATGGCCGGCGGCGCCGTGCATTCGGCCTATGGTGCGGCCGGCGTCGGTCTGCTCGTTACCATGCTGCCGCAGTTGTTCAATGTTCTGCTCTTTGCCGGCGTTGCCTATATGATCTGGATCGGCATTTCGCTGATGCGCAGCTCGATCACCGTCGAGGCGGTCGGGCCGGCGACGGCGCGCTCCGGCTGGCGCGCCTTCCGCCAGGGCGCCGTCACCTGTCTGGTCAATCCCAAGGCCTACATCTTCATGTTCGCCGTCTACCCGCAGTTCCTGAAACCCGAATATGGTCCGGTCTGGATGCAGGGCCTGATCATGGGCGCCATGACTGTTGCCACCCAGTTCGCCATTTACGGCACGCTGGCGATGACCGCCGGCCGCAGCCGCGATCTTCTCGTCGCAAATCCCGATGCGACGGCCTTTGTCGGCCGCTGCGCCGGACTGCTCCTGGTCGCGGTATCAGCGCTCAGCCTCTGGCAGGGTTGGAAAAGCGCCTGAGCCTCGAAGTCCGGCCACTTCAGCCCGATCGTCGAGCACCGCTGCCGCATCTGCCGATTGAGGCCGATGCGGCAGCGGAAGTCGCTGCATCTTCAGCGATGACTTGCGGCGGTGCTGCAGAGATGGTGTCTTATCATCGCGCGAAACTCACCGAATGTCTGGAACCCAATGTGCCGGACAAGCCGATGGACCGTTGCTGGAGAAACGCGGCACCTGCGCGCAACCGCGGCAGCACCTTCAAAGGCCGTGATGTCAGGTTTTTCCAGGATCTCCCTTGCGACCCGCTCGAGCCTGACGGGAAATACCAGCTGCCGGCTGGCGATCAGGTGCTTCAGTTCTTGCAGCGTTGAGGGAGGAGGAGAGTTCCGATCCTTTAGCATTGCACGCACTTTCAAAAGAGCCGCCTTCACGCAAGCTCGGTCGGGCGCGCACAGAGGCGGCGCCTCCCATGAGATGGGCGAAGTGGACGCGTTTCGCTCCGACTAAATCGCCTGCGGCTTGAAATCGCTGGCTGCGACCGGCATCACGCCCTGCAGCAGAGCGACGGACTTCTCCAGCCCTTCGAGGCTGTTCAGAAGCACATCCTCATGCTCTATCGAGAGCCAGCCATCGTAACCGGCCATCTTCAGCCTGTAGCAGAACTGTCGCCACCATTCTTCGCCATGGCCGAAGCCGAGCGTGATGTAGGACCAACTGCGCGCCGGGATGTCCATCAGGCTGCCATTCTCCAGAAGGCTTGTGACGGCTTGCTTCGGTTCGTTGAGGAAGGTGTCCTTGGCATGCACATGGTAGACGGCCTCGCCGAGCGCTTCTGCGGCGACAAGAGGATCGGCACCCATCCAGAAGAGGTGCGACGGGTCCAGGTTGGCACCGACGACCGGGCCAACGGCTTCGCGCAGCTTCAACAACGAGGGGACGTTATAGACGCACTGATTGCCATGCAGTTCCAGCGCGATGCGTTCCACACCGTGATCCCTGGCCAGCGCCACGATCTTGGTCCAGTACGGGAGGAGCTTCTCCTCCCACTGGTAGCGAAGGATCGCCTGCGTCTCCGGCGGCCACGAGGAAACCACCCAGTTCGGCATCGTATCGGTGGCATTCCCGGCTGGAAGTCCCGACATCGCGCAGACCGTCTTGATCCCTAGCGCACCCGCTGCGCGGATCGTATCCTCAAGGCCCTGTCCCTGGGCAAGATCGGTCGGGTGCAGGGGATTTCCGTTGGCGTTCAGGCTTATCACTTCCAGTTCGCGATCGGCGAAAGCTCCGAGGAATGATTTCTGCGCGTTCTTGTCCCGGAGGATCGTCGACAGATCGAAATGCGGCGCCGTCGACCAGCCGCAGGTATTGACCTCGACGCCGGAGACGCCCAATCTTTGAGCGTGATCCAGCATCGCCTCGAAGGGCAGGCCGCCGAGGCTGTCTGATACGAATCCAAGCTTCATGCGTAAAACTCCGGTTTGGCAATCATTTCGACGGGGATCTTGCGGCCGTCGTTCAAGGCTCTGACGCCGGCTTCGGCGACCTTTGCGGCGCAGTATCCATCCCAACTGCTCGACGCGATGTGCGGGAACACTCCGGTCTCGACGAACCGAACGAAAGCGCGGTTCTGGCGGCGATAGGCTTCGGCGTAGCGGCCGCGCCAATCCGCCTCGTAGCTTGTGCTCTGTCCGAGTTCCCGGTCGACGCGGGTGTAGTTGACAGCGTTCATGGCGATGGTCGCCTTCTCGCCCACCAGTTCCGCGCGGACGTCGTATCCGTAGGCTGCGTTGTTGTTGATCTCGATATTGACGAGTTGATCATCCGCCGTTTCGAGCACCATATAGACCGGTGCGACCAGCGCGTCGGACCGCTTCGGCTGGAAGGCGGAGATCGAGACGTATTCAGTGTCGAGGACGTGTCGGACGACATCGAATTCGTGCGGGGCGGAATTCGTGATCGCCATCGCTCCGGTGAAGTCCGACGCGGGCGTCGCGACATTGCGATGAAAGTTGTGCATCATCAGGGGGCGGCCAATTGCGCCATGCGCCAGAGCCCCCTTCATTTCGACATAGGATTGATCGAAGCGGCGCATGAAGCCGAGCATTATGAACTTCGATCCCGCGGCTTCTTCCGCCTGCATGATCTCCAGGCATTCGTTCGAGGACTGCGACAGCGGCTTCTCACAAAGAGCCCGTTTGCCGGCTCTTATGCAGGACAGCGACAGCGGTGCATGCGTGAAATCGGGGCTTGCGATGATAACGGCATCCACATCAGGACGAGCGGCGACCCGGTCGGGGTCGGAGTCGACATCGTGAGCGCTGTAGGCGTCCGCCACCTTGCGGGCGCGGTCCGCATCCATGTCGCAAACGACCTGGAGGCTCGCCCCCGGCAGATCTTCCGCGATGATTTTCGCATGATCGGCTCCCATCAGTCCTGCCCCGATGACGGCGATCCTTGTTGTCATTTCGATATTTTCCTGTCGTTAGCGAATCAGCGATTTGCGGCAAGCATTGCGCCTTCCTCGTGCGAAATGCGTGCCGGGAACCCCATCCCGGCACGCACCCTTGGGAGGGCCTACTTCTTTGCGTATTGATCAACGTTGTCCTTGGTGATCGAAGCGAACGGCACCAGCTTTTCGGCCGGAGCATCCTCCCCCTTCTTCAGGCCTTCCACGACCTCGAAGGCGGCCTTCGCCTGGCCTGCGGCGTCCTGGAAGATGGTCTGCGACATGGTGCCTGCTTTGATCGCGTTCAGAGCATCGGCCGTGCCATCGACACCCGAAATCATCACGCCCTTGAGACGGTCAGCGCCCTGAAGTGCTTCCAGCGCGCCGAGCGCCATCTGGTCGTTGGCTGCGACTATCGCATCGAACTTCGGAAAGCTCTGGATCCAGTCCTCCGTGACCTTCATGCCTTCCGCGCGGTCGTAATTGGCCGAGAGGCTGGCGAGAGTGGCCACGTCGGAACGGCCGAGCGCATCCTCAAAGCCCGTCTTGCGCTCCTGCGTGTGCGAGAGCCCCGGCGTGCCTTCGAGGTAGAGGATCTTGGCGTCCTTCGGCAGGTGCTCCTTCATGTACTCGCCCTGAAGGCGGCCGGCGTCGATGTTCTTCGAGCCGACGAACGTGTACTTGCCGCCTGCCGATTGGATGCCGAGTGCAATGACCGGAATGCCGGCCTGGTTCGCCTTCTCGACGCCCGGTACGATGCCTTGGTAGTCGACCGGCACGACGACGATCGCGTTGACTTTCTGCGCGATGAAGTTGTCGATCTGATCGAGTTGCTTGCTGACGTCGTTGTTGGCGTCGGAGAAGTTCACTTCGACTGCAGGATCGGTTTTCGACGCTTCGATGAAGGCGTTTTTGCGCGCCATGACGAAGACGTCCGTATCCGCCATGTTGGCGTAACCGACGACGAACTTGTCTGCGGCAAATGCGGCGCCGGTGGAAATCGCGGCAAGGGATATGGCGCACGCGAGAGCGAGTTTGGAAATGCTTTTCATAGGGTCCTCCCATAGAGTTTCAGATCATTCCGGATGCGGGAAATCCCCGCCGACAAAGAGGTGGTTCCGCAGCAGGCGCTGGCCCGCTGAAGAACGTCTGTCATGCCTTCTTTTTGCTGCGGGCAGACTTGGTCCAGACATCGAGGATCACGGCGATCGCGATGATCAGACCCTTGATGATCTGCTGCCAGTACGAGCTGACATTCATGAGATTGAGCATGTTGTTGATGACGCCGATGATCATCGAGCCGATGATCGTGCCGGTGATGGTTCCGGTGCCGCCCATCAGGCTGGTGCCGCCGACGACCACCGCGGTGATCGCATCGAACTCGTAGCCGACGCCGCCGGCCGGCTGGCCGGAATTGATGCGAGACATGAGGACGATGCCTGCGACGGCGCACAGGATGCCGTTGAAGATGAAGGCCTTCACGACGATGCTGTCCGGATTGATGCCGGAAGCGCGAGCGGCACGCTCATTACCGCCGACCGCATAGACGTATCGGCCGAACTTGGTCTTGTTGAGAAGAATCCAGGATAAGACGACAACGACCGCGAGAACGATCACGGAAATCGGTACCGGGCCGAGTGAGCCCTGGCCGATCACTTTGAAGTCGCCCAGTCCTGTCACCGGCGAACCGCCCGTGTAAAGCAGCACGGTGCCGCGTGCCACCGTCGTCATGGCCAATGTCATGATGAATGACGGGATGCGGAAGAAAGTGACGACGAAGCCGTTGATGATGCCGGTGACGATCCCGACTGCAACGCCCGCGGCGACAGCCAGAATGACGCTTCCGGTCATGGCCATCACGCTGGCCGCCAAGACGCCGCAGAGTGCCAGGACAGATCCCAGGGAGACGTCGATGTGTCCCAGAATGATGATGAAAGTAACGCCACAGGCAAGGAGGCTCACCACGACGACCTGACGCAGGACGTTGGTGAGGTTGGCTTCTGTCAGAAATGTCGGGCTCAGGATCGAGGCAAGGACGCAGATACCGACGAAGATCAGGATTGTACCGTATTTGCGGTAGATCTGGGAAAAGCTCATGGTCCGAGAGCCTGAAATCACCTGGCCCTCTCGTTTCACGGCCGCGTCTGCGCGTTCAATACTCATCAGTGTCCTCCCGTGGCGAGGCGCATGATGTTTTCCTGCGTGGCCTCGGCTCTTGTTAGTTCGCCGGTGACCCGGCCTTCGCCCATCACCACCACGCGGTCACTCATGCCGAGGATCTCGGGCAGTTCGGATGAGATCATGACGATCGCGAGCCCCCGACGAGCGAACTCGGTCATCAGTCTGTGAATTTCGGATTTCGACCCGACGTCGATGCCTCGTGTGGGTTCGTCGAGAATGAGCAGCTTCAGATCACCCAGCAGCCACTTGGCGAGAACGATTTTCTGTTGATTGCCGCCG
Source organism: Rhizobium sp. M10 (assembly GCF_002531955.1). Lineage (NCBI taxonomy): Bacteria > Pseudomonadati > Pseudomonadota > Alphaproteobacteria > Hyphomicrobiales > Rhizobiaceae > Rhizobium > Rhizobium sp. M10. Next base: position 75,392 of record NZ_NWTA01000023.1, on the reverse strand, counting down.
CTGAGGTTCTCCACGATCATTGCCGTGTCGGGCGTCTTGATCTGGAGCATCTTGATCATGCGCTGGGAAGCTGTCTCTTCCTGCCGCTCGCTGATGAAAAGGCCGGAAGTGAACTTCTTGAGGTTCGCGAGCGAAATGTTCTCGCCGACGGACCGGCAAAGCACCAGACCTTCCGCCTTGCGATCTTCCGAGACCATGGCGATGCCGTCGGCAATTGCATCCTTCGGCGACGTCAGCTTTAGCGGTTTGCCGTTCAGGCGGATGACGCCCGCGTCCGCCGCGTCCAAGCCGAAGATCACCCGGGCGACCTCCGTTCGCCCGGCGCCGATCAGGCCGGAAAGGCCAACGATCTCGCCGGCACGCACCTCGAAGCTGACATTTTCGAAAACGCCGTCACGAGAGAGGTTCTCGACGGAAAGGACGACATCGCCGATCGGCACGTCCTCTTTCGGAAAGATGCTGGAGATCGTGCGGCCAACCATCTGCGAAATCAGCTTTGCCGGCTCGTATTCGCTCGCCGGGGCGGCAGCGACGAACTGGCCGTCACGCATCACCGTGATGTCGTCGGCGATCTGGAAGATCTCGTCCATCTTGTGGGTGATGTAGATGATCGCGACGCCTGCCGCTTTCAGGTCTGCGATCTGCCTGAAGAGCATCGCGACTTCCGTGTCGCTGATCGCCGACGTCGGTTCGTCCATGATCACCAGAGAGGCCTCGCGCGAAATCGCCTTGACGATCTCGATGAGTTGCATCGTCGCGATGGACAGGTCTCGCATCTTGGTTTGGGGGCTGTATTTCAGGCCCAGACGATCGAGCAGCGTCTGCGTATCTGAATTCATGCGATCGAAATCGACGAACCGGGACAAAACGCCGGTCCGGCCGTAACTGGGTTCTCGGCCGAGAAAGATGTTTTCGGCGATGGTCATGTCGAGCACCGGGCTGAGTTCCTGATGGATCATCGAGATCCCTCGGTCCAGCGCGGCTGCGGCGCTCTGATGGTCGAGCTTTTCGCCTCTGAAAAGAATCTCTCCGCCGTCGATCGCGTAGATGCCGCTTAGAATCTTCATGAGCGTCGACTTGCCCGCGCCATTCTCCCCGACGAGGACATGGACGGTGCCGGCAAGAACCTTCAGGCTCATGCCATCGAGCGCGAGAACACCGGGGAAGGCCTTGGTGATTGAGCGCATTTCAAGAACGAAGCCGGCTCCGCCATCTATAGGCGTGCGATGGCCTTCGCCGCCCGAAAGCGGCGCCACCCTTTGCAAGGTCGCAGACATGAGAGTATTTCCTCCAGATGAGAGAGCTCTCCCAAGCTCTCCCGCCAAACTGGCTTGTGCTGGAAGATGAAATTGCGAAAATTCCGCAAAGTGTCAACGAACCGGTGGATTTTTCTCCCAAAAACTCTCATAAATAACATCAAGATTTGAAAGGTTCGATATGTCTCGCCCAACGATCCCCGACTTGGCAAAGGCCGCGAATGTGAGCATTTCAACGGTCGATCGCGTGCTGAACGGTCGCGATCCGGTGCGCCCGCAGACGGCGGAGCGGGTTCTGAACGCCGCCCGGCAGATCGGCTTTCACGGGGTGACGGCCATCGCTCGCCGACTCGAGCACGACAAGCCGGTGATCAAATTCGGTTTTCTTCTCAAGCAGTCTCACCGCAAGCTTTATCAAATGTGGAGCGACATTCTGGTCGCGGCGACCGAAGCATTTCCCGATGCCCATGGAAGGGCCATCGTCAGATTCATGGACGATCTTGCGCCCGATAAGGCTGCCGAGGCGATCTACGCTCTCAGTCGCGAAGCCGACGTCATCGGAATGATCACCTCCGACCACCCGCAGGTGAACCACGCCGTCGATGGTCTTGCAGCAGAGAACATTCCTGTTGTGACCATGATTTCCGATATTTCCACGGCCTCCCGCGCAGCCTATGTCGGCAACGACTGCATCAAAAAGGGCCGCACGGCCGCGTGGTTCATCGCCGGGCTGAATGGCAATGGCGGCAAGGTTTCCGTCTTCGTCGGGAGTCACCGATATCTCGCCCAAGAGCTGAACGAAATGGGGTTTCGATCGTATTTCCGGGAGAGCGCGCCGGGCTTCCAGATGCTGGAGACGGTTGCCACGCTTGAAGAGCCCGAAATCGCCTATGAAGCGACGCGACGCCTTCTGCAGACCGAGCCGAATTGGGTCGGACTCTACGTTGCCGGTGGCGGCATCACCGGTGTGATGCGGGCCCTGCGGGAGGATGGTGGGCCGGCAGCCAAACGCCTGGTGGTCATAGCACACGAGCTCACCAATGAAACGAGAGCCGGTCTTGCTGAGGGGCTGATCAGGGTCGTCCTGTCTCATCCGGCAAAGCTGCTGGGAGAGACCCTGGTCCGGGCAATGGCGGAAGCTCTCGATGCCGGCCGATCGCCAACCGTGTCGCAGCACATTGTCCCGTTTGAATTTTACACAGCCACCAATATTTGAAGGTCCGACGAAAAATATGAGTTAAAGCGCGTCGAACGAATCAAATTAGATACGACGCGCTTTAACCGCGAGTTCTCCGCTGTGGTCACTGACCCCAGGTCATTTCGCCCTTGGCGACTTTCGCCCCTAATTCCAGCGAAATCGGCATGGCCGCGTCGGGATAGAGTTTCTTCATCGCTGCGATCAATGCCTTGGAGTCTGCGGCCTTGGCTGCCTCGGCGTCAAATGCGATCAGGTAATCACGCGTGTAGCTGACGGCGGACGCATCCATCGGCCAGGTGGAGGTGCCGTGACCTGGTACGACGATCTCGGGTCTGCGGGCGAGGATGTCGTCAAGTGCTGCGCCCCAGGCCTTCCGTTCCTCGACTGTCGGAAGATCGGCGACCCAGGGATACATGCCGCCGAACACAGGGACGCCGCCGAACACGGCGCGGAGCGATGGAACCCAGATATAGCGGCCGCGATCCTTGAGCCCTGGCGCGGTGACGATTTCGAGCTTCTCGCCGTCGACTGACAGCGTGTCAATGTCGCTCGCTTCCGGGAAAATGAGATCGGAGACCGACTTGGGACCGTTGTCGCCCAGAACAGGCGACCAAGCCTTGATCTTGCCTTCGGCCTTCTTCCGCATCAGTGCAACGGTGTCGTGAGCGGCGAGGATGCGGGCCTTCGGGAAGGCCTGATGGACGGGTGCAAGACCGAAATAGTAGTCGGGATCGTTGGTGGTGACATAGATCGTGGTGAGGTTTTTGCCGCTGGCCTTGATCGCATCGGCGATGACCTTGCCGTCCGAATAGCTGAAGCTCGAGTCGATGAGTACGGCCTCCGTCTTCCCGGTGACAAGGACCGGAGCGCGCAGAAAGCCCGCTTCGGTGGCCCTGAACGCCGTCCATGATAGGGGAGACTTCTCCTGCGCGACACCGGATGTAGCGAGCGGGATCATGAGAGCCGCGGCTGCGGCGATCGTCTTGAGGGTGGTGCGTCTGTTCATCATGTTCTCTTCACGTGGTTGTGGGGCGAACCGTCCTGCCCCCAAGGCAGGAGGGTCCGGCGGCGGTCGACACCCTGACGATGTCGGCCACGCTGCAGTGGGCGATTGAGATTTGGAGGGATCGGGTTAGTAGCCGACGGTGAACCGTTGCCTGACGTGGGCCGGGGCTTCGATCTCGTCAACGAGTGCAACGGCGAAGTCCTCGAAGGAAATGCTGCTGCCGTTTTCGTTCGTCAGCAGTTCGTCCTTGCCGAGGCGGAAGCTGCCGGTCCGCTCGCCGGGGACGAATGCGGCCGAAGGCGACAGGAAGGTCCAGTCGAGGTCGTTTTCAGCCCTGAGCTTGGTGAGGTAGTCGACGCCGCCCTGCGCTTCAGATTTGTAGATATCAGGGAATTCGGGCGTGTTCACCAGGAGAACGCCCGGAGCGACTTCGAGGCTGCCCGCGCCGCCCACCACATAGTAGCGACGAACGCCGGAGGCCTTGACCGCGCCAATCAGCTTGTCCGGATCGCTGGCGGAGAAATGCACCGAGCTGATGACGGCTTCATGCCCCTCCAACACCTTTGCCAACGCTTCAGGTGCGGCGATGTCGCCAGAGGCGGCGGCGACGTTCGGCAGAGATGTGACCTTGGAGGGATCTCGGGCAATCGCGGTGACGTTATGACCGCGAGCCGACAACTCCGACAGGATGCGGGAGCCGGCCTGGCCGGAGGCTCCGATAAGAGCGATTTTCATGATGGTACTCCTGGTTGGGATTGGGGTTTCATGCGTCTGCAGAGAGCTCATCGAGCGCCGCAACGAGCCGAGCCGGACCTTGATAGAGCGCCTCGCTGTTGAGCACGTGGGCCTCGCCGTTGATGCGGGCGACGAGCTGCGGAACGCCGCGAATGCCGAGCCTGTCCATCTGGCGCTGCGCATCCTCCACCCGCTCCAGCGCGCGCTCACGAAGATCGGAGTCGTTCCGGAGCCTCTCGGCGAAGATCTCGGCAGTCAGTTCGATGCCATGCTCGGCAGCCACCTGAACGGCGACCGTCGCCACCTCCTGAACGTTGGAAGTATCGCGTCCGTCGACATAGCGGGCGATCTGGATGGCATGCAGGAAACGCGGCTCAAGCTTCGCGGCGTGCTCTCCAAGCGCGGTGAGCGCAAGCGTCGCGGGGCCTGAGTCGAAGATGCCGTTCGGTGCCAGCAGGACGTTCTGATGGTATTCCTTTGAGAAGCGCTGCCCGGTGAGAGCCTGGATCCTCTGGTCGTTGCGCCATGCGTGATCGGCGATCGACGAGATCGGCCTTCCTCCGACGAAAAGGCCGGAGGGAAGCATCCTGAGACGATCTGAAAATTGCTCGGCAAGACCCGCCAGCGCCGGAGCGCTCGCGTAACACCAGCCGCAGAAAGGGTCGAAGAAATATTGAAGTTCGATGTCGGTGGTCACTGCGATCTCCCTGTGTTCGAGAGAGATATAATGTTGCGCATATCAAAGATAAACGTCACTATGATCGAAAGAATGTTGCATAAATCGAGCGAATAGATGGATCGGATCATTGCGGCGAAAGTGCTCTTGAAGACTGTCGAGCGCGGCAGCGCTTCGGCAGCAGCCGAAGAATTGGGCATGTCCCGCGCGATGGCGTCGCGCTACATCGCGGCCATGGAAGACTGGTCGGGAACGCGGCTTCTCCACCGCACGACGCGACAGCTCAGCCTGACATCGGCGGGCGAACGCGTTCTCGACATGTGTCGGGAAATCGTCCGTGTTGCCGACGCAGTGACTGAGGTCGCAAGCCCCGCAGACACTCCGCACGGTCTTCTCAGGGTGACGGCACCCAGCATCCTCGCAGAAGCGCAGCTCATTCCGCTTCTCTCAGATTTTGCCGACGCCTATCCGCGCATCAAGGTCGATTTACAGATTTCCGATCGGACGATCGACCTCGTGCAGGACCGCATCGATCTGGCGATAAGGATCGCCAATCGCCTGGACCCATCCTTGATCGCGAAACGGCTGGGACAGTGCTCGTCGCTGCTCTACGCCTCGCCGCGCTATCTCCAGGAATACGGAATTCCCTCAACACCAGCGGATCTCGACGACCACAGGTGCCTCACTTACACCCACCTTGGCGGGACGGAATGGTCGCTGAAGAATTTCGAATCTCAGATCGTCATGTCGGTGGAAGGCACCTTCCAGACCAATGACGCTGTCGCCCTGCGCCGTGCCGCTCTGTCCGGTCTCGGCATCGCAATGCTGCCGTGTTTTGCCGCCGATCAGGAGGTTAAGACAGGTCAGCTGGTTGTCGTCTTGCCGGAGTGGAAGCCAAGCACACTGGGCATCCATGCTCTTTATGTTTCGCGAAAGCACCTGCCGATGGCCGCACGAGTCCTCATCGACTTTCTGGCAACAAGGCTGGTGGATGTATAGGGCAGTCAGGTCTGGGAAGCACCGGCTCGCCATAGGTTTGTTCGCCGTTTATCACATTGTTTTTATGATCATCCGGCAAAACGTGACTGCCCCGACGCATGGATTTTGTCATGCTGCCGGTGCAGATTGGCCATCGGCCGCCTTGGCCTTCAGAAAATTGGAGAGGAACATATGAATTGGAAAGCACTAGCTGCCGCCGCAGCGATGGCAGGAATAGCCTTCGGCTCGGTGACCGCCGCCGACGGCACCCATGACTCGCGCGTTGCCTTGATGAAGAAGATCGGGGGGTCGGCGGGCGCGCTGGCCGGCATCGCCAAGGGCGAGAAGCCCTATGACGCCGAGACGGTGAAGGCGGCATTGACGACGATCGCCACCACGTCCAAGGTCTTTCCCGACCAGTTCAAGCCGGGCACGGAGACGGGCGACGAAGCGGCGAGCCCGAAGATCTGGGAAAACATGGATGACTTCAAGGCGCGTGCCGCCAAGCTCTCCACCGATGCCGAAACCGCGCTCGCTCAGCTTCCGGCCGATCCTGCCGCCGTCGGCGCCACGATGAACACCCTCGGCGCCAATTGCGGCGGCTGTCACAAGGCCTATCGCCTCGGCAAGTGAGCGATAGGCCGTTTTGATCCGGATCTTTGTATGCGATCCGCGCCGGCCTTGCCGCCGACGCGGGTCGTCTTGATATCCGCCCGGGGAAATCTCGGCGAAAGGGGAGGCGGGGCATGGTCCGCAGGTTCATCCGGTTACTGCTCTGTCTGATCGGCGTCGCCGTCCTCGGCGGTGCCGCCTTCTATCTTGTCACCGCGCCCGATCCGCTGCCGGAAAGCCATTGGGCCGGTCTCGGCGCGCCGGACCCGGCAAACGGTGAGATGGTCTTCTGGGCCGGTGGCTGCGTCAGCTGTCATTCAGCCCCCGGTTCCGAAGGCGATGCGAAACTGACGCTCTCAGGCGGCCTGGCGCTGAAGAGCCCTTTCGGCACCTTCCACGTGCCGAATATCTCACCCGATGAAAAGGCCGGCATCGGCGGCTGGACGCTCGCCCAGTTCGGCAATGCGATGAAGCGCGGCGTCGGGCCGAACGGGCAGCATCTCTATCCGTCCTTTCCCTATGCTTCCTATTCCAGGATGAGCGACAAGGACGTCAACGATCTCTTCGCCTTCCTGAAGACGCTGCCGAAGAGCGCCAACGCCACGCCCCCGCATGGGCTGCCGTTCCCCTACAATATCCGGCTGGCGCTCGGCGGCTGGAAATTCCTTTATTTCAACGATCAGCCGCGCGTCGCGCTCGCCAAGAACGATGACAAGGTGAAGCGCGGGCAATATCTCGTCGAGGGCCCCGGTCATTGCGGCGAATGCCATACGCCGCGCGATGCGCTCGGCGGCTTTAAGGCCGATCAGTGGCTTGCCGGTGCGCCCAATCCGGAAGGCAAGGGGCGCATACCCGACATCACGCCTGCCTCCAAGAGCATCGGCGGCTGGAGCGAGGCCGATATCGCCAGCTATCTCGAAACCGGCTTCACCCCCGATTTCGATAGCGTCGGCGGCTCGATGGTCGATGTGCAGCAGAATATCGCCCGTCTGCCGGCGGCCGACCGCGAAGCGATCGCCGCCTATCTGAAGGCCGTGCCGGGGCGCTAGAGCCTGTCGCGCCAAAGTGTGCAGCGGTTTTTGCGGCCGCTGCACTCGGAAAGTCGATCTCCCTGTTTATAGGGAAGTGGGACCAGGCATGAGATCATAGGGATGGCGCCAGCCCGGCATGCTGCTGATACGATCTTTCCATGCTGCGATAGCCGGAAAGGCGCCGTGATCGATTCCGGTATCCTCCGGCATGAAGACGTAGCCCGCCAAGGAGAGATCTGCGATCGTCAGCCGCTCGCCGACCATGAAGGCTCGGTGGGCCAGGTGCTCGTCAACAATCGCATAGGCAGCCTTAGCCCTCAGCCTTAAAAACTCGACGACCGGCGTCTCGCCGCTCTTCTGGAGGCCATACATGAACCGCAGCGTTGCGTAATAGCTAGTGAATTTATGATTGTCGAAGAGGATCCAGCGCATGATGTCGCGTCGTTCTTCGGCCGTCTGCGCCCCAAATTGGCCTGTCACCTCTGCCAAGTAGTCCAGGATAACCCCCGATTGGCTGATCTTCGTTTGGCCATGTTCGAGCACAGGCGCTTCGCCCTGTTCGTTGATCGTTTTTCGCCACTCTTCGGTTCGCGTTTCGCCGCCCAGATAGTCAACGAAAATGCTTTCCCATTCGATGCCGGCAAGCGCAAAGAAGAGTACGACCTTGTAAGAGTTCCCGGAGAGAGCGAAGCAATGAAGTTTGAAATCAGCCATGAATGCTCCTAACGCGATTCGATAAAGTATCCGCAGTACTGAAGCGGGCACGTCCGACTCGATCCGAACCCCACCCTGCGTCTGAATAGATGCGCGCCACTCTAGCTGGCAAGCTTAACCCGCTCCCGCCCATCGAGCCAGGGCTAGACTTTCGATCTAGCCAACCTAAGCAATCGACTGCATGTAGCGCATGCCGGTCACCGGCCGCGGGGTGAAATCCAGCTGTTCGTAGAAGCGGTGCGCCAGCACGTTGCCGGTCGCGGCGCTGACGGAGAGGTAGCCGCAGCCGGCATTGCGTGCGGTTTCGCGGGCCCGGTCGACGAGCAACTGGCCGGTGCCGTGGCCGCGATGGCCGTCGCGCACGAAAAGATGGTGCAGGTCCATGCCGCGTTTTCCCTCCTGCGCCCTGTAGAGCGGCACGAGAATGGCGTAACCGATCAGCCCTTCGCCGGTCTCGGCAACGAGAGCATGGATCCAGGGTAGGGGGCCGAACAGATCGCGCTCGAGCTGCTCCGGCGTCGTTGCCGCCGCGTCGCCGTGATGAGCGGCAAGCAGGGCGATCATCTCGTTGAGCTCGGGCAGGTCGCGCGGCTTGGCGGTGCGGATCGTCACCACCGACGGGCGCATCAGTGAAATTTCGCTGTCTTCGATTTCGGTCATGGTCTTCGCGTCCTTTGATAGTCTGCCGTCAGGACGCTGCCGATACAACAAAGCCGCCTGACGGCGGCTTGTTGACAATATGATCTGTCCAGCCGCCCTTTACAGGTACAGCCAAAAATACGAGCGGCTCTGGTGCGCGTTTTTGATCATGAAGCATCCATCGCCGCAAACGCGGCATTTGTCAATGGCGCTGCAGCATGACGCTCCCACGCGGCATGGGCATTGATATCGGCCGGCATATGCTGATAGTATACCCCCCTATATTAATTGGTGAGTCCGTCATGTCCCACACCTCCCTGCAAAAAAAGAAGCTCGTCGCCCGCATCAGCCGTCTGAAGGGACAGATGGAAGCAGTCGAGCGGGCGCTCGAGGCCGAACGCCCCTGCGGCGAAATCCTGCAGCTGCTCGCCTCGATCCGCGGCGCCCTGACCGGACTGACCGGCGAGGTGCTGGACGATCACCTGCGCGAGCATGTGCTGAATGCCGCCGATGACGCGGCAAGAGCCGAGGCGGTCGAGGAAATATCGGAAGTGCTGAGAACGTATCTCCGCTGAGCGCTTGTAGAAGGAGCCTGGAATGACTGCCGGGATTGGGAAAACCCAAATGAACAGCCTCGAACATGATCATGTTTTCCTCGGCGCCGATCATGCGGTGAACGAGCGGCGCGTCTGGCTGGTGATCGCGCTGACGGCGGTGATGATGGTGGCGGAGATAACGGCCGGCACCGCCTATGGCTCCATGGCGCTGGTCGCCGATGGCTGGCATATGTCGACCCATGCCAGTGCGCTGTTGATTTCGGCGCTCGCCTATCTCTTCGCCCGCCGGCAGGCACGCAATCCGCGCTTCACCTTCGGCACCGGCAAGCTCGGTGATCTCGCCGGCTTTGCCAGCGCCATCATCCTTGCGCTGATCGCCCTGCTGATGGCCTGGGAAAGCTGGCTGCGCCTTGCAAATCCGGTGCCGATCGGCTTTGCCCAGGCGATCGCCGTGGCGGTGGTCGGTCTTGCCGTCAACCTCGCCAGCGCCTGGCTGCTTGCCGGCGGCGGCCACCATGCACACGGCCATCACGCGCATCATCATCACCACCATGGCCATCACGATCATGGCGATCACACCCACGATCACCACGCTCACGATAGTCACGCAAAGCACGGCGACAACAATATCCGCGCCGCCTATCTGCATGTCATCGCCGACGCGCTGACCTCCGTGCTTGCCATCGCGGCGCTGACGCTCGGCAGCCTCTATGGCTGGCTCTGGCTCGATCCGATCATGGGCATCGTCGGCGGCCTGGTCATCGCCAACTGGTCCTGGAGCCTGATGAAATCCTCGGGCGGCGTCCTTCTCGACGTCGTCCCGCACGGCGAGACGCTGCCGGTTGACATTCGCGAGGCGATCGAGACGGAGGAAGACCGGATCACCGATCTGCATGTCTGGCAGGTCGGCCCCGGCCATCACGCCGCCATCGTCGCCGTCCTCACCTCCGAGCCGCGCGATCCGGCCTTCTACAAGGCCCGGCTTTCGGCGCTCTCGGAATTGTCGCATGTGACGGTCGAGGTGACGCGCGCCGCATGATTCCGGTGCGGGCAACTTCGGCGCCGCGGGACGACTTCGTCGCCGCGATGACGAGATGCCGCCGCAATCGCGCCTTAGCTCTGTCCTCCTCACCGCCGGAGGATTTTCATGGATCTCAGTCTTACCCGCCGCATGCTGATAGGCTCGGCTTTGTGCCTGCCTGCGCTCACGCTTCCCGTCAGCGCCGAGGAAAAGAGCGAAGAGGGCGACGACAATGTCGAGCGCCGCCTGGCCGAGCTGGAAAAACGCACCGGCGGGCGCCTCGGCGTCTCGGTGCTCGACACCCAGACCAGCATCTCCTTCGGCTATCGCGGCAGCGAAGCCTTTCCGATGTGCAGCACCTTCAAGGCGCTGGCCGCCGGCTTCGTGCTGGCCCGCGTCGACAAGGGCGACGAGAGCCTCGACCGGCGGGTGACCTACGGCAAGGACAAGCTTGTCGACTATTCGCCGATCAGCGAAAAACACGCAGGCGCCGACGGCATGACGATCGCCGAACTCTGCGATGCGGCGGTGACGCTCAGCGACAATACCGCCGGCAACCTGCTGCTCGAAAGCTTCGGCGGGCCTGCGGGGCTGACCGACTGGCTGCGCTCGATCGGCGACGGCACGACGCGTCTCGACCGCACCGAACCGACGCTGAACGAGGGCCGGAAGGGCGATCCGCGCGACACGACGACACCGAATGCGATGCTCGATACGCTTGGCAATCTGACGCTCGGCTCGGTGCTGACGGAAGCCTCCTGCAACAGGCTGATCGCCTGGCTCGTCGCCAGCACGACCGGCAAGGAGCGGCTGAGGGCCGGCCTGCCGGCCGATTGGAAGGTCGGCGACAAGACCGGCACCGGCCCGAACGGCTCCCTCGGCGACATCGCCGTCATCTGGCCCCCGGACCGCGGCCCGATCGTCGCCGCCGTCTATATCGCCGAGGCGACCGTGCCGGCGAAGGAGCTCAACCCGGTCTTTGCCGAGGTTGGGCGGATGATTGTGGAGATGGTTTGATCCGGGGGAAGGTATGACGGCTGTCCGGTGTGCGGAGGGGGCTAGCCGGTTGCATAGGGAATCAGGAATTGCTCCAGGCGGTCCCGCCTTCTGCCAATCGGGCCCCTTCACCTCCGTCGTCCTCGGGCTTGACCCGAGGACCCAGGCCGCAAGCACTGCGTTGGCGTTCGCACTGACAAAGGCGACCGCTGCCACGAGCCATCACGGCAGCGTATAAGCAATCACATAATCGCCGGGCTTGGTGCCGACCGAGCCGTGGCCGCCGGCGACCATGACGACATATTGCTTGTCGTCGTCGGTCGTATAGGTCATCGGCGTCGCCTGGCCGCCGGCCGGAAGCCGTGCCCGCCAGAGTTCCCGGCCGCTCGTCACGTCATAGGCGCGCAGGTAGTTGTCGACTGCGGCCCCGAGGAAGGCGACGCCACCCTTGGTCAGCATCGGCCCGCCGATGCCGGGCACGCCGACCTTGAAGGGCAGGGGCAGCGGCGTCATGTCGTGCACGGTGCCGTTCTTGTGCATATAGGCGATCTTGCCGGTGCGCAGGTCGACGCCGGCGACATAGCCCCATGGCGGCGCCTGGCAGGGGATCTGCAGCGGTCCGAGGAAGGGCCCCATGAAGACGCCGTAGGGCGCGCCGTCATTGCGGTTGAGCCCCTGTTCGCTGCCCTTTTCATCCTGGCCGCGCGGCGGAATGTCGGCGGCCGGCACCAGGCGTGAGGTGAAGGCGAGATAGGTCGGCATGCCGAACATGATCTGCCGCTCGGGATCGACAGCGACGCTGCCCCAGTTGAACGTGCCGAAATTGCCGGGATAGACGATCGTCCCTGCGAGCGAGGGCGGGGTGTAACGGCCTTCGTAGCGGTAGCGGTGGAAATCGATGCGGCAGACGAGTTGGTCGAACAGCGACACGCCCCACATGTCCTTTTCCTTCAGCGGCTCGGGCGAGAAGGTGAGGTCGGAGATCGGCTGCGTCGGCGAGGTATGATCGCCGGAGATCGCTCCATCAGGCGCCGGGATCTCCTTGATGGGGATGATCGGCTCGCCGCTGCGCCGGTCGAGCACATAGAGATCGCCCTGCTTGGTCGGGCCGACAAGGGCGGGAACGACGCTGCCGTCTTCTTTCGTCAGGTCGATCAGCGCCGGCTGGGCCGGAACGTCCATATCCCAGAGATCGTGATGCACCGTCTGGCGCACCCAGCGAAGCTGTCCGGTGGCGATATCGAGCGCGACGATCGAGGAGGAGAATTTCTCGACATTGTCGCTGCGGTTGATGCCGAGCTGATCGGGCACCTGATTGCCGAGCGGGATGTAGACCATGCCGAGCGCCTCGTCGACGCTGAAGACCGACCAGCTGTTCGGCGAGTTGGTCGTATAGGTCTGGCCGGCGGCGATCGGCGTCGTCACATCGGGGTTGCCGGAATCCCAGTTCCACATCAGCGCACCGGTCTTGATGTCGAAGGCGCGGATGACGCCGGACTGCGCCTCGGTCGAGTAATTGTCGTTGACCGCCCCACCGATGATGATCTTGCCGGCCACGGCGACCGGCGGCGAGGTGGAATAATAATAGCCGGCCGGGTTGAAGCGCATGCCGGTTTCGAGATGCAGCACGCCCTGATCGGCAAAGCCGGTGCAGACCTTGCCGTCCGCCGCGTCGAGCGCGATCAGCCGGGCATCGGAGGTCGGCAGGTAGACGCGCTCGGCGCAGGGCTGGCCGGCGGCGACATCGGGGTCGGCATAATAGGTGACGCCGCGGCAGGTCTGATGCTGCCGGTTGGGGTTCATGCCGGAATTGGAGTCATATTTCCATTTCTCCTTGCCGGTCTTGGCGTCGAGCGCGATCGCCCAGTTATGCGGCGTGCAGAGATAGAGCGTGTCCTTAACCTTGAGCGGCGTCACCTGATAGGTCGTCTCGCTGATGTCGTCCGGCCGCTTGACGTCGCCGGTCTGGTATCGCCACGCCTCCTTGAGGGTGGAGACGTTGTCGACGGTGATCTGGTCGAGCGGCGAATAACGCTGGCCGAAGGGCGTGCGGCCGTACTGATGCCATTCTCCATCCGGCACGCTGCCGCCGAAAGCGGGACTGGCGGCGACCTCATCCCTAGGCAGATCGCCGGCAAGATCATGCGGATCCGTCGTCATCGAATAGAGGGCGACGGCTATGGCAAGAAGAACGGGCACGGCGAGCGGCCAGGGATTGGCGCCATAGGTGATGCCGGTCGGGCTGCGAAAGCCGAGCGGCCGGCGGATCCAGGGCGTCAGCAGCCAGAGCCCGAGCAGGATGATCAGGCCGCCGCGCGGCCCGAGCTGCCACCAGTCGAAGCCCACTTCCCAGACCGCCCAGGCGAGTGCGGCGATGACGAGCACCGCATAGACCCAGAGCGCCACCGCCTTGCGCATCAGAAGCAGCCCGGCGGTGATCAGGAACATCAGCCCGGCGAACAGATAGAAGACGCTGCCGCCGAGCGTGACGAGCCAGAGCCCGCCGCCGCCGAGCGCAAGGCCGATGATGATGAAAAGGATGGAGGTGATGACGATCGCCATAAGGCTGTCTCCCGCTGAGGTTCGCCGGGTGAAGAAGGGCGGAAAAGCCCCGCCGATCAGCCAGATAGCGCAAGGGACATGCCTTTCAACGGCTGCATTTGCCGCAGGCGGATGTCACGGTACGGTTGTATTGGAGCCGCTCACGTCCCGCAGAAGGTCGCAAGCACCCGCTCATGCGGCTTCGGCGGCTCGCTATAGCCGGCAAGATCCGGCTGGTCGTCATAGGGCCTGGCGAGCACCGTCAGCAGCGCCTCGAACAGCGAGAAATCGCCGTTTTCGACCGCAGCCTCGATCGCCTGTTCGACGCGGTGATTGCGCGGAATGAAGGCCGGATTGACGCTGCGCATGGCGTTGGCGCGCTCGCTGGCCGTCTGCGGATCGCGCGACAGTCGCTCGCGCCATCGCGTGAGCCAGGTACGGCCGGCCTCCGCCTCGCGGAAACTTGCGGCAAAGGCGGGCTCTGCTGTTTCGTCGCCGGCAAGGTCCGACAGTCGGCGGAAGGTCAGGGTGAAATCGGCACTTTGCGCCTGCATCAGCGACAGCAGCGCCTGCACCAGATCGAGATCACCGTCCTCTTCGCCGGCAAGGCCGATCTTTTTCCGCATACCGGTCAGCCAATGCGCCTGGAACCGCTCGCCATAAGCCCGGATCACCACATTCGCCTTATCGACTGCGCCGTCGAGCTCGGCGTCGATCAGCGGCAGCAGCGTTTCGCCGAGCCGCGCGAGGTTCCATTGGCCGATGGCCGGCTGGTTGGCATAGGCATAACGGCCGTGCTGGTCGATCGACGAGAAGACGGTCGCCGGATCATAGGCATCCATGAAGGCGCAGGGGCCGAAATCGATCGTCTCCCCGGAGATCGTCATATTGTCGGTGTTCATCACGCCATGGATGAAGCCGACATGCAGCCAGCGGGCGATCAGCGCCGCCTGGCGCTCGGAGACTGACTCGAACAGGGCGAGATAGGGATTGTCGGCTTCCTTAAGGGTGGGGTAATGCCGGTCGATGACATAATCGGCAAGCGCCCGCACACCGTCTGTGTCGCCGCGGGCGGCAAAAAACTGGAAGGTGCCGACCCTGATGTGGCTGGCCGCGACCCGGGTGAAGACCGCACCCGGCAGCACCTCTTCCCGGTAGACCGGCTCGCCCGTCGTCACCGCCGCCAGCGCCCGTGTCGCCGGAATGCCGAGCGCAAACATCGCCTCGCTGATGATATATTCGCGCAGCACCGGCCCGAGGGCTGCCCGCCCGTCGCCGCGCCGCGAGAAAGGCGTCGGCCCGGCGCCCTTCAGCTGGATATCGAAACGCCTGCCGCTGCGGTCGATCACCTCGCCGAGCAGGATCGCCCGGCCGTCGCCGAGCTGCGGCGAGAAGCCGCCGAACTGGTGGCCGGCATAGGCCATCGCCAGCGGTTGTGCGCCTTCGGGAACGAGATTGCCGGAAAAGATCGCCGCGCCGTCGCGCCGCAGCGCCTCGACGTCGAGCCCGAGTTCGGCGGCCAGCGGCTCGTTGAGCTTGATCAGCCAGGGCTCCGCCACCGCGGTCGGCATCTGCGCCGCAAAGAAGCGCTGCGGCAGGCCGGCATAGCTGTTGTCGAAGGCGAAGGCCGCACCGGGCCGTTTTTTCTCGAGGGCGGAGGTCATAATCGATAGGTAGGGCCGGGCGGCCCGTGGCGCAAGCTCTTCACGAAGCATGAGGCCGATGCAAGCAAACGTGATCTGCTTTACCCGCTCGTCAAAGCTGCTGTGCCATAAAGGACATAGCGCCGCCATGATCGCAGGCGTATAGCAGATCGTCTCCCCTTGGCATTACGCCATGTCATCCCCCGCGGCCTTGCTGCCTCCTGTGCTCCGCCGCGCCACCGCGAGTGATCCCGGACGATGTCGGATCAGATTTACCAGGCGCCGATGGCTCGGCGCGCCGCGCCCAATTTCCGGGTGATCGCGATGATTGTCGCGAGTGCGATGCTCATGGAAAACATCGATGCGACCGTGCTGGCGACGGCGCTGCCGACCATGGCGCGCGATTTCGCCGTCAGCGCCCCGGCCATGTCGATCGCGCTGACTTCCTATCTCCTCAGCCTGGCGATCTTCATTCCGGCCAGCGGCCGCATGGCCGACAGTTTCGGTTCCCGCACCGTCTTCCGCGCGGCAATTGCCGTCTTCGTGATCGGCTCCATCCTTTGTGCGCTGGCGCCGACGCTGTCGTTCCTGGTGCTGGCGCGGCTGCTGCAGGGCCTCGGCGGCGCGATGATGATGCCGGTCGGGCGCCTGGTGCTGATGCGCAGCGTCGCCCGCAAGGATATGGTCAGCGCCATGTCCTGGCTGCTGGTACCGGCGCTGATCGGCCCGATCGTCGGCCCGCCGCTCGGCGGCTTCTTCGTCACCTATCTCGACTGGCGCTGGATCTTCTACATCAACGTGCCGATCGGCATCATCGGCATGATCTTCGTCTCGATCTATATCGATGAGGTGAAGGGCAAGGCGAGCGGCCCGTTCGATACGATCGGCTTCGTGCTCTCCGGCCTCTCGCTCGGCTCGCTGCTTTTCGGCTTCGAAATGTCGAGCCACGAAGGCGAGGGCGCCTTCTCGCTCTTCCTGATCGCCGTCGGCCTCATCTTCGGCATCGCCTATCTCAGGCATGCCCGCAGGCATCCGTCGCCGATCATGGATTTTTCGCTGATGAAGGTGCCGAGCTTCGGCACCTCGGTCATATCAGGTTCGTTGACGCGCATCACCCAAGGCGCACAGCCCTTCCTGCTGCCGCTGCTCTTCCAGATCGGCTTCGGCCTGTCGGCCGCAGCCGCCGGCCAGATCGTCATTGCCACCGCGCTTGGCGCGCTCGCCATGAAGCCGATGGCGAAGTTCGTCTTCAGCCGGCTCGGTTTCCGCCGCAGCCTTGTCCTCAACGGCATCCTCGGCACGGTCGGCTACGGCCTCTGCGCCGCCTTCCGGCCGGATTGGCCGATGCCGCTCATCTTCATCGTGCTGATACTCAGCGCCTTCTTCCTGTCGTTCCAGTTCACCGCCTACAACACCATCGCCTATGACGAGATCGACAGGGAGCGGATGAGCTCGGCCACCAGCTTCTACACCACCTTCCAACAGCTGATGCTGTCGCTCGGCATCTGCATCGGCGCCTTGGCGCTGCACGGTTCCATGGCCTTCAACGACGTCGAAACGCCGACGCTCGGCGATTTCTCCACCGCCTTCATCGTCGTCACGCTCATCTCGATCACCGCCACCGTCTGGAACCTGCGCTTCTCGCCGACGGCCGGCGAAGAGATCAGCGGCTATAAGGCGAAGCGGACGAAAGGCGCCGCCAAAGGCTAACGCCTTCAGCCTTCTTGACGCCGATCGGCAATGAACTGGTCTCGCTGGCACGGCACGCCGTAGCCGGATACAGGCCCCCCTGCCGCTGTCATGCCACCTGCGGCAGGCATGCCTCGCAGATCGCCGCGACGTGGCGGTGGTCGGTGCCGCAGCAGCCGCCGAGCACGCGCACCGCAGGCATGCGGCCGATGAGCTTGCGGTAGCGGCGGCCGAGATCCTCGGGATCGCCCGCATCCAGCGTCTCGCTATTGTCCAGCTGCTCGTGGCTCATGGTCGAGGCGTTGGCACGGATGCCGGAAATGCGTTTCACCCAGGCGCTGTCGGGATCGAGCGCACCTTCGAAATGCGAGGGATGGGCGCAGTTGATCATGTAATAGGCCGGCGCCCCGCCGGTCGCCGCATCCGTCGTCTCGATGGCCTCCTGAAGGCTGCGGCCCGTCACCAGCCGGCCATCCGTCTCCAGCGTGAAAGAGATGGCGCAGGGCATGCCGAGCGACTGTGCGGCCCGCGCCACGCCGATCGCCTCGTCAATATTGGTCAGCGTGAAGGCGGTCACCATATCGGCCTCGGTGCCGGCGAAAGCCGCGATCTGGAAGGTGTGGTAGTCTTCCGC
Organism: Rhizobium sp. M10; assembly: GCF_002531955.1. Lineage (NCBI taxonomy): Bacteria > Pseudomonadati > Pseudomonadota > Alphaproteobacteria > Hyphomicrobiales > Rhizobiaceae > Rhizobium > Rhizobium sp. M10. The sequence continues at coordinate 57,466 of NZ_NWTA01000023.1, read as the reverse complement.
CTCGGCCGCATCCATGCTGCCCGCCTTGTAGCCGTCGCCGCGCGGGCCGATCGCGCCGCTGATGACGATCGGCTGCTCCGGCCGCTCATAGGCGCTGCGTAAGCCAACGAGCAGGTCGACGGCTTCCTCGTTGGCCGCCTTCAGGGCTTCAGCGGTATAACCGAGCTTCTGCCCCCAGTCCGGATTGGCCCGCCATGTCGCGGTGTCGAGCACGAAGCCGGTGCCGTGCCGCCGGGCGATATCGAGATAACGGCGATAGTAATTCCACATTCGCTGCCGCCCGTCTTCGGAAGCCAGCAATATGAAAGCGGCGAAATGCGGAAGCGCGATGCCTTCCTGGAAGATCATCGTCGTTTCCATGCCGCCATCGGTAATGAAGGTGCCGCCTGTGAGTTGCGGCAGACCGTTTCTGTACTTTGCCATTGTTGAAGCCTCTCCCTCGCAGCATCCGAAACGGCTGCCGTCGATGAATGATGTTCTGGCGCTTAATCGGCTGCCAAACTAGGCGACTTGCGGTATACTGCCGGCGGTTTTGGTTTTTGCCGGTTGATATCAATCGCTTGGCGTAACCGAAGCTGCCGGGGACGCAGGCAGGTTCTGAACGTGCGGCGATCAAAACTGTACCGCCGGTACAGGAGGGGATATGCGAAAGGGCGAGGAAACCAGGACCCGCATCCTCGATGTGGCCGAAGCGGCTGTCCTGCAGAAGGGTTTCGGCGGCACCTCCATCGAGGAGCTGATCGCCGAGACGGGCATCACCAAGAGCGGCTTCTTCTATCATTTTAGGGACAAGAACGAGCTCGCCAAGGCGCTGCTCAACCGCTACATCGAAAATGACGAGCGCATCTACGACGAGATCTTCAGCCGTGCGCGCGATCTGACCGACGATCCGCTGCAATCCTTCCTGCTTGGCCTCAAGCTGCTGTCCGAACTGCTCTCCGATCTGCCGAACGGCCATCCCGGCTGCCTTGTGGCGACCGTGTGCTATTACGAGCGGCTGTTCGACCGGGAGATACAGGAGACCAACCGCAATGCGGTGCTTGCCTGGCGGCGCCGTTTCAGCCGCATGCTCCGCGACATCATGGAGATCTATCCGCCGCGCGAGCCCGTCAATGTCGACCAGCTCGCCGACATGGTGTCCTCCGTCCTGGAAGGCGGCATCGTTCTGTCGAAGACGCTGAAAGAGCCGAACACGCTGGCCGAACAGGTGCTGATGCTCCGCACCTTCGTGAAGATGCTCTTCCTGCCGGTAGCGGAAATGCCGAGGGCCTAGCTGCGTTCAGCCTTCCATCGCCGCCGCCATATCGGCGAGCTTGCGCACGGTGTTGAGATTGCGCGAGGTCCCCGGCTTCAGCGCCGGCAGCTTCAGTTTCGAGCGGCCGGAACCATTGGGATAATGCACATAGATTTCCCGGGTCGCGAGTTTTGCCTCCTCGCCGTCGGGCGCCACCATCTTCTCCAGCGCATCGGCGGGCGGCTTTTCGGGGAGGAAATAGACCAGCAGGAAGTTCGGCTTGGCGTCGGGGAAGGGGGCGTTGGCGGCGATCGCCTCGAGCTCCTTGCGGCTGCGCACCATTACGCCCGGCCGCTTGCCCATCTTCTTGCCGAGCGCCGCGTCGAGCTTTTCCTCGACGGCCGTTTCGGATTCATCCGAGCGGAAGAGTACATTGCCGCTCTGGATATAGGTCTTCACATCCTTGAAGCCGAGCTCTTCGCAGATTGCCTTGAGTTCAGCCATCGGCAGGGCGCCGGTGCCGCCGACGTTTATGGCGCGGAGGAGGGCGATGTAGATGGGCATTTCGGTGTCTCCCTAGGCCTGTTGTGCCGCGGTCGCCCCCCTCTGCCCTGCCGGGCCGCGGCTCGCCCCGGGCCCGGCAGGGCAGAGGGGGGCTGACACGGCACCCCCCTAAAGATTTCACATCTTCCCCGCCACCTTGATCGCAAACGCATACTCAAACGCAATCTCCTCCAGCCGCTGGAAGCGTCCGGAGGCGCCGCCGTGGCCGGCGTCCATGTTGGTCTTGAGCAGGATCGGCGCCGCGCCGGTTGTCTCCTCACGCAGCTTCGCCACCCATTTGGCCGGCTCCCAATAGGTGACGCGAGGGTCGGTCAGGCCGCCGAGCGCCAGGATCGGCGGGTAGGCTTTGGCGCCGACATTGTCATAGGGCGAATAGGCGGCGATCTGCTCGTATTCTTCCTTGCTGTCGATCGGGTTGCCCCATTCCGGCCATTCCGGCGGCGTCAGCGGCAGCGTATCGTCGAGCATGGTGTTGAGCACGTCGACGAAGGGAACGGCGGCGATGATGCCGGAAAATTTCTCCGGCGCCATGTTGGCGACGGCGCCCATCAGCATGCCGCCGGCCGAGCCGCCCTCGGCTATGATCTTCGCGTAAGAGGTGAACTTCTGTTGATTCAGATAGTCGGCCGCAGCGATGAAGTCTTTGAAGCTGTTGGTCTTCTTATCCATCTTGCCGTCTTCGTACCAGGCAAAGCCCTTGTCCTTGCCGCCGCGGATATGGGCGATGGCATAGACGAAGCCGCGGTCGGCGAGCGACAGGCAATTCGTGTTGAAGCCGGCCGGAATGGTGATGCCGTAGGCGCCGTAGCCGTAGAGCAGGCAGGGGGCCGTGCCGTCGAGCGGCGTGTCCTTGCGATAGAGCAGGGTGACCGGCACCGTCTCGCCGTCCCATGCCGGGGCGAAGACGCGGCGGGTGACGTAGTCGTCGGGATTGTGGCCCGACGGCACCTCCTGCGTCTTCAACAGCGTGCGCTCGCGCGTCACCATGTTGTAATCATAGAGCTGCGACGGCGTCGTCATCGAGGAATAGGAGAAGCGGATGACATCCGTGTCGTATTCCGCAGCACCCGAAAGCCCCAGCGAATAGGCTTCCTCGGCAAAGGCGATCGCATGTTCCTCGCCGGTCGCCCGATCGCGGATCATGATCTGCGGCAGCCCGTCCTTGCGCTCCAGCCACAGCAGATGGCGGGCATAGGCCATGTGGCTGATAACAAGCGTGCCGGGCTTATGCGGCACGACCTCGCGCCAGTTTTCCTTGCCCGGTCTATCAACCGGCGCTTCCATGATCTTGAAATCCTTGGCGCCGCCGTCATTCGTCAGGATGTAGAAGATGTCGCCGCCCTCGGTCAGCGAATATTCGATGCCTTCCTCGCGCGCCGCCACCAGCTTCGGCTCGGCCGTGAGATCCTTGGTCGACAGCAGCCGGTATTCGCTCGTCTCGTGGTCGTGGATGTCGATATAGATGAAGTCATCAAGCAGCGAGCCGCCGACGCCCATGAAGAAGCCGGCATCGGCTTCCTCGTAGACCAGCCGGTCTTCCGACTGCGGCCGGCCGACAATATGGTGGAACACCTTCGAGGGCCGGTGGTTCTCGTCGAGCGCCGAATAGAAGAAGCTCTTGCCATCAGGCGCCCAGACGCCGCCGCCGCCGGTATTCTCGATCACATCGTCGAGATCCTGGCCGGTCGAAAGGTCGCGCACCTTCAGTGTGAAGAATTCCGAGCCCTTGTCGTCATAGCCCCAGATGCCGCGGCCGTGGTCGGTGGAATGGTCGAGACCGGCGAGGCGGAAATAGGCCTTGCCTGATGCCTCCTTGTCGCCGTCGAGCAGCACCGTGCGGATCGTCTCGTCGGCGACACTGCCATTGCGAGGAATGCGAAAATAGCGCGGCTGTTCGCCGCCGGTCACGTAGGACGTGCCGTAGGCATAGGCGCCGTCCTTCACCGGCACCGAGCTGTCGTCTTCCTTGATGCGGCCGCGCATTTCGGAAAACAGCGCCTTCTGCAGCGGCTTGGTGTCCTCCATCGCCGCATTCATATAGGCGTTCTCGGCTTCGAGATGCCGGCGGATCTCGGGATCGAGGATCGAGGGATCCTTGAACATCGCCTGCCAGTTGTCGGCGCGCAGCCAGGCATAATCGTCCGTGCGGGTAATGCCGTGGCGCGTATCGGAGACGGGCTTCTTCGGTGCGGCGGGCGGTGTCGGCAGGTTCTTGAAAACGGACAAGGAATTGGCTCCGGTGGGAATGTCGGGTTGGCAAGAGATAGAGGCGCACCGGTTCCGGATCAAGCGCCAAGGGGCGAGGTGACCTTCCACAGGCATGGCGGCGGCTCGGTTCGCCCTGCCTTGATGTCACCACAATATTTAAGAATGTCCGCTATCGCAGATCGAAATTTACACGTGCCAAGCCCGCGGCAAGCCGCCGATGGCAGGGTGAAGACTGGACAACAGCAAGGGATTTTCTTCAATGCCGAAACACCTGCTCCTGTTTGTATCCCTCGTCGGCCTTGCTGCCCCCGCCTTTGCCGTCGATCCCGCCATCAAGAAGCAGCTGGAAAAACTCGATCCCTCGACCCGCCTGGAGCAGAGCTGTGACACCGAGGCGATGAGCCGGATCAACCAGGACAGCACCGGCTTCAAGCCCGACAAGGTGATCGCCTACACCTTCAAGGACCCGATTCCCGGCGACAATTCGCTGCAGGCGCCGGGCGCGGTCTTCCGCAGCAAGGGCGACTGGTACCATCTCTCCTACACCTGCATCACCGGTCCGCAGCATATCAACGTGCGCCAGCTCGATTACCAGATCGGCGACAAGGTGCCGCGTGAGAAGTGGGAAAAATATTATCTCTACGATTGATCGCCTGTCCCGTTGGCTGCGCTGACCGGCCGCATGGCGGTGGACCAATGCCGTCGCTAAACTCGGCCGATGGAATCGTAGAAGTCCTTCCATGAACCGCATCTTGCTTGCTTCGGCGTTTCTTCTGGCCGGTCTCTCCACGCTGTGCGCGGCCGAAACCCCGCCGCTGCCGGCCGCCGCCGCTCCGGTCATGAAGAGCCCGGCGGTCAAGCTCGTCGAGCCGCATCTGCATATCGCCCGCTCCAATATATCAGGCCATGCCCGCATTGCGCTCACCTTCGATGCCTGCATGGGCCAGGCGGACGAGCGCATCCTGTCGACCCTGGTGCGCGAGCGCATTCCGGCGACGCTCTTCGTCACCGCCCGCTGGCTGAAGCGCAACCCCGCCGCGCTCGCCGTCTTCCTGCAGAACCCCGACCTGTTCGAACTCGAAAATCATGGCGAGAACCACATTCCCGCCGTCGATACGCCGACGCTGGTCTATGGCATAGCCTCCGCCGGCTCGCCGCAGGCCGTCCGACAGGAAGTCGAAGGCGGTGCTGCCGCCATGCTCGCATCCGGCATTCCCGCACCGCACTGGTTCCGCGGCTCGACCGCCAAATATGACCTTTCCGCCATCGGCGAAATCCGCGCCCTCGGCTATCGCATCGCCGGCTATTCGGTGAACGGCGACGGCGGCTCGCTGCTCGGCGCCGCAATCACCGAAAAGCGTATCGCTTCGGCCAAAGACGGCGATGTCGTCATCTCCCACATCAACCAGCCGACCCATGCGGCCGGCGAGGGGGTGGCGAAGGCGCTGGTCGATCTGAAGATGAAGGGCACGGAGTTTGTTCGGCTGCAGGATGTCGAGGATATGGGCGACGATCAGACGACGGAGTAGTTCCGCAGGGGCGGCCACGGCACGACAGTCAATGCGAAGGCTACCTCAGCTCACTCCCAACCCGCAGCCCATCTTCCCCAAACCGCCGCAGCCCCGGTCCATCCCGATCGAGCGCGAAATCCTCGAACCAGTCGCGATGCATGCCGGCAATCATCGCGCCGATCATCTGGGCGGCGAGATAGGAAAAGGTGATGCCGTTGCCGCCGTAACCATAGGCGGCTAGCACATGCGGCATGCCGGGCACCGGCCCGATCAGCGGCAGGCCGTCGGCCGTTTCGCCGAAGGTTCCGCCCCAGGCATGGGCGATGCGGGTATCGGCTCTCGGCCAGAGCCGCTTCATCTTCTCCTGGATTGCGCGAATCTTGGACGGCAGCTGGCGATTCCGCGCCGCGGGGTCGGTCGTGCCATCGTCCTCGCCGCCGGCGACGATGCGGTTGTCGGCGGTCGTGCGCATGTAGAGATAAGGGTGGCTGTCCTCCCAGATCAACGCCCTGTCGCGCCAGAACGTCGCGGGGTCCTGCGGCACGGTGGCGAATGCCCAACTCGAGCTTGTCCGGTGCAGCTCCGGCATATCGAGGCCCGGCATCGAATAGCCGGTCGCCAGCACCACATGCCGCGCTTCGATGACATGGGGGCCGTCGGTCTCGACCGTCACGTGGTCGCCTTCGCTGTGCAGCGCGCTCACCGAAGCGCTGACCAGCTGCGCGCCGTGCCGCATGGCCATCGCGATCAGCGCCCAGGTCAAGAGCAGCGGATCGGCCTCCGCCGAGCCCGGCGAATAGATCGCCCCATCCCGATCGAGCTCGAACTGGGTGAAGAGATCGGGATGTTCGAGATAGACGCCGGGAAGGCCGGCCCGGCGCCGCAGCTGGCGCTCTTCCAGCAGGTCGCGGGCGCCTTCCTGGTTGGCGGCGAGATAAAGCGTGTTGCGCGGCCGGAAGCCGCAGGCGATCGCGTTGGCGGCGATCAGCTTGGCAAGGCCTGCAACGGCAGCGGCGCTGCGGCGATAGATGCCGGCGGCGCGCTCGAAGCCATACCAGGTCTCCAGCTCGCTGAGCGTGCTGTCGATCTCCCATTGCAGCATTGCGGTGCTGGCAGCGGTACTGCCGAAACCCGGCTCCTCCCGGTCGATGATGGCAACGGAGAAGCCGCGCGCCGCAAGGTGCTCTGCGACCAGCGCGCCGGTGATGCCGCCGCCGATCACCGCGACATCGGCGGAAAAGCTCTCACTGATCGCTTGCCATGCGGGCCGTATGCCGGTTCGTCCCCAGAGCGAACGGCCGCTGACCATCTGCTCATGGTCGGCTTCGTCGAGATCGAGATCGGATGCCACGGATGTCTCCTCGCTTGATCACTTCGGCAATTGCGGCTGCGGTCTTTCTTCGATCAGCAATTCCTCGATAACCGTCATCACGATCAGCGACAGCGGCAGCGCCAGCATCGCGCCGACCGCGCCCCACATCCAGGTCCAGAACAGGATGGCCAGGAAGACGATGAAGGGGTTGATTTCCAGCCGCCGTCCCATCACCGCCGGGAAGATCAGGTTCTCCATGACGAGGTGCACGGTGAAAAAGGCGGCGGCCGGCATCAGGCCGACGATGAAGCCGTCATAGGTGATGATGCCGGCGATGGCGACGGACAGCGTCATCAGCGTGATGCCGAGATAGGGAATGAAGCTCGACAGGAAGGCGAAGAAGCCCCACAGCACCGGTGCCGACAATCCGCTCGCATAGGCGATGACCGTCATGACGACGCCGAGCCCGACATAGATCAGCGAGGCGGTGGCGAAATAGAAGCCGAGCACCTGCTCGACGGCATTGATGACGCGGATCGCCGCCAGCCGCTGCGGGCGGGTGCGGAAGGTCATGATGATCGTCTTGCGCAGATTGACCCGGCTGGCGAGGAAGAGCAGCAGTGCGGCGAAAAAGATCAGCCCCTGCACCAGCGCCGGCGTCAGGCTCGTGGTCACCAGATGCAGGACGTTGCCGGTGTTTTCGAGCAGCGCGCCGATCGACATCGGCCCGCTTTCGAATGTCGCCGGCGTGATGTGCAGCCATTCGATGCGCTCGAGGTAGGGCATGATGCGGTTGATCGTCCGCTCGACGAAGGCCGGCGCTTCGTTGGCAAGCATCGTCAGCGGACCGACAAGCGAATTGGCCAGCAGAGCGATCACCAGGGCGACGCCGCTCGACAGAAGGAAAGCGTTGGCGAGCCGCGGCACGCCCATTTTGCCGAGCTTTTCGGCGGCGAGGCCGAGGATCATGCCGACGACGACGGCAAGGGTGATGGGAATGAGGATCAGCGACATCATGTAGACGGCGGCAAGGCCGAGTATGGCGAAGATGCCGATGATCGCCCAGGCCATGCTGATATCAAGCCCGTCCTTTTCAAGCCGATGCACCGGCGGGGAAGGCAATTCCTCCGCCGTCTCCCGCAATGATTTCGCCCAGGCGCTGGTATGGCGTTCGCCGATAGCGATTTTCCTTGCTTGTTTGCGGATGCCGTTGGCGATGCCCATGCGGTGAGGTCCCCGAAGCCCCATTGCTTCGCCACGAAAACGCGCTGATGCGGTTCCGGTTCCGCTGGAGGTCATGCGACGTCGAAAGATGGCCCCTCGGCTTGCCGCAGGGGCGATCGGCAGAAGCCCTCCGCCCTCATCGACGAGCGCGTGGTTTTGATCCGGCCGCCGGAACAACCTCCCAGTCGCGGACGTTCGATCTCTGAAGGAGATAGCTCATGACTGCAGATCGCGATCAGACCAAGGTCACCGAGAGCTTTTCGACCAATCCCCCTTATGCGGACGAGACGAAGCTCAAAGCCGCCGATCGCAGGCGGTGGTGGGGTTGGACCGTCCTCGTGGCGGGTGCGGCGGTCCTCATCATTGCGGGCGTAAGCGTGGCGATCTGGCCCGACCCCACCAATAACGATCCGACGGCGACAGCATCGACGAGGCCGGATCCGATCAATGCGCAGCCGTCCGGCCCCGGCACCTTCAACGATGACCCGGCCTCCGGCCCTTCACGGCCGCCCGAAGCGACGGACCGCGACCCGACGCCGAGCGGAAGCGGTAGCGGTCCGACCGGGGTGACGACGCCATCCGGAACCGAAAAGGTTCAATAGATGGAGTTCAGGCCGCCGATGTAGATCAGGCCGAGAGCGTCAGGCCGATGCCCCAGGGATCCCTGAGGAAGACGCCGCCATCGCGCTTCTCGCTGTCGATCTCCAGCCCGTCGAGCTTCGAGACCGCCGCATCGAGAGTCGCCTTGTCGTTGAAACGGATCTTGTAGTCCGAAAGCCCGGTCATATTGTCGGCGCGCGGGGCCGCGCCCCGGCTGTTCCAGATATTGGCGGCGAGATGGTGATGATAGCCGCCGGTGGCAAAGAAGCTTGCGCCGGGATAACGGGCCATCAGCGTGAGGCCGAGCACGTCGCGGTAGAAGGCGTCGGCCTGCGGGATATCGCCGACCTGCAGATGCAGATGGCCGATCGCCGCACCCTCAGCCATGCCGTCCCAGCGATCCTCGGGCGCGCTGTCGTAAAGCGCCTGCAGGTCGAGGCGCAGCGTCGCCATCTCCACCATGCCGTCCTGATGGAACTTCCATCCTTCGTGCGCCCGGTCGGCATAGATTTCGATGCCGTTTCCTTCCGGGTCGGAAAGATAGATCGCCTCGCTGACGAGATGGTCGGAAGCACCGTCGAGCACGACATTGTTATGCGCCGCATGGCGCAGCCAGCGCGCCAGTTCGGTGCGGTCGGGCATCAGGAAGGCGGTGTGGAACAGCCCGGCGGCGTTGCGCGGCGCGATGGCGGCATTCCCGGCGGTCGTCAGCGTCAGCAGCGGCAGAGCGCCGACCCCGAGAACTTCGCCGCTTGGCGTCTTTTCGATGACTTTCAGACCGAGCATCGACTGATAGAAGCCGGACACAAGACCGAGGTCTTTAACGACGAGATGCGATTGGTCGATATAGGCAGGCCGCGTCAGCGCATAGGATGTTTCGGTCGTCATGGATAATTCTCCTGCCTGTGAAATCGAAGGCGCACCGGCGGTGGCGGCAACCATGCCGCCCGTGGCAAGCTCGAGAAACTGTCGCCGGTTCATGTGCCTGATATCCTCTCGGCTGCCGTACTTGATTCCTATATGGCCCATCGCCATTGTTCACAGAAGCCTCGTTTTTGAGGATGAAGCGTTGAGCAAGCGTTGACAATCGCTTGCGCTGATTTGCTTCGCTGACGTGTCCCGCCGACTTGATCACGATCAATACGTCCATATCTTCTTAAGAAGAAGCTTATGCATCTCAGTCATGGAGGGAAGCCATGTACAGGAAGATCATCGTGGCGATTGCGCTCGGCGGCCTCGGCAGGGGAGAAGATATCCTCCGCAAGGCCGCATCGCTGCTCGACGAGGGCGGCGAGATCATCGCGCTCAACGTCGTCGAGGATGTGCCGACCTATGTCGCGATCGAACTGCCGGCCAATATGCTGGAGGACGCCATGAAGGACGGCCGCGACAGGCTGCAGGCGCTGGTCACCGCAACCGGAGTCGCGGCAGCCGTCGAAATCCGCAACGGCCCGCCGGCCAAGGCCATCATTGCGGCCGCCGAAAGCCATCGCGCTGACCTCATCATCCTCGCCTCGCATGTGCCGGATTTTTCCAACTACTTCATCGGCGCCACGGCCGACCGCGTCGTGCGCCATGCCAAGTGCTCCGTGCTGGTCGAACGGCACAAGATCTGAGCGCGCGTTTTCCCTTTTCTCCGCTCGCCGCTCTTAAAGCGCGGCAGGCGCCGCGTGACCTGTCACGAAGATTTACCGCGCCCGCGATGTGCCGCTGTTGCGCCGCCATCCGTTCGGTGCGACCATCGAGGCCGGGGACGAAATGGATTGGCGCGCATGGCTGAGTTCAACGGCATTCGCTGGGCTTACGATAAGTATGAATTGATCGCCGATGGCATCGTCCACGGCGTCGGCCTAGTGCTGGCGCTGATCGGCGCCACGGTGCTGATCTTCTACGCCACCGTCTGGAGCTCCTACGGCGCGCTCGCCGCCGCCTGGATCTATGGCGTCGGACTGGTGCTGACGCTTGCCATTTCTTTTTCCTACAATGTGTGGCCGGTCTCGCGCACCAAATGGTTCCTGCGCCGCTTCGATCATTCGGCGATCTTCGTCCTGATCGCCGCCACCTATACGCCGTTCCTCGAACGCGGCGCCGACGATCCGCTGCTCTTGTTCATGCTGGTGGCGATCTGGCTGTTCGCCGCCGTCGGCATCGTCCTGAAATGCGTCTTTCCCGGCCGTTACGACCGTCTCGCCATCCTGCTTTACCTCGCCATGGGCTGGAGCGGCGTGCTGGTGGCCGGGCCTGTCGCCGCGCGCATCCCCTCCGCCTCGATGCTGCTGATCGTCATCGGCGGCGTCCTCTATTCGCTCGGCGTCATCTTTCATGTCTGGGAGAAGCTGCGCTTCCAGAACGCCATCTGGCACGGTTTCGTCGTCACCGCCGCCGCCGTGCACTATTCGGCCGTCTTCACCTGTTTCAGCCTGCCGGTGCAGGGTTTCTAAGCGGCGGCCTCAGCGCAGCCATCCCGCAAGCGGCATCTCCGCCATCTGCCGTTTACATCCTTTGCACCGCGGCGTATGCCACCCCCGACAGCCAATCGAACCGGACCCACCATGACAGACGCCGTCCTCCTTCGCGACGCCACCGAAGCCGATCTTCCGGCCATCCGCGAGATCTACAATCATGCCGTCGAGCACACGACGGCGATCTGGAACGAGACGCTCGTCGATCTCGAAAACCGGCGGGAATGGTTGAACGCGCGCAAGGGGCGCGGCTTTCCCGTCATCGTCGCCGAGATGTCGGGCAAGGTCGCAGGCTACGCCTCCTATGGCGACTGGCGCGCCTTCGAGGGCTACCGCCATACGGTCGAACATTCCGTCTATGTCGACAAGGATTGCCGCGGCGCCGGTATCGGCGAGGCCTTGATGCGGGCGCTGATCGCCCGTGCCGCTGCCGCCGATATCCACGTGATGATCGCCGGCATCGAGGCTGAGAACGCCGCCTCGATCCGGCTGCACGAGAAGCTCGGCTTCCGCATCGCCGGCAGATTTTCCGAGGTCGGCACCAAGTTCGGCCGCTGGCTGGATCTCACCTGCATGGAGCTTCGCCTGCCCGGGTAGGCGGATGGCCGCCTGCCTGGGCACGGATGAGCGCTTCGGACGGAGTGAAACGGCAAATCATTGCCAGCGCGCTCGCCATCTTTTTATTGTATTCTGAGCTGTGTAGAAATGAGAGGCCGCCTGCTTCGCGAGAGGCGGCGTGAAGCGTCATGGAGATCAACAGTTCAATGGTAATGCATAGATCGCCGCTCGGCCTCCTTGCCTTGCTTCTTCTCGCCTCCGCTCCGATCTCCACGCGTGCCGCCGATTGCGGCAGCACGGCCTCACCGAAGCTCGACTGGCAGGAATGCTCGAAGAAGAACCTGATGCTGCAGGGCAGTGATCTCGAAGGCGCCAATCTCTTCAGCACTGATTTCTCGCTGACCGATCTCAGTGGCGGGAATTTCAAATCGGCCAATCTGGAGAAGGCGACTTTGGTGCGCGCCTCGCTCGAGGGTTCACATGCCGAAGGGGCCAACTTCGCCAAGGTCGAGGCCTATCGCGCCAGCTTCGCCAATATTGCCGCCGAAGGCGCGTCCTTTGCCGGCGCCGAGCTGCAGCGCGCCAATTTCGGCGGCGCCCGGCTCTCCGGTGCGAGCTTCGAAAAGGCCGAACTCGGTCGCGCCGATTTCGACAAGGCGGTGCTGACGGGGGTGAAATTCTCCTTCGCCAATCTCTCCCGCGCCGATCTCTCCAACGCCACCTTCGAAGGCCCGGCAACATTCGAGCGCGCCTTCATGTTCCTGACCCGCATCGAAGGTCTCGACCTGTCGGCCGCCGCCGGGCTCGAACAGACGCAGATCGATCTCGCTTGCGGCGACGCCTCGACCAAGCTCCCCTCCGGCCTCTCTACGCCGGCAACCTGGCCATGCCCGGCCGAGCACGAGTAGTCGGGCGAAACCTTGCGCCTATGGCAACTACGCCCGGCTGGTTGAGGGATGTCGGGTATCGGAACGAGCGGCGAGTTTCTAATCCTGTTCGTCTTCATCCGACCTTAGCAGATCGACAAGCGCAGCAACCCTGCCTGTCGGCAGATGCCGGCCTTCACCCATCAACGCTTCGTCGTTGTTTGCCCATGCAAATGCCTCGGCAAGTTCGGCCTGCGTCGCACCTGTTGCGATGACCTCGGCCACGAGCATTTTGTCGGCGGGCCCCAGGACGGCGACGACATCGTCTGAAGTCATTGTCATAGCCATTGCTCCTCGCTCAAGCTTCGCCCAGATATGGTGGCGTGTTCGAAAAAATCAATTTTTTTCGTTGGGCGGTTCTGTCCTCTTGAAACGTTAAGCTACTGAATTATATCAGTATTGTTGGCCGACGAATAGCGGCCGACGCCAGGTCCAGGAGACGCCGGTCGCTCTGGGCGTCTCCTTGTATCCATGTTGCTTGTAAGGAGGATATGGCTATGAGGACAAACCTCGATTTCTCTCCCCTGTTCCGGTCGAGCATCGGCTTCGAGCGGATGTTGAACGCGCTCGAGGCTGCAAGCCGTGCCGAAACAGTCGACAACTGGCCGCCTTACGACATCGTCAAGGCCGGCGAGGATGATTACCGCATCGCTATGGCGGTAGCGGGCTTCTCGCGGGACGAGCTGGCGATCACTCAAGAGCAGAACATGCTCATTGTCGCAGGGCAGAAAACCAACGGCGAAGATGTTCAATACCTGCATCGCGGCATTGCCGCACGGTTCCAGCGTCGGTTCGAACTTGCCGATCACGTGAAGGTCGTGGATGCCGGCCTCGTCGACGGTCTGCTGACCATCGCTCTCAAACGCGAAATTCCTGAAGAGATGAAGCCACGCCAGATCGGAATCGAAACGGGTCAGTCAATGCCGAAGGTGCGGCCGAAAGAGATCGATGCCGGGAAGCACGCGGCTTAAGCTTCGCCGGCCGCAGGCAAACATGGCGCCGGGAATGGCCTGGCGCCAAACGAAGAGCTTGCCCAGAAACCACCAGAAAGGAGTAAAACCATGAGTGTCCGTGATTTGATTCCCTGGGGTCGCAACAACGGCAACCAGGGTCCGAGTCTTCTTCGCGACGACGACCGCGATCCCTTCCTGTCGCTTCATCGCGAGGTCAATCGGCTGTTCGACGATGTTTTCCGCGGTTTCGGCTCCGGGCTGCCGTCACTGCGTGGCGTCAGCGGGTTCGGTGCCGGCTGGCCGAGTGTCGAAATCTCCGATACCGACAAGGAAATCAAGGTGACGGCCGAAGTACCCGGCCTTGAGGAAAAGGACATCGAAGTCCTGCTCAATGACGGCGTTCTGACGCTGAAAGGTGAAAAGCGTTCGGAGACCGAAGACAAGGAGAAGCAGTTCTCGGAGCGCTACTACGGCCGCTTCGAGCGGCGCATCCCGCTCGGCACCGAGGTCAAGGAAGACCAGGTCGAGGCCACCTTCAAGAACGGCATCTTGACCGTCCGCTTGCCTAAGACCGAAAAGGCTCAGTCACAGGTCAAGCGCATCGCCATCAGGAGCTGATCCAAACAAGTATGGCGGCCGCCACCCGGCCGCCTCCGATCGATCTTGGCTTGCGGACCCGCTTGGCTGAACTTTGCGACGGCGGGTCCGACGAGGTCAACGAGCCCTTTGTCTCTTGCGAGGCAATTCCCCGACGGGCGCTCACGTAGGTGCGGCCCGTTGTTCCGCTGCTGCGGCGAAGCCGTGACGGCCGGTCTGCTGTGCCAGGAGATCATGTTTCTCTGCGAACGCGACGAACAGTCCACGAGCAGTTTCCGCGTCGATTTCGCCACGGAGGGCGGCAGCACAGGCCTTCAGCGCAACCGAATGGGCCGCGTCTCGGGATATGGCCGGCCATTCGTCAAGATGCCGGTATGCCTCCATGACCGTTCGGAGCTCCGCAGGAAATCCAAGGCCAACAAAAATAGTGACAGGCTGTTTGAACACATCGGGTCTCATCATTCTCTCCTTTCCTACCGCGATGTTGGACGAGCAATCTGCGTCAAGCGCCTCCGAGCTGTGATCTGCGACGAGGCTTTGCGGCCTCCAAACCGGGCGCTCGGCTGGCGCCAGATTAGTTGGTTTTTGACGATTTTCGATTCAATAGGACGAAGGAAAATTTGGTCCGTTCTGCGAGCTGGAGCGACACCACCTCAATCCTCTCTCGGTCAAGGTCGTGCAACGACGGCGTCTGCAAACCTCGGTCCAGTCGCGCATCGCCTCAAGCTGACGACGTACTTCCCTGCTTGCCATACGAAGGATCGGTGCGACCTATTTCCCCGGCTCGAACACCATGGCGTGGCCGTTGATGCAGTAGCGCAGGCCGGTCGGTGGCGGGCCGTCGGGGAAGACGTGGCCGAGATGGGCGTCGCAGCTGCCGCAGCGGATTTCGGTGCGCACCATGCCGTAGGTCGTGTCGCGATGTTCGGTCACCGCATCGGGCGACACGGCTTCGAAATAGCTCGGCCAGCCGCAGCCGGCATCGAATTTCGTGTCGGAGCGGAAGAGCGGCGCGTTGCAGCCGATGCAGCGGTAAAGCCCTGTCTCGAAGGAATCCCAGTAGGGGCCGGTGAAGGCGCGCTCGGTGCCGTGCTGGCGGGTGATGCGGTATTGCTCCGGCGTCAGCTGCTCTTTCCATTCGGCATCGGTTTTATGGATCTTGGCGGTGGTTGCAGTTTCGGACATGACGTGCTCCTTTCGCCGAGGCGCGGCTCCTTCTTGCGAGAAAATGTGGTGCGCCGTCCTTGCTTCATCAAGCCTCCGGCGCCTTGCCGCCACAATCGCGGCATACGGCAATTCAGGGAAGACGCTTGCTTTTACATCTATTAAGGGTTTTCCGTTAGGGTTAATGTTACGTGCATTGAGGAAACATTGGTGTTTGAAGCGGCAATCGTCCTGCTCTACGGTCTCGTGACCGCGGCCGCCATAGCGGTCACGATGCTGGAAGGCTGGGCCAATCGTGACGGCTTGACGCTCCATCGTCTCGCCGGCCTTATCGCGTGCCTGCTGTGGCCGCTGACGCTTGTGCTCTTCATCCTGCACGGCTGCGTCCTCCGGCTGCTGACACGTCTTTCCCACTCCGCCGCCTGACCGCTTCGAACTTTTCCGCGCGGCATTGGCCGGCGACCGAAAACGCTTGAGACGCCCTCCCGTTTCGCCTAAGTCAGAAGACGAGCCGATTTGCGTCGGCGTTCCGTCTGGCCGGTAGAGGAGGAGACATGGCCGATGTCACGGCTCTGACATTTCTGGCCCTGTGTCTGCCGCTCGCCGGCGCTCTTGCCGCTCCCTTCGTCATCCGCATCCTCGGCGCAAACGGCGCCTGGCTGCTGGCGACCGCTCCGCTGTTTGCCTTCCTGCATTTTCTGCGCCTGCTTCCGCAGGTCGCGCGCGGTCAGGCCGTCACCGGCGGTTATGCCTGGGTGCCGAGCTACAACCTCTCCTTTTCCTGGTTCCTCGACGGCCTGTCGCTGGCTTTCGCGCTGCTGATCACCGGCATCGGCACGCTGATCGTGCTCTATGCCGGCGCCTATCTCAGGGGACATAGGGATCAGGGCCGCTTCTTCTCCTTCATCTTTCTCTTCATGGGCGCGATGCTCGGGATCGTCGTGTCCGACAGCTTCCTGATGTTCTTCATCTTCTGGGAACTGACGTCGATCACCTCCTTCCTGCTGATCGGCTTCGATCACGAGCGCGAGGCGGCCCGTCGCGCCGCCCTGCAGGCGCTTGTCGTCACCGGCGGGGGAGGGCTCTGCCTGCTCGCCGGCCTGCTCATTCTCTGGAACATGTCGGGCGTCACGCAGATGTCGCAGCTGATCGGGTCGGGCGATATGCTGCGCGAAAGCCCGCTCTATCTCGCGGCCCTCATTCTGGTGCTCGGCGGCGCCTTCACCAAGTCGGCGCAGTTTCCCTTTCATTTCTGGCTGCCGAACGCCATGGAGGCGCCGACGCCGGTGTCGGCCTACCTGCACTCGGCCACCATGGTGAAGGCCGGCGTCTATCTGCTGATGCGGCTCAATCCGGTCATGGGTGCAACGCCCGCCTGGGAAATCCTTCTGCCCTTCTTCGGCGGCCTGACGCTGGTGGTCGGCACCGCGCTTGCCATCCGCCAGACCGACCTGAAGCTCAAGCTCGCCTATACCACCGTCTCTTCGCTCGGCCTGCTCGTCATGCTGATCGGCTTCGGCTCCGACCACGCGGTGGCGGCGGCGGCGCTCTATCTGGTGGCGCATTCCCTGTTCAAGGGGGCGCTCTTCATGGTCGCCGGCATCATCGATCACGAGACCGGCACGCGTGACATCACCCGGCTCGGCGGCCTCAGGCGGGCGATGCCGCTGACATGGATCATCGCCCTTGCCGCGGCCTTCTCCATGGCCGGCCTGCCGCCCTTCTTCGGCTTTCTCGCCAAGGAGGAGATCTATACGGCGCTCGTCGGCGGCGACATCCGCGCCATCACCTTCACCGCGATCGCCGTTTTCGGCAACGCGCTGATGTTCGCCGTCGCCTTTGCCGTGGCGCTGAAACCCTTCCTCGGCCGGCCGGCGCAGACGCCGAAAGCCGCGCATGAGGCGCCCGTCCTGCTCTGGCTCGGCCCGGCCGTTCTCGCCGTCCTCGGCCTGCTGTCGGCGATTTTCGCGAGCTTCAGCCATGCCGCTCTGTCCTCGCCGATCGCAGCCGCGATCCGCGGGACCCCGGTTGAGATTTCCATTTCGTTGGCGCCGCATATCGGCCTGCCCTTGGCCCTTTCGCTGCTGACCGTGCTGCTCGGCATCGGCGTCTACTGGCAGCTCGATCGGACACGTTTCTGGATGGCGGTTTTTCTGCGCGCGGCCGGGCGCGGGCCGGACCATGGTTTCGACCTCGCCATGGTGGGCCTTGTCCGTTTCGCCGGCCGCCTCATCCGCTTTGTCCAGCCGGGGCGGCTGGAGACCTATGTCGCCTGCACCTTCCTCTGCCTCGCCGCCATCCTCATCATTCCCCCGATCCTCTATGGCGAACTGCCGCATCTTCCCGCCTGGCCGGCAGATGTCAGGCTGTATGAATGGGCGGTGTTCCTGATCGCCGCCTTCGGCCTTGCCGCCGTGCTCGTCGCCCGCGACCGGCTGACGGCGATCGTCTCGCTCGGCATCCAGGGCTTCGCCGTCGCCGTCATCTTCCTGCTGTTCGGCGCGCCGGACCTGTCCTTCACCCAATTCATGGTCGAAACGCTTTCGGTGGTCATCCTCGCCCTGGTCATGACCAGGCTTCGGCTCTCTCCGGACGATCGGCGCTCGCCCGGCCGCAGGCTCCTGCACGGTGCGCTGGCGCTTGCCTGCGGTCTCGGTTTTTCGCTGTTGCTGCTGCGGGCGACGCAGCTGCCGTTCAACGACGCGCTGACACTATTCTTCAACGCCTATTCCAAATCGATCGCCCACGGCGCCAATGTCGTCAACGTCATCATCGTCGATTTCCGCGGCACCGACACGCTCGGCGAAATCGCTGTCGTCGCCGTGACCGGCCTTGCCATTCTGGCGCTGATCCGCATCCGCGCCGGCAGCGAGCGCAGGCTTGCCGCCAATGATCCGGATGCGGTCGGAGCAGGGGAGTGATGACGTGAACACCCTGATCTTCCGCACCGTCGCCCCGTTCCTCACCGCGCTGATGCTGCTTTTTTCCGTCTTCGTGCTGCTGCGCGGCCATAATGAGCCGGGCGGCGGCTTCATCGGTGGGCTGATCGCCGCCTCGGGACTGGCGATCTACGGCATTGCCCGCGGCGTCGCCGCCGTTCGCCGCGCCCTGTTCTTCCATCCGCTGTCGGTTGCCGGCTGCGGCCTCTTACTGTCGACCGCGGCCGGTCTTCTCTCCATCCTCTTCGGCGTTCCCTTCATGACCGGCCTCTGGATCTATCCGAACCTTCTCGGCCTCGAAGTGCCGCTGTCGAGCGTCATGCTCTTCGACGTCGGCGTCTATCTCGTCGTGCTCGGCGCCATCACCTCGATAGCGCTGGCATTGGAAGAAAAGGAGGTGGAGTGATGGAGCCGCTTCTTGCGATCCTCGTCGGCCTGTTCTTTGCCGCCGCCATCTATCTGATGCTGTCGAGATTCTCGATCAGCATCATGCTCGGCATCGCCATCCTCGGCAACGCGGTCAATCTGCTGCTCTTTACATCAGGCCGGCTGACACGTGAGGTGCCGCCGATCATCCCGGCGGGTCTCGACGCCTTGCCCGCCGGTGCCGCCAACCCGCTGCCGCAGGCGCTCATCCTGACGGCGATCGTCATCTCTTTCTCCTTCCTCGCCTTCCTGCTGGTGCTGACCTACCGCGCCTATCAGGATCTCGGCACCGACGACACCAGCGAAATGCGCGCCGCCGAGCCCGACGACCGGCCGCTGCCGCCATTGGGGTATTGATGCGGATGTCGGTGCGGATGCTTACCCCCCTCTGCCCTGCCGGGCATCCCGGAGGCCACATCTGATGGCCGCTCCCACCGTCACCGTCGATCTCGCCGCCGCCCTGGTCACCGCCCCGGTGCCCATCGGTCATTGGCTCGCCATCCTGCCGGTCGCCCATTGCATCACGCTCGGCGCCGTGCTGCTGATGGTGCGCGCCTATCCCCGCCTGCAGGCCTGGCTGGCCATTTCGGGCCTTGCGGGCCTGGCGCTGATGGATGCGGCGCTGCTTGCCAAGGTCGCGGCCGAAGGGCCGCTGACCATGGTCATGGGGCGCTGGCTGCCGCCCTTCGGCATCGCCTTCACCGTCGATCTCTTCGGTGCGCTGATGGCCTTCGCCGCAGCCCTTGCCGGGCTCGCCGGCGGCATCTATGCGCTGGCCGATATCGGCGAAAGCGGCCGCCGATACGGTTTCTTTCCGCTGCTCATGCTGCTGATGGCCGGTGTCACCGGCGCCTTTCTCACCGGCGACGTCTTCAATCTCTATGTCTGGTTCGAGGTGCTGCTGATCGCCTCCTTCGGGCTGATCATCCTCGGCTCGGAACGGCAGCAGATCGACGGCGCGCTGAAATATGCGGTGCTCAATCTGATCGCCACGACCCTGTTCCTGGTCGGCGTCGGCATTCTCTATGCCGTCTTCGGCACGCTCAACATGGCCGATATCGCCGGCAAGGCGAGGGACATCGGCGGCACGGCGCCGCTGATGTCGCTGGCAAGCCTCTTTCTGCTTGCCTTTGCCATGAAGGCGGCCGCCTTCCCGGTCAATTTCTGGCTGCCCGCCGCCTATCATACCCCGCGCATCACCGTCTCGGCGCTGTTTGCCGGCCTGCTGACCAAGGTCGGCATCTACGCGCTGGTTCGGGTGATGGTCATGCTGCTGCCGGCCGAACGCGCCGAACTCAGCCTTGTGATCGCGCTCGCGGCCGCCGCGACCATTCTCGTCGGCGCGCTCGGCGCTCTGGCCGAAAACGACATCCGCAGGCTGTTCGGCCATGTCGTCATATCGGGCATCGGCAACATGCTTGCCGGCGTCGCGCTCGGCAATCCCGGCGGCATCGGCGGCGCGGTCTTCTACGCGCTCCATTCCATGGTGCTGATGACGGCGCTTTATCTTGCCGCCGGCGAGATCGGCCGGCGCGGCGGTGGTTTTTGCCTGTCGGATCTCGGCGGGCTCTATCGGCAAAGCGGCGGCTTCACCGCACTGTCGCTCGTGCTCTTCCTTGCCGCCTGTGGCCTTCCGCCCTTTTCCGGCTTCTGGCCGAAGGTCATGCTCGTCAAGGCCGCGCTCGATAGCGGTGCCTGGTGGCTGGCGGCGGCAATCCTCGCCGGCGGTTTCCTGACGACGATCGCCTTCGGTCGCCTCTTCCTCCTTGCCTATTGGCGCCCCGCGCCGATGGCGCTCGCGTCGTCGAAACCCTCCTGGCGCACCGGCCTGCCGCTCGCCGCGCTGACGGCGCTCACCATCGGCTTCGGCATCCTGCCGGAACGGCTGCTGGCGCTGTCGCAAGCGGCCGCCGCCGGCCTTGCCGATCCCCAGGCCTACCTCCATTCGGTCTTCCCGCAAGGAGGTCAGCGGTGATCGCCTTCGTCTTCAACCTGCTGCTCGCCATCGCCTGGGTCACTGTTACCGGCAGCGCCTCGCTGCATAATTTCGTCTTCGGCTTCCTGCTGGCGGCCCTGGCGCTGGCCGTCATCCGCGAACCTTTCGGCGGCAGGGGATATCTGCGTCGCACCCGCCTGGTGCTGTCGCTCATCGCCCTCTTCCTCAAGGAATTGTCGCTGTCGGCCTGGAAGGTCACGCTCACCGTTCTCTCACCGGATATGAAACTGAAGCCAGGCATCTTCGCCTTTCCTCTGACGGTGACCAGCGATTTCGAGATCACCCTGCTCGCAAATCTCATCACGCTGACACCAGGCACGCTTTCCGTCGATGTCTCGACAGATCGCCGCACGCTCTATGTCCACGCGCTCGATTGCTCCGATCCGGAGGCGACAAAACGCGGCATTGCCAGTGGTTTCGAACGCAAGATCATGGAGGCCTTCCGGTGATCACGCCTGCCGCCATCGTCGCCGTCGCATCCGCGGTCGCCCTCGTCATCCTCGGCCTGGCGCTGCTTTTGACCGTCTGGCGCGTCGTTGTCGGCCCGACATTGCCGGATCGCATCCTCGCCCTCGACATGCTGACCGGCATCGCCATCGGCTTCATCGCCGTCATCGCGGTCAAAACAGGGTTTTCCCTCTATATCGATATCGCCATCTCGCTCGGCCTCGTCGGCTTCCTGGCAACCGTCGCCTTCGCCCGCTTCGTGCTGTCGCGCGGCAACATCCAATCGCCGCCATCGGCATCCGCAGCCAAGGGTGGCGCAAAGACGCGCCGGGCAGGGAGGAAGGGACGATGATGGCTTATCTCGTCGCAGCCGTCACCGCGCTGCTGCTGGTTGCCGGTGCGCTCTTTGCCCTTGCGGCGGCCATCGGCCTGGTCCGGCTGCCCGATCTCTATACGCGCATGCACTCGGCCTCGAAGGCCGGCACCGTCGGCTCCGGCCTGCTGCTCTTTGCCGCCGGCCTCTATTCGCAGGACCCGGCGGTTATCGCCCGCGCCCTTGCCGGTTTCGTCTTCTTCCTGTTGACGGCGCCGGTTTCCGCCCATCTGCTGGCCAGGGCAGCCCATCGTTCGGGACACGATCTCGGCGCCATCTCGGTCCGCGATGATATGCGCGAACGCTGAGGGGTTGCTATTGCCATCTTAACCTGTTTTACGTCTGACTTATGCACAGGAAGCTGTGAGTAAAGCTTGGGCTAAAGTCCTATAATTCTTCGTCGGCCATTTTTTCTCAAGAAAAACGACAAATAATAATTGGCCTTTCGGCCAAACGATGGTATTTGAAAATGCAAGTAGAATTCTGATTGTGAATTACAATCGTACTGCTTCCAAGTCCCTCAGTTTTGATTTTTCAATGTCTAAACTGGGGCCATCGCCTGGAGCATGACGTAGTGGTTTTTGGTCAGGCAGTATAAGAACAGGTCTCGAACTTCGGAATCTAGGGGTGGATTTCACGTTTTTCGAAACAGAAGATTGCTTCCTGTGCTTTTGCTGTTCGCTTCTACGAGGCGGGTCTTTGGCGTGACAGTCAAAGATCGTTTGAGCATGCTAACAGGAGAAAACAATATGACGGATATGGCGACCGGCAATGGGCCGGAGCTGCTTGTGGAACTGACGGCCGACATCGTGGCGGCTTATGTCAGCAACCATGTTGTCCCGGTCAGCGACCTGGCGAATCTGATTTCCGACGTGCATTCGGCACTGAGCAACACGTCCGTACCGCAGCCCGCTGCGGCCGTTGTCGAAAAGCAGAAGCCTGCAGTCTCTGTCCGCAAGTCCGTACAGGACGAGCAGATTACGTGTTTGGAATGCGGCGGCAACTTCAAGTCCCTCAAGCGTCACCTGATGACGCATCACTCTCTCTCGCCGGAAGAATACCGCGAGAAGTGGGACCTGCCGACCGACTACCCGATGGTAGCGCCCGCCTATGCCGAAGCGCGTTCGCGCCTGGCAAAGGAGATGGGCCTGGGTCAGCGCCGCAAGCGCGGCCGCGGCTGAGCTTTTTCGAAAGCAATCAACGACAAAAGCCGGGTCTTGCGCCCGGCTTTTCTGTCTGTAACGCGACTGTGATTCCAAAAAACGTGAGCCGTTTTCGAGCGGCATTCTGTTCCGACTCATTAATTGACAACGGGAATCAGACTTTAGTCCGGGGAGATCCGAAATCATCCTGTTCCAGGCGAGGAAAATAATCTTCCAGACTATTTCGCGCCGATCGGAAATGACGCAGGTGAAGACGGGATATCACGAGGAGCCCCATCTTATGCTTCCGGGGTGAGGCGTAGAATGTATTCCTATACTATAAGGAAGTGTTAATATACTAAATTACACGGCGCTGCCACGTGCGTTCGGGGAGAATCGAATCACGTTCAAGCCGCGGCGCGGACGTTCGCCTCTTCCCGGATTCTCCTCACCATCGAGCGCAGCCCGTTCGAGCGCTGCGACGACAGGTTCTCCACCAGTCCGATCTTCGAGAAGGTTTCGAAGGCATCGAGCGCGGCGATCTCCGATGCCGGCTTGCCGGAATAGGTGGCAAGCACGATGGCGACGAGACCGCGCACGATATGGGCATCGGAATCGCCCTCGAAGCTCATGATCGGGTTGTCCGGATCGCCCGACGTGTGCGTCACCAGCCACACCTGGCTGGCGCAGCCCATCACCTTGTTCTCGGAGGTGCGCTTTTCCTCGGCCAGCTCGGGCAGCGCCTTGCCGAGTTCGATGACATAGCGGTAGCGGTCTTCCCAATCGTCCAGGAAGGTAAAGTCGTCGATGATCTGGTCGAGGGATGCCATAAAACGCCTTTCACCATTGGCATGCCGGCAAAGCTGCACGGCAATTTTGCCTCCGGACATGCTCTACTACTGCATATAGGTGAAAGACCGGCAGATTTGAACAGTTAAAGCGCGTCGTGGCCCCTCGGATTTGCCCGTGCTTCAGTTTTTTTCTGTTTGGGCATGTCGTGCAAGACCTCGCCCGCATATTTATGCGTGACACGTTCTGAAAAGAAACGCCGTGAGGGATGGGCATCCTCACGGCGCAGCAAGATGCTGAATTAAACAGGGCAGGCACGTCAGGCATGGGGCATTTCCGCGTCATGCGGACCACCGATGCAAGCTCAGGCAATTCCGGCTGCGAAGCTGTCTCTGTCCGGAATTGCGTCAAACAAGAACGAAGAATTCGAAATGCGTTTCGGGCGGGCGCCCGCGCACTATCGTCAGATCGCCGGTTTCGGCGTCGGCAGCGGGATCGCGCCGGTTACCACCGTCTCGGGGGCCGTTTCATCGTCGACCGGCGGGCGGTAGGGCATCGGCTGGTTGAGTGCAGCCTTTGCCTCGCGCACCTTCTCCTGGACGGAAGGGGCGGCGAGGGAGGGCAGGGCGGGTGCTGCCCGCTGTGCCGTTTCGGCAAGCTTTGCAGTCGTTGCCGGCTCGTCGCTGAACTGGCTGTCAAGCAGTTCATAAGCAACGTGAGCACCCTCGCGGGCCCGGTAGCCGAGCGCCGTCAGCGTCTCGGCGCCCTTGGCGCAGACCTCGGGTTTTTCCGAGCACATGCCGGTCAGATAGTCATAGGCGCCGCTCGCCGCCGTAAAGGCATCGGAAAGCTGCAATTGCGGGCCGCTGGCGAGCTTGTCGGAACCCTCCGTGCTGAAGACGGAAAGAAGCACGAGCACAAGGCCAAACCAGAAGGATCCTTTGATCAGAAACCACATTGTCGTTGCCCATCCTGTTTTCCCGTCCGGTTCTTTTCGCCGAATCAGGCCGGTTGTCCGGTGTGCTTTCACCCTATCGATAAGTTGCGAATGCCGCTTTTCGAAACTCGCGCGCATTTGCGGCAAATTTAATTCAAATTTTAGCGAAGCGGATTTGAGCTGCATTTAAGTCGAATGCGAGCGATTGCCGTTAAGCATCAGGGCAGCACCTGCTTGCAATTGCAGGGCTTTTGGCCGCTCGCCTTGCCACAGGAGTTAACGTCGTGCTGAAATATGAAGGAATTCCGTTGCTTACCGGCTATTAACCACAAAAAGCAAAGGGGCTCTCGGATGCTTCAAAACGGGATTTTCTGCGCTTTCTGGCTGTGAACAGCGCTTTTGCCTTATCCTTTCCTTAAGTCGCGGGGGCCTATTGTCCGGATCGACAAACAGCCTTTTTCGGGCGGGTATTGCGTGCGAATATTGAGTGACATTGGCGGCTGGGTGACGGCGCTCGTAGACCGGGCGGCGACAAGCTGGCTCTCCCGGACGGGCGGCGGCGAAGCCGTGCGCCAGCGCGAACTTGCGATTCTGCGCCGCCTGGTGCTGCTGTCCTCGGCCGCTCTCGTCGCCGCGCCCGTCGGTCTTTCGGCCGTCACCAGCCCCGCCGTCGCCTTGCCGGCCGGTGTCGCCATGGTCTGCGCCGCCTTCCTCTTTTCCGCCGTCGGCAGCATTGCGCTTGCCCGCCAGGGCTCGTCGGCCGGCATCGCCACGCAGTCGGCCGAGGACTTCTTCCTTGCCGTCACGCCCGGCCTCGTCCTGTTTCTCGATCCGCACGGCAGCGTCGCCACCATCGGCGGCCGCGACCGCCGCGATTTCCTCGCCTGGATGCGCGATCCCAAGGGCAGGGGCTTCCTGGAGCAGGTGCATGTCTCCGATCGCATCCTGTTCCTGCAGGCGCTCGATGGCCTGCGGCGCGGCGAGGATGCCGCAAGCGTCGATCTGCGCCTCGACCGGCCCTCGGTTTCGCGCGATCAGCGCCAGTTCGCTTATCTCAGAATGGATATGACTGCCCGGCGCGATGCCGATGGTGAGCTGGCCGCCGTCATCGCCCAGCTGCGCGACGTCTCCGTCGAGCAGCAGCTGCGGGCCGAGGCGCAGAGCCGCGCGGCCGACGCCGAATCGGCAAACGATGCCAAATCGCGGTTCCTCGCCGCCGTCAGCCATGAGCTGCGCACGCCGCTCAACGCCATTCTCGGTTTTTCCGACATTCTGATCGGCGAATATTTCGGCAAGTTCGAAAACGACCGCCAGCGGGAATATGTCGGCCTCGTCCGCGAATCCGGCGCGCATCTGCTGTCCGTCGTCAACACCATGCTCGACATGAGCAAGATCGAAGCCGGCCGCTACGAGCTGATCCTCGAAGCCTTCGATATATCGGCCTCCGTCAGATCCTGCGAATCGATGCTGGCCTTGCAGGCCAAGAGCAAGGGCGTCACCCTGACGAGCCGGATCCAGCGCGGCCTCGGCGAGATCGTCGCCGATCAGCGCGCCATCCAGCAGATCCTCATCAATCTCGTCGGTAATGCGGTGAAGTTCACCGAGGCCGGCGGCGTCGTCTCCGTCGATGCGGCGGCGCGCGACGGCATCCTGAAGCTGACGGTCAGCGATACCGGCATCGGCATTGCCGCCGACAAGCTGGCAATGCTCGGCCAGCCCTTTGTCCAGATCCAGAACGATTACACCCGCCGCTTCGAAGGCACCGGCCTCGGCCTTTCGCTGGTCAAGGGGCTGGTGGCGCTGCATGGCGGAAATTTTGCTATCGCCAGCCAGCCGGGCGAGGGTACGATCATCACCATCGAGATCGCGGTGGACGGTTCGGGCGCCCGGCGGGCCGAGGATGCCGGCCATGGCGCGACCGTCGAGTTTCCGCCGCGGCTGAAGGACGCGATCAAGTCAGGGGTAGAATTGGAAGAGGGGCTTTTCGATGGCCGCGCGCAAGCGAAAATCGCCTAGGGGAAAAAACCGACGGCAGCAGCCGGGCCTTGTCGTGTCAGGTGCAGCCGCTCTCGGTGGCCTCGGCCTGCAGGGCGCATCTGCGCTGGGCGGTCTCGGCCTGCAGGGCGCATCGGCGCTCGGCGGCGTCATCGGCCGCAATCCGTCGGTTGCCGGCGGCACGATCGCCTTCTTCGTCATCTTCTCCTTCGTCGCGGCCAATGCGCTCTGGTATCAGCCCGGCCTGCATCCGCATCCGATTTTCCGCACCCGCGATCCGCATTCTTCAAACGTGCTCGGCGCCCGCCGCCCGGCCGAAGAGCAGCAGGGCGACGTCACCACCTTCCGGATCGAACGGCCTGAGGATGCCGCCGCCACCACCAGCGCGACGCCGGCGCCGGCCGCACCGGCTCAGCAGCCGAGCGAGCTGGTCATGGGGATCCAGCAGCAGCTGGTGCGCCGCGGCCTCTATAACGGTGTCCCTGACGGCATCATCGGCCCCCGCACCAGCGCCGCCATCCTGTTCTTCCAGGAGACCGTCGGCATGGCCCAGACCGGGGAAGCGACACCGGAAGTGCTGGCGGCGCTGAAAACCGACGCTGCCGGCCCTTCGACCGTGCCGGTGGAAAAACCGCGTGAGGATGTGAGCTCGAAGGCGGCGGCGGAAGACCCGGTGGCCGCCGCGATCCGCAGCGCCGAAAAGACGGTCAAGACGGCGCCATCAGCCGCAAAGCAGCTTCCTTCCAGCGAACTCACCACTGTCGACCTGGTGCTGAAGATCCAGAAGGGTCTGTCCAACATGGCCTATGCCAATGTCGGCGTCGACGGTGTTGCCGGCGAGCAGACCCGCGCTGCCATCCGCCATTTCCAGAAGCACTACAACCTGCCTGAAAACGGCGAGCCGAACGAGGCGGTGCTGAAGAAACTCAAGGAAATCGGCGCGATCTGAAGCATGGCGCGCCGCCTGTAGCCGCAAGCTTTGCTCGAAGGACCTACAACCTAAGTCTAAGACGCTGTCGCTATTTGCAACTTATTAACCATGTTGATCGAAGCTTTGCCGATTGAGGCGGGGGACGTCGGTCATGCATGCGCTGAAGGCGATAGACGATCTGGCCGGAGAACCGGCAGTCGAAGCGGAAGGCCCGGATCGCACCGCCTTGCGCCACATCCTGCAGCGTCTTGCAGAGGAGGCCTCGACGCTCGGCATCGATCTCGTCGATATTGCCGGCGCCATTCAGGACATGGCGGCGATGTCGGCCCGCCATGCCTCCGCCTTCGATCATGTCACCAGCACTGCGCTTTCGATTGCCAAAACCAACCGTTCGGTCGCCCTGTCGCTGCGCGAGACCGACCGCACTGCGGCCGAAGCCCGCCAGATGCTGAAGGAATCGGCCGACCGCCTGTCCGGCTCCGTCGCCGAGATCGGCCACATGGTTCAGTCCTCCAACGTCATCGGTGCTGAAATCGCCGGCTTTTCGAAGTCGCTGGCCGATGTCGACAAGATCGCCGACGAGATCAGCACGATTGCCCGCCAGACCAACCTCCTGGCGCTGAATGCCGCGATCGAGGCAGCGCGCGCCGGCGATGCGGGCAAGGGTTTTGCCGTCGTCGCCGCCGAGGTCCGGGCGCTTTCGCTGCAGACCTCGAAGGCGACCGGCTCGATCCAGGACACGCTGGACGAATTACGGGTGAAGATCGACCGGCTGTCGGTGGTCGGCGGCGATGCGCGTGAGAGTGCCGCCGGTGTGCGCGACAAGTCGGAGGCGATGCGCGGCGCCTTCGAAAGCATGGAACATGTCATCACCCGCATCCTCGACAGTTCGACCGTCATGGCCAACACCACCGAGGCCGTCGACCAGCAATGCGCCGGTTTCGTCGAAAAGCTCAGCGAGATGTCGGGCGAGGTCGCCGGTTCGAATATCAGGCTGCAGCAGGCGGCAAAACGCGTCGACAGCGTCGTCGGTCTCTCCGAAACCCTGGTCCAGCTGACGGCGAGCGCTGGTGTCAAGACCGCCGACAGCCGCTGGATCGAGGAGGCGCAATCGGTGGCAAGGCAGATATCAGGCGCATTCGAACGGGCCGTCGTCGAGGGCCAGATCGGCCTCGACGCGCTCTTCGACCGACGCTACCGGCCGATACCGGGTACCGATCCGGCGCAGATGATGGCCGCCTTCACCGAGCTCACCGACCGCCTGCTGCCGTCGATCCAGGAACCCGTGGTTGCCCTGGACGAGCGCGTCGCCTTCTGTGCGGCAGTCGACGAAAACGGCTACCTGCCGACCCATAACCGGAAATTCTCGCAGCCGCAGCGGCCGGGCGACGCCGTCTGGAACACCGCCAATTGCCGCAATCGCCGCATCTTCGCCGATCGTGTCGGCCTTGCCGCCGGCCGCAGCACCGCGCCTTTCCTCGTTCAGACCTATCGGCGCGACATGGGCGGCGGCAATTTCGTGATGATGAAGGATATTTCCGCGCCGATCATCGTGAGGGGCCGCCATTGGGGTGGATTGCGGCTGGCGGTCAAGGTCTGACGCATCGTCATCATTTGACTGCGGATTGCCGATCCCGGCGCGCCGGTCTATACCGCGCCGATGAGATTACGCGCCGACATCTTCGTTTCATCCCTGCTGCGCCGCGTCTTCGCCAGCGGCGATTTCGCCGCCGTCGAGAAGAAGGGGGCCGAGGAGGCCGGTGCGATCTTCATCCGCCAGCACTTCCGCGACGGCCTGGAAACGCTCTATGCGCCGGCGCCGCAGACCGCCTTCGGCGAAGACGAGATCCGCGATCGCCTGTTCGAAATCCGTCTTGCGCGCAGTGAGCCGGAAGCGGTGCGGGCGATGCTGGAGCGCGAACGCCGCTTCGATCCCGATCTGTGGATCGTCGAGCTGGAGGCGGAGGAACTGGGCGACATGATCCCGCTCGCGCGGGATGGCTCAGCGTGACCGTCGTCCGAGCACGCGCATGTCGCGCTGCACCGGCGCCTGGCGGACGAAGCGGTGGCTCTCCGTTTCCGCAAGCGCAGGTGTCGCGGCCGCCTCCGGCTTGTAGGTGTAGCGATCGGCGCGCCGCCAGGCCTCTATCCTTTCGTGGCATTCTTCCGGATCGAGCGCATCGAGCACCATCCAGGCGCGCGTGACATTGTGCTGCTGTTCGGCCAGGTGCGGATAGAACCGTTCCAGTACGAAGACGGCGTCGAGAAAACCCATGCCGAGGCTCGTCAACGTCGTGGCGAGCTGCTGGCCCGATAGGTCGAGCATGATGCGTTCGGCAAGCCAGCGGCTGGCGGAAAGCGCATCGGCGAGCGCGGTTGCGAAATGGTTTGCCTCGCGCGAGCGGGCAAAGCGCACCAGCAGCGCCTCCTGAATATCGGTGAGCGTGCGCAGGCCGAGCCGATCTTCGTCCTTGCGGCCGAGATGGCCGGCAAGGTCGAGAATGCGCTCGCGCAACGCCTCTTCATTGGCGATGCGCTGTTCCTCCAGCGCTTCGGCCTCGTTGCTCTCCGCCGAGGCCGGCGACAGCGGGACGGCCTCCGATTCTGTGATCGGCGCGGCGGGGGCCGCATGTCGCGGCTGGGTCTGGCGCAACGCCACCAGCGCGTCGATGACCTTCGGCGACAGCGAGTCGCGGCTGACGATCGCCTTGACATGAGCTGCGCCCTGCATGCGGGCAATGGTGATCAGCGTGTCGTCGGCAATGGCCTTGGAGGCGGCAAGAAAGGGTGCGGCGATCTCGATCGGCTGATTGCCGATGAACAGCGCCACGGCTGCCGGCATGGTCGGGCATTGGGAAAGGGCGGCGACCGCCTGGCGCTTGGCCTCGTCGGAGGAGGCCTGGAACAGCGGTGTGAAAAGCTCGGCGAATTGGCGCAGTTCGGATCGCGTCGGATGAGACAGGCTCTCGAAACTGCTGACAGTCGCCATTAACACCACGTCCTTTTTCCTGACGGCCAACGGGCCCTCGAGGTCTCGAAACCGGTCACGCACATGCACACCCTGAAAACGCAGAACCAAGGGAAACCGTGGGCCGATAGCGCTGGCGGGACGCCTGTCGGACCGCACGGATATGAACAAATCCTACACCGGTACGGTTAATGCATGCTGAAGATTTTATTAAAATGCAACAGAAATATACACGTGTGGCGTGTTGCCTGATCCTTAGCCGGCAACAAAAATCCCCTTGCTTTTGAAGGGCCGATGCTTCGATGTCCCGATCGCAGTTTCGACCGCCGCGACAGTTAGCCTGCTGTCGTCGTGCGCGGCGTGCAGCAGCTTTTGCGCGGCTGTCTTCATCGGTCCGGTGCAGATCGTGCTGGGTGCCGCAGGCGTCGTCTTCAGGCCCTCGCTGCTGATATGCCGGCGAGCGCCGCAGCCATCGGAAGCCGTGATGTCGGGGTCGTCGGACAAGAAAGGGGAATCAACGGCAAGGCCTGTTGCTCTTCGCTACCGGTCGAGGCTTGAAAGATTCGTGGTCGGCGATGACCGCAAAACGCGCTCCGATTGATGGCGGATCGACCCCGATCCGGGCTGCGACGCAACGAAAGTCGGCCTGCCGCATATTTGCAACACTTGCAGCGCTGCCGGCCCGCGGGTCGCCGCTGCATTATCAACTATATGAATTGTCTCTAATTTTATCCTTTGGCGGGTGTCCGGACCCGCGCGCAGGCGGGATGAAACCAAATCGGCGCTTCGCGCGTTGAAGAGGAAGTCACGGGAACTGTGTTTGGCAACCGTCGAATATTAGTAAACTGTTAACTGTCATGTGTCTCAATTCGGACAGGAACGACGCGATTTGAGTGTTTGGATCGTTGAAACTCCGCATCACGGTATTTCAGTCAGGTGCCGTGGGAAAGGCGCGAATGCCCTCGGTTCGGTCATGCCGGCACCGCAGGACGCGCCGGCCCGCAGATTGGCGGGCAGGGTGAAATCCATCGCAAGTTCATCCGTCTCGGGCAGTGCATGGAGACGAGAATGGCAATAGTAGTCGCATTGGCGGATCGGCGACCGCGGGCGCCGCGTCCTCAGGACAAGGAACCCCGCGAAGCCAAGATCCTCTGGTTCACCGGTGTCCGCTACGAGCGGCTGGCCGAGAGCCCCAGACATGGCCCGGCACCTGCGCCGCGCGCCAGCAAGAAGTAACGTCCGTTCAACCTCAGCGGGCGCTGAACTGTTCGCAGCCGGCTTCCGTCAGGAAGTTCCGCGCCGCCTCATCGAAACTCGCCTGCGGCGCCAGCGTCCGCAGCACGGCGTAACCGTCCGGCCGCGCCATTTCCACCAGGATCGCCTGTTCCAGCTCCGGCGGCAGGTTCTTGCGCAGGTCCGTCAGCTGAATCGGACCGCCCGCCAGCACATCGAGCGCGCCGCCGACCGAGGTCCGGTCATTCATGCTGAACACCTCGTTGGAGGCGCTGTCATAGATGGCGATCGACCAGAAGGGCACATTGCCCTTGGCGGTGAAATGCACCGGGCCATCCTCGACGTCGAAGGAGCAGACGGCGGTGCGCACGAAGGGATCGCCATTGGCAAGCCCCGCCTCGTCATGCTGGTCGTTCAGCAGGTAGAAATTGTTGAGGTCACCTTCCGCCTCGACGCGGGTCGCCGCGTCCCTGCCGGTGAAATGCGGCAGCGAAAGGATGATGACGAGGTGCAGAAGCGCTGCGCCGAAAAGGCCGGTCAGGATGGCGAAAACGATCCTAAGCATTGCCGCATCCGGTCTTGGTGAGCTTGGGCATGGCGAGGTCGATCACGCCGGAACTGCCGGCCGTCGGCGTATCGAACAGGGTCAGCACCAGCCGGAAGGTGCCGGCCTGCGGCAGGGCCAGCCAATTGCCCGGCTGGGCGACGGCGGAGATCTCGATCGAGAAGCTGCTGTCGGGCTGGCGCAGCACCGTCCAGGAGTTCAGCGCCGCGGGAAGTCCGGTCTTCACCGCCGCCGGATTGCCGCCATTGTCGGCGGTAAAGAGCGTCCACAGCCGGGCGGGCGGCGTCTGCCCGCTGATGCGGTAGCGGCAGCCGGCATTCAGCCGCGCCCCTTCGTCGTCGACGCTCGCCGTGAAGGTCAGCCCCTCGGCGCTGCCATAAAGCAGCTTGCCGGCACGCGCCCGGTGCGACTTGGCATAAGGATCGGCATCGACCGTCTGCAACGCCGGAAAAGCCTCCCAGGCGCCAAGCTTGATCGCTCCGAAACCCTGCGTCGCATCCAGCGCATACAGCGAAATCATGATCCCGCCGCCAAAGGCGACGATGAGCGTGATCAGGATGAAGAGGGGGAATCGAAACACGTCATGACCTTGGAAACCGGGATGAAAGGGTTACCACTGATTCTGGCAGGGTGGAATGCCGGGCGGCGACATGGGCGCTGGTCAATCCCCGGTTATATCAGCGAAGCCGTCATGCCAGGTGCGGCAATAAGGCTGTCCGGTTGGCCTGTTCAAGACCCCTCCCCAACCCCTCCCCACAAGGGGGAGGGGCTTAACCTGCCGCACCCGGTTTCCATATTTGCGACGTTTCGAGTGGAACGAGGCGGGCGCTCCGGGTTAGTCCCTCCCCCTTGTGGGGAGGGGTTGGGGAGGGGTCTTGAACAGGCGGATAGGGCAGCCATCGGCGATCTCCGCTGCCGACTACTCCGCGCTCGCCACCTTCTGCGGCGTGAGCGGGGCGGCGTCCTTCAGCTTTTTGCCGAGGTCTTTCAGGATATTCGTCGATTGCACCGAGAGCATGCGCGGCCGGATGAGCTGCGGCAATCCGTCCTGCGGCTTGGCGGCGGCGGTCTTGGCGACATCCTTCTGCGAGGGCGGGGGATTTTCGACGCCGGGGATGGCCCGCAGCGTCACACCCTGATGGGCGTAGTCCATGGCCCGCTTGAAGGTCATCGCCGGCAGCGAGCCGCCGGTCATCTCGTTGGTCGAGGTGTAGTCGTCATTGCCGAACCAGACGGCGCAGGTGTAGTTGCCGGTGAAACCGACGAACCAGGCGTCGCGATAGGCCTGGGTCGTGCCGGTCTTGCCGGCGGTCAAAACGCCGTTGTCGAGAGCCGCCTTGCGCGCCGTTCCGACATAGGGCACGCGCGACAGCATCTGGTTCATATAGGCATCGGCCTGTTCCGACAGCACGCGTTTGGGCGCCGGCTCGTCACGGTCGAAATCATAGAGCACATCGCCCTCGTAATCGAGGATCTGGCTGATGCCGTGGCGGCGCGACTGGTAGCCGCCGGCCGGGAAGGTGGCATAGGCTGTCGCCTGGTCGAGCACGGTCACTTCGGAGGTGCCGATCGGGATGGTGACGTCGTCGCGGATCGGCGTTTCGACACCGAGATTTTTCGCCATCGCCCGGATCGGCTGGATGCCGAGCTTCTCCTTGGCGAGCCGCACCGGCACGGTATTGATCGACTGGGCGATCGCGGTCTCGAGCGTGATGCGGCCGACATAGCGGTTGGCATAATTGTGCGGGCTCCAGTTGCCCCAGTAGATCGGCGCGTCGACGATCGTCGTCTGCGGCGTCATCCCGCTCTCCATCGCCAAGGCATAGGTATAGACCTTGAAGGAGGAGCCCGGCTGGCGCAGCGCCCTGGTGGCGCGGTTGAACTGGCTTTCGCCGTAATCCCGCCCGCCGACCATGGCGCGCACGGCGCCGCCATTCTCGATCATCACCAGGGCGCCCTGCTTGGCGTGGTAGGCCTCGCCATATTCGCGCAGCGACGTTTCGACCGAATCTTCGGCCGCCTTCTGGATGCCCATGTCGATCGTCGTGCGCACGATCAGCGAATGCTGGTGGAAGCGCGGCGAAAGCCGCTGCACCTCGTCGAAAGCCCAGTCGAGGAAGAAGTCCGGCGATTCCACCTCGTTGCGGTCGACGACGGTGGCCGGGCTGCGCCGGGCGGCGATCACCTGGCCCTCGGTCATCAGCCCGCTCTGCACGAGGTTGGTCAGCACCTCGTTGGCGCGGGCGCGGGCGGCCGGCAGGTTGACATGCGGCGCATATTTGGCCGGCGCCTTGAACAGGCCGGCCAGCATGGCGGATTCGGCGAGGTTCACGTCGGTGATGTTCTTGCCGAAATAGAATTGCGCCGCTGCCGCAGCACCGAAGGTGCCGCCGCCCATATAGGCGCGGTCGAGATAGGTGGAGAGGATTTCCTTCTTGGAAAGGTTGGCCTCGAGCCAGAGCGCCAGGAAGGCTTCGGTGACCTTGCGGTCGATCGAACGCTCGTTGGAGAGGAAGAGGTTCTTGGCGAGCTGCTGGGTCAGCGTCGAGCCGCCCTGCACGACTTCGCCGGCCTGGGCGTTGGTGACCATGGCGCGGAAGAGACCGATGGCGTCGATGCCGAAATGGTCGAAGAAGCGCCGGTCTTCGGTGGCGAGCACCGATTTGATCAGCGAATCCGGCAGTTCGTCGATCGGCACGGAATTCTGATGGATGACGCCGCGATGGCCGATGACGTTGCCGTAGCGGTCGGTGAAGGTGACGGCGAAATCGCCGCGGTTGCGCCAGTCCTCCTTGGTCGCTTCGAAGGCCGGCTGGGCAAGCACCAGCATCAGCACCGCGCCGACCGTGCCGAGGGTCAGACCTTCGCCGGCCAGTTCGAAGACCACGCGCTTCCAGCCGCGCACGCGGAAACGGCGGAAGAAAATGGTGGTGTCTTCCCAGATCTCGGCGGCGCGGAAGCCGGCGTTCCAGACGGTCGAATCGATCCATGAATCGATGCGCAGCAGAATGTGACGGCTCTTTGCCGGCCGCCTGCCGGCGTCCGCTGTCTGTTTTTCTGCCCCTTTTTTAGGCCCTTTTTCAGGGTTGTCCGGATCCTGCACGTCCTGTATTCCCGCCTGATCGCGCTTGCTTCATGTCCGGCCGCCGGAAAGCGACGAAAGCGCGAGGCCCGATGGGCCCGAAAAGCTCTCCGATACCAGGAGAAAATTCTCCGGCACCAGGAGAAAGTTCTCCGGTACCAGGAGCATGCTGAAGAATTGATTGATTTTGTGGCGGATAACAAGAGAGTAGAGCGGCGGTCACGCGAATTTGCGGCCGCTGTTGCAAGAAACGAACGATGAACGATCTGCCCTTCTGGAAGAGCAAGACGCTGGCCGAAATGACCGCCGCCGAATGGGAAAGCCTTTGCGACGGCTGCGGCCTCTGTTGTCTCAACAAGATCGAGGAATGGGATAGCGGCGATATCTATTTCACCTCGGTCAGCTGCAAGCTGCTCGACAGGCAGAGCTGTCGCTGCTCGAGCTATGAGAACCGCTGGGATTTCGTGCCGGACTGCGTGCAGCTGACCAAGGAGAACGTGCCCGACATCGCCTGGCTGCCGCCGACCTGCGGCTACCGGCTGATCAACGAGGGCCGCGATCTCTACTGGTGGCATCCGCTCGTCTCCGGTGACCCCGAAACGGTACATGCCGCCGGCATTTCCGCCCGCGGCCGCACGATCAGCGAAACCGAGATCGATATCGAGGATCTCGAGGATTACGTCGTCGACTGGCCGCTGACCGTCGGCGAGGCGAAGGACGAGGAAGAGGCGTAAGCGGCTGGCCTGCCCGGCTTTCGCTTGCAGTGTGATGATCCATGCGCACGGCCGCCTTGTCTCCGACGCGACATATAAAATTGACGCCGGCCGCTGCTTGATTATTGAAAAGTGAGACCCCACTTGCGGTGCGACCCGCTGGTCCGGGCCCCTCTGGCGAGAGCTTCGGCACTCTTGCGATGTCGGACCTCTTCTCCGACAACCAGTGCCGACCAGGGGATTATCCTTGAATCTGTCTTTTTTGCTCGTCGAGTGGCTGGGAACGCCGCTCTGGATGTGGTCGAGTTTTTTCGCCCTCGTCATCGCCATTCTGTCGTTCGACCTCGGTATTCTTCATAAGCAGAACAAGGAAATCGGCGTCGGCGAAAGCGTCAGGCTTTCCGCCCTCTATATCGCGCTCGGCCTCGCCTTCGGTGGTTGGGTATGGTGGTATCTCGGCTCCGAGGCCGGCCTTGCCTATCTGACGGGCTTCGTCGTCGAAAAGACGCTGGCCCTCGACAACGTCTTTGTCATCGCCCTGATCTTCTCCTTCTTTGCCGTGCCGCGCCTCTACCAGCACCGCGTGCTCTTCTGGGGTATTCTCGGCGTCATCGTGCTGCGCGCCATCATGATCGGCGTCGGCGCCACGCTGGTCGCCGAATTCGCCTGGCTTCTCTATATCTTCGCCGCGTTCCTGATCGTCACCGGCATCAAGATGCTGTTCGTCAAGGAGGCCGAGCCTGATGTCTCTAAGAACGTCCTCGTCCGCTTCATGCGCAGCCGTTTCAACGTCACCGAGGAGCATCACGGCGAACGGTTCTTCGTCAGAAAGGCAAACCCCAGGACGGGAGCGATGACCTGGTTCATCACGCCGCTCTTCATGGCGCTCGTGATGGTCGAAGTGGCCGACGTCATCTTCGCCGTGGATTCGGTCCCCGCGATCTTCGCGATCACCACCGATCCGTTCCTTGTCTATACCTCGAACATCTTCGCGATCCTCGGCCTTCGCGCCCTCTATTTCGCGCTGGCGGCGATGATTCATCGCTTCCGCTATCTGAAGCCCGCGCTTGCCATCGTGCTGATCTTCATTGGCTCGAAGATCTTCGTCGCCGATCTGCTGGGCCTGGAAAAATTCCCGGCTGCGCTCTCGCTGAGCATCACTTTCGCGATCATCGCCGCCGGCGTGGTCTGGAGCCTCCTCAAAACGCGGGATCCGCAGCAGCCCGCCTGAGCGGGCTCTGCGAGCAATACGTAAACAAAGGAAGGAACACATATGATTTCGGATTTCATCGGCTGGATTTTTGCCCTCCTCGTCGTCGGTCCGCTGCAGGCCGAGATACAGCAACAGGCTGAGCGCGCCCGGCTTCCCGTGGAGATCGTCCGCCAGTCCCAGGACTGCCTGACATCTCAGGGACCGCGGCTCGTCGAGCGCGCCGCCGGCGACTACGTCTGGGCGGCGGCCACAGTCGTCAGCATAGCGATCGGCCATACCGCGCCGGCGGAACTTCTCGACGGCAGCGATCCGCAATGCGCAGCCCTCGCCAGCGCCCTGAAGGGAGACGGCGAGGGTGCGTGACGGCAACCAGCTGAAAATGGACCGTGTGATTGATCAAGACGGAAAGAAACAACCGCCGCGCGGTGTGGCCACGACGCGGCTTCGCGAGATGTTGGAAATCGCCCGGGTAAAGGGCGGCCTCTCCGTCGGCGAGGCTCTGGAGGCGATGGGCCAGACGAGCATCGCCTTCACCATCCTGTTCCTGGCAATCCCGGCGCTGACCCCAATCCCCGGGCCGTTCGGAATGGTCTTCGGCACCGCGCTCGCGCTGGTCTCCCTCCAGATTGTCGCGGGTGGCCGGAAGATCTGGTTGCCCGCCATCCTCAGGGATCGCCGGGTTTCGCCCGCAGCGCTTGATCTTATCGTCGGTCACGCGGTTCCGGTGATCGCCCGGGTGGAAAAGCTCGTGCGCGCCGGCCGGCTGCAGGTTCTCACCGGTCCGACAGTGCAGGCACTTCTTGGCGTTCCTGTCTTCCTGCTTGCTGTGGTGATCGCGCTGCCGATCCCCTTCGGCAATATCCTGCCGGTGGTCTCGCTGGTCGTGCTGGCCGTCGCCCTGATGGAGCGGGATGGTCTCGTCACCTTGATCGGACTGCTGCTCACATCGGCGACGATCGTCACCACCGCCACCTTGGTTTATTTTATCAAGGCGATGATCTTCACGGCCGCTTAGCCGAATGGACAGGGACCGCCGCGAGGAACCGCCGCAGCTCCGTCTCCACATATTCATCCACCCGCCCTTCTGCGCCAAAGCCCCACCAGGTGAGCGAGCCCTGCCATTGCGACAGCATCAGCCGGGCGATGGTCTCCGGCGCGCTCGCCGATCCGAAACAGCGTGCGATCGCTGCCGTCAGCGCTTTGCCCCAGGCGGCCCCTCGGGCCTGCAGCACTGGGTCGCGGAAGTCCTCGCGCAGCAGCAGCAGTCCCTCGCCATAGGCGGCGGCATTGTCGCCGTAATCCTGCGACAGGCCGACAAGCAGCGCGACCGCGCCGTCAGACGTTTTCGGCACGCTTTCGGCAAGCCTTGCCGTCTCCGCATCCAGCCTGTCCCATGCATAGAGCAGCGCCGCACGCAGCATCGCGGCCTTCGTCGCAAAACGCTGCACCAGCGTCGAGCCGGAAAGGCCGCTCGCCTTTGCCACTGCCGCAAAGGTCGCGGCATCCGGCCCTTTAGTCTGGATCAGCGCCAGCACCATGGCGAGAAGCTGCTCATCCGACAGTGTGCGGCGACGCGGCATAAAATTCCCTCTTGCATTCAGCTTATTTATGAACGAGCATTCGTTTATATACAAGGCGTTTTTCGGTTCTAACGCGGAGGATGGCGAAATGACAGCGGACTTGCGGGAGAAAGTGGCTTTGGTGGCCGGTGCGACGCGCGGCGCCGGCCGCGGTATTGCGGTTGAACTCGGCGCTGCCGGCGCAACGGTTTATGTGACAGGGCGCACGACGCGCGCCCATCAATCCGAATATGCCAGGCCGGAGACGATCGAGGAGACGGCCGAGCTGGTGACGGCGGCGGGCGGCAGGGGCATTGCCGTGCAGGTGGATCATCTGGTCGCCCATGAAGTCGAGGCGCTGGTCGCACGCATCCGGGCGGAAACCGGAAGGCTCGATATTCTCGTCAACGACATCTGGGGCTGCGAGAAGCTGTTCGAATGGGACAAGCCCGTCTGGGAGCATTCGCTGGACAAGGGGTTGCGCATGCTGCGGCTCGGCATCGAGACACATCTGATCACCGCCCACTACGCGCTGGCGCTGATGATCGAACGGCCGGGCGGGCTCTTGGTCGAGGTGACCGACGGCACGGCGGAATACAACGCCGCGCATTACCGGCTGTCGCCCTTTTACGACCTCGTCAAGACAAGCGTCATCCGCATGGCCTGGGCGCACGCCCAGGATCTGGCGAAACACGGCGCCACCGCCCTCTCGATCACCCCCGGCTGGCTGCGCTCCGAAATGATGCTGGACGCCTATGGTGTCAGCGAGGCGAATTGGCGCGACGCGACGAAGGTCCAGCCGCATTTCGCCATTTCCGAAACGCCGCGCTTCGTCGGCCGCGCCGTGGCGGCCATCGCCGTCGATCCCGATCGCGCCCGCTGGAACGGTCAGTCGCTGTCGAGCGGCGGCCTGGCCAAGGTCTATGGCTTCGATGACATCGACGGGTCGCGGCCGGATTGCTGGCGCTACATCGTGGAAGTGCAGGAGCCGGGTAAGCCGGCGGATGTCACCGGCTATCGCTGAGGCAGCCCG
This sequence comes from Rhizobium sp. M10, assembly GCF_002531955.1. NCBI lineage: Bacteria > Pseudomonadati > Pseudomonadota > Alphaproteobacteria > Hyphomicrobiales > Rhizobiaceae > Rhizobium > Rhizobium sp. M10. Next base: position 17,812 of record NZ_NWTA01000023.1, on the reverse strand, counting down.
TTAGCTTGCGGCTCTGAGCCGCGCCACGTCACGAAACGACACCAGCCGCCTCGTCTGTTCGTCCCAGAGCACCAGCTTGACGCAGCGCAGGCTTTCCATGAGCGTGATGCGGCCGATATCGGCCAGCTCGGGATGGTCCCTCAGCACCTCCGGCAGCCGATAATAAGGCACCCGGCTCGCCAGATGATGCACATGGTGTATGCCGATATTGCCGGTGATCCAGCGCAGCACCGGCGGCAGGTCGTAATGCGAGGCACCGTGCAGCGCCGCATGCTGGAACTGCCAGTCAGGTTTCTTCGACCAGTGCGTTTCCTCGAACTGGTGCTGGACATAGAACAGCCAGACGCCAGCGGCTCCCGCTAGAAGCACGATCGGCAGGTGCACCAGGAGGAAGGGAACGATCCCGCCCGCCCAGATCAATAAGGCGGCGGCCAGAGCGATGGCAAGGTTGGTCGCCATGGTCGAGATCCAGGGCAGGGGGCCGGAGCGCATCATGCCGAAGGGCAGGCGCTGCTTGAAGATGAACAGCCATGCCGGCCCGATCCCGAACATGACGGCTGGGTGCCGGTAGAGCCGGTAGGCAAGCCGCCCCCGGCGGGACCGCGCGTTATATTCGGCGATCGTCAGTGTCTCAATGTCGCCAACGCCGCGCTCGTCGAGGTTTCCGGCCGAGGCGTGATGTTCCGCATGTGCCCGACGCCAGTAGTCGTAAGGCGTCAGCGTCAATATGCCGATCGTGCGCCCGACCCAGTCGTCGAGGCGGCGGCGGGCGAAAAATGAGCCGTGGCCGCAATCATGCTGGATCATGAACAGCCTGAGCAGGAAAGCGGCTGCCGGGATGACAAGGATCAGGCCCGGCAAAAAGCCGTAACGAACGGACGCCCATGCGGCGGCCCAGAACAGCGCAAAGGGAATAGCTGTGACGGCCAGTTCAAAGGCACTGCGTGTGGCCCTCGGCTGGCGATATCCTGCAAGGATCTTCAACCAGGCTTTTTCGGCGAAAAGTGCTGTCGGTGCCGCAGGGTTCTGCGGATTTTCACAAGGCTCGTCCAAGGTGGCAAGCCGGATTTCCTCGCTCTCGAAGCGGTGCGCGCGTTCGATCACGAAATATCGCCGCAAAAGGCTGCGACGCTCGACGGATCGCCGAGGCGGTTGATTATTTGAAGAGGAGTCATGCTCTGTGGCACCTTCCGGCTTTTCGAAAACACGATCATCGCTGATCGCGCGTCCCGGCAGGACGCGCTGCCGCTTTTAGCCACACATCACCCATTACGCAAATCGATCCCGACTTGCGTTTGTCATGGAGGCGGCGAGGGGCGATTCACCCGAAGGCTCGATGCGAGCTTATTTCTTCGGCGCGCTGCTTCCGTGCGGAGCGGCCTGGGTCGCGGCCTTCATCTGGCCGGCGAATGTGCGTGCCATCTTCGGCGCCAGCTTGTCCTTCTTCGGTTTGCGAGCCTCGCGATTGCTTCTCAGCTGACCTTTTGCCATCGATCGATCTCCTGTTCAGACGAATGCAAAGCGCGTTTTCAGCTTCGCGCGTCGGGTTTGAGGTTTGTCTTACGCCTGTCGCTGGGCAATCCCTGGATCGCATAACGGTCGTATACCGGAGTGACTGGTTTCGGCGGCGTCTTCAGCTTGCCGAAGTAGTGTTCGAGTGCCTGCGAAAGCATGGCGGGCGACGTTACGCCCTCCTGAAACAGCTTGATCAGCAGCATCGCTGCGACATTGCAGCCCCCGCCGTCGTCGGGCGCGATCCTGGCCTCGTAGCCCGCATTGTCGAGTACGGACTGAAGCATGTCGAGATCGGACGAGGTCAGGTATGGCTTTTTGGAAGTGGAAGACATCGGTCCTCCTTTCGTCGGGGCGAAGGTATGAAAACCCTCAGTCGGCAGCGCCCGGACAATGGCTGCCGACGGCGAAACCATGCGCCTTTCGCCGAGGCAAGGCAATGGGATTCTCGCTATGAATATTCGTTTTTGCTTATGAAAAGCCCGCACCGATAAGGGTGCGGGCGCAACGGTCATTCCGCCGCCTGATAGGCGGGCCTCCGGACGGCTGATGTCCTCGGACCTGCGGCTGCAAGCAGGGTGATGGCGATCGCAAGCAGCGCCACGAAGGCGACGCCGGCGACATACGGGTCCCAGCCGAAATTCGGCGCGGCGCCGAACACCGCCGAAGCGGCCGCAAGCACGATGCCGCCGCCGATCTGGAAGGAGGCGAAGAGCAGGCCGGAGGCGGGCCCCGATTTGTCGTCCTCGACATCGGAAAGCGCTGCGACCTGCACCGAAGGGTAGGTCATGGCATAACCGAGGCCGAGCGGGACCTGCGAGACCAGCACGAGCAGGATCGGATCGACATGTCCGAGTGCCGTCACCCAAAAAATGTAGCTGAAGGCCTGCAGCCCGACGCCTGCCGCCATCAGGCCGGTGGCGCCGCGGTTTTGCGCCAGGTTCGCAAAGCGTGGCGCCAGGAACATCACGAAGACGCCGCCGAGGGCAAAGGAGAAGCCTGTCGTGAAGGCCGACCAGCCGATGACGTTCTGATAATAGAGCGTCGCCAGGAACTGGAAGCCGACATAGGCGCCCTGGAAGAGGGCGGCGATCGCATTGGCGTGCCGCAGCCGCGCCCGGCGGAACATGCCGAGCGGCACCATCGGATCGGCATGGCGTGCTTCAACCGCGAGGAAGAGCAGGATCAGCACCAGCGACGCCGAGAGCGAACCCCAGGTCGGCAGGGCCTGCCAGCCGGCAGCCGCGGCATTGGTGATGCCGAAGTTCGTTCGGAATTGCTCGAAATTCGGAGCCCGTTATATCTCACCCTTATGGAAATAGGCTTCGAGCCGGTAGCCGTCGGGATCGATGACGAAGGCGGCGTAATAGAAGCGGCCGTAATCCGGCCGGATACCCGGTTCGCCATTGTCGGTGCCGCCGGAAGCGATAGCCGCCGCGTGAAAGGCGTCGACAGCGGCCTCGTTCGGAGCGACGAAGCAGAAATGCAGCCCGGATTGCATGTCGGCGACAACGGGATGCTCCGCCTGTATCACCCAGAGGCCGACCTCATCAGGGCCGTAGCCGATCACGCCATCGGAATTGGACAGGCGCTCATAGCCGAGCGGCGCCAGCGCCGCGTCGTAGAAACGGCGGGCTCTGTCGAGGTCTTTGACGCCGATGGAGACATGATCGAACATGGGCTGCAAACTCCGTTCATCTCAAGATCAATGCAACACCAGCATCTTTATCAATGCAACACCAGCATTGTTAAATGGCCACCAAACGAAAGTGAATCCGTTCGGACGTCCGGCAGCGTTCAAGGGGCCGATGCGGCTCACTGCAGCTGCGGTTTTTTCAGAAAGCTGTTGCGGTCGGCGGATTTGACGCGCAGCCAGGCTTCGCGGCCGTTGCGCAGGATCCGCATCGGAATCTCGGCGCCGGCCGGGCCACTGCTCCAGAGCTTGCGGTAGAAATCGGCCAGGCCATCGACCTCTTCGTCGCGGATCTCGGAGATGATATCGCCCTGACGCAGGCCGGCCTCGGCGGCCGGTCCGCCTTCGGCCACGCTCATCACCACCACGCCGCTATTGCTCTCGGCGGAGAATGCGCCGAGCCAGGGCCGTGGCGGCTTGTTGACCTGACCGCGGTTTAAGAGGTCGTCGAGGATCGGCGGCAAAAGATCGATCGGCACGACCATATTGATATCGGCGATCTCGCCATCCTGGCTCATCTGCAGGCGAAGCGAACCGATGCCGAGAAGCTTGCCGTCGGCGCCGATCAGCGCAGCCCCGCCCCATGCCGGATGGGCCGGTGCGGTAAAAATCGCCTCATCCAGCAGATATTCCCAGTAGCCGGCGAATTCCTGCCGGGCGACGATGTTTGCCTGGACGAACTCGCCGATCCCATCGGCAAGCACGACGGGATCGCCGGGCCTGGCGGCGGCCGCATCGCCGATATCCACCGCCGGGGCGTTCAGAACGCCGAGCGCCTGCACCAGGCCGAAGCCGCTTTCCTGATCATAGGCAAGGGGATGGGCGGGAACCACCCGGCCGTCCTGGGTCGTCAGCCAGACTTCCTCGGCCTCGGTGATGAGATAACCGATGGTCAGCACCAGCCCGTTGTCGCGAATGACGACGCCGCTGCCCTCCCGGACGGTGCCCAGCGTCTCCGCCGTGAAGGCATCTTCCGGAATGGAGGAACGGACGGCCACGACTGACCGCAGGATCGGATCGATATTCATGCTTTTATCCCGAGGGCGCCGCCGCGCGAGACCGAAAGCCGGCGCGCCTCCTTAATAGGTAAGAAGATGAAGGGGTGGCGGCAAGGCTGGCGCGACGGGAATTTCCGCACCCGCATGCCGCGACCGTGGAGGGGATACCGGGAATATCCGGGGGTGACAGCGTCTCTGCGCAACAATATACAGTCAATCCTACCAGGAATCAGACGGGCACGGATCATGACATGAAGGACTGGCATCCCGATCTCAGCCGCAGCAGCAGCCCGCGTTACATGGCGATTGCCGATCTGATCGAAATGGATCTGCGCAGCGGCCATCTGGCGGTTGGAGACCGGCTGCCGCCGCAGCGCGACCTCGCCAAGCGCCTGAATGTCGATTTCACCACCGTGGCCAGAGGTTATGTCGAGGCGCAGAAGCGCGGGCTTGTCGAGTCGCATGTCGGCCGGGGCACCTTCGTCACCGGCCGCGCGGGCAAGGCGCGGCAGGACTTCGCGCCTGACGCCGTACCCGATCCGCGCCGCGCATCGATCGTCGATTTCTCGATGAACATGCCGCCGGAACCGGATGATCCGGAACTGATCGCCGGCATGCGCGAGGGCATGTCGGCGGTGGCCGCAAGTCTCGTTCAGCTTCTGCGTTACCAGGGCTTCGGCGGCTCCGGCATGGATAAGGACGCCGCCGCCGCCTGGCTCGGACGCCGCGGGCTCACGCCGTCGCAGGAGCGGATCTTCGTCACGCCGGGCGCCCATCCGGCCCTGCTGGCGATCTTCGGCCTGCTGGCAAAGCCGGGCGAGACCGTGCTGTCGGAAATCATCACCTATCCCGGCATGCGCTCGATCGCCGCCCAGCTGCGGCTCAATCTCGCCGGCCTGCCGATGGACGAGGACGGTGTCCTGCCGGAGGCCCTTGCGAAGGCCTGCGAGCGGTTGAAGCCGAAGGCGCTCTATCTCAATCCGACGCTGCAGAACCCGATGACGCTGACGATTTCAACCAACCGGCGCGCGGAAATCGCGGCCGTCGCCCGCAGATATCAGCTGCCGATCGTCGAGGACGATGCCTATGGCTTCATTCCTGAGCATGGTCCGGCGCCGCTGGCGGCAATGGTGCCGGATCTGACCTGGCATATTGGCGGCCTGGCGAAATGCCTCGGCGCGGGCCTGCGCCTTGCCTATGTCGTGGCGCCCGACAGCAAGGCCGTATGGCCTTTCGTCAGCGCCATGCGCGCCAACAACGTCATGGCTTCGCCTTTGACCATGGCGCTCGCCACCCGCTGGATCGAAGACGGCACGGCCGATGCGATCCTGCGCTTCGTCCGCACCGAGGCCGCCGCCCGCCAGCAGATGGTTGCCGCCATCCTGCCGGCCGGCAGCTACCGCGCCGATCCGATCAGCTTCAACATCTGGCTGCCGCTCGCCAATGGCTGGACCCGCTCCACCTTCGGCAGTCATATGCGTTCCTCCGGCATCGGCGTCGTGGCAAGCGATGCCTTCACCGTCGAGGGCGCCGCCCCGGAAGCGGTGCGGGTCTGCCTCGGCGGTCCGATCACCCGGGAGAGACTGCACGGCGCACTGGAATTCATGGCCCATGCGCTGGAAGGCCCGCCGGAGATGGCGGCGTCGTTCTTCTAAGCCTGCCCTCAGGCCGCTTCGGGTATCATCCCCTTCGATGTGATGTCTGCGTTGCCCGGTCGGCAGCCGACGGGGATCTGCGGCATTCTGGCAAGTTGACTGGTGATTGAGGCGTAATGTATTTATATTGAATGCATACATCTATGTGGCATTGATTGGCATTGAGCCGTATGCCAGAGAAGACGAGGTTATCATGGATACCGACTATCCCCCACTTCCCCCGATGCAGACCGGCATCAGGGGACGCTGCCCGCGTTGCGGCCAGGGCCATATGTTCAAGGGATTCCTGACGCTGCAGCCGCAATGCGAGGTCTGCGGCCTCGATTATGCCTTCGCCGATCCGGCCGACGGCCCGGCCTTCTTCGTCATCTGCTTCGCCTGCATCCCGAGCGTGCTGCTCGGCGTCTGGCTGGAGGTGGCGTTCTCGGCGCCGATCTGGGTGCAGCTTCTGGTCACCGGCCCCTTCATGCTCGCCACCTGCATTCCGCCACTGCGGCCGCTGAAAGGCTGGCTGGTCGCCAGCCAGTATTTCTACAAGGCGGAAGAGGGCAGGCTCGCCTAAAGCCTATTTCAGCGTCGCGCGCAGGCGCGGCGTCGCGAAATCGATGAGCGCCCGCAGTTTCAGCGGCACCAGTCCCTGCGAGGGATAGACGAGCTGCACCGGCGCGGGCTGCGGTTCGAAATCTTGGAGCAGCGGCACCAGCAGGCCCGCCGCTGCGGCGCGGGCCGCCTGATAGGAGAGTACGCGGGTGATGCCGAGACCGGCGACGGCCGCATCGACGGCGGCCTCGGCGGTGTTGACCGCAAGCCGTGAGCGGATCGGCACCGCGAGGTCGCGCTTCCCCTCCGTGAAGGTCCAGCTCCGCGTCGAGGCCATGTTCTCGAAGGTGATGCAGTCATGTGCGGAAAGATCGCTCGGGTGGCGGGGTGCCGAGTGCTGCGCGAGATAATCCGGGCTGGCATAGACGGTGCGGCGGATCGCGCCGAGCCGCGTGGCGATCAGGTTGCTGTCTACAAGGGTGCCGATCCTCAGCGCGAGGTCGATATGATCCTCGACGAGGTTCGACAGCCGGTCGCCGAGCATAAGCCGCAGATTGATCTCGGGATAGGCCTTCAGGAAATCCACCACGACAGGCAGGACATGCAGCCGCCCGAAGACGATCGGCGCGGTCATCGTCAGCTCGCCCTTCGGCGCGCTGTATTCGCCGGCGGCCGTCCGTTCCGCTTCTTCCACCCGGTTAAGAATTTCCCGCGCCGCCTCCACATAGGAGCGTCCGGCCTCGGTCAATGTGATCTTCCGATTGCTTCTCTGCAGCAGCTTGGCGCCGAGATGCGCCTCGAGCTCGGAGACCTTGCGGCTGACGGTTGCCAGCGGTGAACGCAGATGCCGCGAGGCGGCCGACAGGCTGCCTTGCTCGACAACGGCAAGAAGCACGCTCATGGCATCGAGGCGGTCCATTTTATCCTTCCATCAATTGAGAACACGCCTTCCAGATTAGCATCCTACTGCAGTTCATTGGAAGGCAGTAAATTCCCTGCAGATGGTTCGAACGGCCATCGCCGGCAAGGCCGAGGCCTTGTTCCCGCCCATCAGACCTCAGAGGAACCGTCATGAAACTCTACCATCATCCGCTGTCCGGCCATTCGCACCGGGTTCACCTGTTCCTGTCACTGCTCGGCGTGCCTTACGAACTGGTCGAGGTCGACATGGCTGCCGGCGCTCACAAGGCTCCGGAGTTCCTGAAGCTCAATGCTTTTGGCCAGGTGCCCGTGCTCGACGACGATGGCGCGGTCATTTCCGATTCCGCCGCCATCCTCGTCTATCTCGCACGCAAATATGGCCGCACCGACTGGCTGCCGGAGGACATATTGACGGCGGCGCGGATCCAGAAATGGCTCTCGGTCGCCGCGGGCGAGATCGCCTACGGGCCTTGCGCCGCTCGTCTCGTCACCGTCTTCGGCGCCAAATTTCATGCCGATGAGGTGATTGCCCGGGCGCACCGTATTCTCACGCTGGTCGAGGCGGAGCTCTCCGGCCGCGCCTTCCTGCTCGGCGACAATCCTGTCATCGCCGATATCGCGCTTTACAGCTACATCGCCAATGCGCCGGAGGGCAATGTCGACACCGCGCCCTATCAGGCCGTGCGCGCCTGGCTTGCCCGCATCGAGGCGTTGCCGGGTTTCGTCGGCTTCCGCAGGACGAAGATCGGCCTGGCCGCATAAAGATCCGTCCCCGGTCGAAAATCGCGCCTGAAAGGAGGCCATGATGCTGGAGCAGTCAGGAGAGGATGCGGCATCGCCCTGGCATCAGGGTGAGCTTGCCATGCAGCGCAGCCTCGGCGTCGTCGAACGCATGGACGGGCCGGGGCGGAATTTCGTCCGCAAGGCGATGCCCGAGCAGCACCGCGCCTTCTTTCCAATGCTGCCTTTCGTCGTGCTCGGCACGGTCGATGCGAAGGGCAACGTCTGGGCGACGGTGCGGGCCGCGCAGCCGGGCTTCATGTCCTCGCCGGACCCGGAGACGCTCGAGGTCCGCCTGCCGCGCGAGCCGGCCGATCCCGCCGACGCCGGCATGGAGGATGGCGCCGCCGTCGCGATGCTCGGCATTCAGCTCGAGACCCGGCGGCGCAACCGGCTGAACGGCGTCATCCGCAGGACGGATGCCGGCGCCTTCCGCCTGCGCGTGGGCCAGAGCTTCGGCAATTGCCCGCAATACATCCAGCCGCGCGCCGCCGCCTTCGTTCGCGATCCCGCCCTGCCGGCCACGCTGCCGCCGCTGCGGTCCCATGAGCTCGACGCGCGCGCGCGGCGGATGGTCGAGAGCGCCGATACGTTCTTCGTCGCTTCCTATGTCGACCGGGGGAATGGCGAACGCCAGGTCGACGTCTCTCATCGCGGCGGCTATGCCGGCTTCGTGCATCTCGGCGCCGACGGCGCCCTGACCGTCCCCGACTTTGCCGGCAATCGATTCTTCAACACGCTCGGCAATTTCCTGGTCAATCCGAAGGCCGGGCTGGTCTTCATCGATTTCGAAACCGGCGACATGCTGCAGATGACCGGTCGGGTCGAGGTGCTGCTCGATTCGCCTGAGATCGCCGCCTTTCCCAAAGCGGAAAGGCTGTGGCGTTTCACGCCCGAGAACATTGTGCTTCGCCCGGATGCCCTGCCGCTGCGGTGGAGCCGGCGCTCCGACGTCTAAGCTCGAGCGCCGCCCGATACAGAGTTGCAATACCTGTACCGTTCGGTAAACTAAGAACCATTCAGTACAGGAGATCTCATGTCCAGCCTCGTTCCGCCTTTCACCCTGGAGACCGCCACGCAGAAAGTCCGCCTCGCCGAGGACGGTTGGAACAGCCGCGACCCCGAGCGCGTCTCGCTCGTCTACACGCCGGACAGCCGCTGGCGGAACCGCGCCGAATTCATCACCGGCCGCGCCGAGATCGTCGCTTTTCTCACGCGCAAATGGGCCAAGGAGCTGGACTACCGGCTGATCAAGGAGATCTGGGCCTTCACCGACAATCGCATTGCCGTGCGCTTTGCCTATGAATGGCACGATGACAGCGGCAACTGGTTCCGCTCCTACGGCAATGAGAACTGGGAATTCGATGCGGCCGGCTTGATGCAGCGCCGTTTTGCCTGCATCAACGATCTGCCGATCCGGGAAACGGAGCGCAAATACCACTGGCCGCTCGGCCGACGTCCGGACGATCATCCCGGTCTGACGGACCTCGGCCTCTAGAACAGGATGATTTCAGCCCGGTGAAGACCGTTTATGAACGCGCCGACATCGTGCCGCTGCTCGCGGAAATCTTCCGCGAGCTCGGCTATGAGGGCGCCACGCTCAGCCGTATCACCGAACGCACCGGCATCGGCAAGGGCAGCCTTTATCACTTCTTCCCGGGCGGCAAGGAGGAGATGGCCGGCGCCGTGCTCGCCGATATCGATGCCTGGTTCGAAGAGGCAGTCTATCGGCCGCTGCGACATGACGATGCCCGTCAGGCGATCGCGGCGATGTGGGCCAATGTAAATGACTACTTCCGTTCCGGCCGCCGCATCTGCCTCGTCGGCGCCTTCGCGCTCGACGACACCCGCGAACAGTTTTCGGCGGCGATCGGCGACTATTTCATCCGCTGGATCGACGCGTTGCGTTCGGCGCTGATGCGGGCTGGCTGTGTCGAGGAGGAGGCGCAGACGCTGGCCGAGGAGGGCGTCTGCGGCATTCAAGGGGCACTGGTGCTGTCGCGCGCGCTTAGAGATGAAACGGTCTTCTCCCGGTCGCTGGAGACGCTGGCGAAGCGGCTTGAGGCCGAGACGCGATGAAGGCAGCCCTTACATCCGCGCCGCTCTGCCTGTATTTCTCAGCGCTGCTGTTGCGGCTGCCGGGTCGGGCGGATGTTCTCGCGTTCAAGGCGAATCTGGCGCCACTCGTTTTCCATCTGGTCGACGACGTGCTGGGGAATGGTGGTCTGGGTGTTGGCAGGCGTCTGCATCGGAAGTCTCCTCTTGTGGTGGTAAGGCTTCAGGGCGAGAAGATGCATTGCACAAGACAAAAGCCGTGTAAATCAGGGGCTTAGACACTTCAAACGATTAAGTTGATTTTAATCGATTAAGACGGTTTTAACCACGAGACTCTCGGGAAGCGCGGTATGGTTGTCCACATGGATCGGATGTTCTTTTTTGATGCGGTGCGCGAGGAGCTCTTTAAAGGAGAGCTAACTCAGCCTCAGGTAGTGGGTATCGCGGCGATTCTCGACGCCTGGGAAAGGCGGTTTGCGCAGGCCGACCGCCGATGGCTCGCCTATATCCTCGCGACCGCTTATCACGAGACCGCCTATACGATGCAGCCGGTCCGCGAGACGCTGGCTGAAAGCGATGCCCGCGCCGTCGAGATCCTGGAGGCGGCCTATGCTGCAGGCCGGCTCGCCTGGGTAAAGACGCCCTACTGGCGACCGGACGAGGATGGCCGCTGCTGGCTCGGGCGTGGCCTGGTGCAGCTTACCCATAAGCGGAATTACGAGGCGATGAGTGGTTTGACGGGCATCGATCTCGTTGCCGATCCCGACCGGGCGATGGAGATGGATGCGGCGGTGACGATCCTGATCGAAGGCATGCTGCAGGGCAGCTTTACCGGCCACAAACTTGCCGATCACCTGAACGCGACGACCGAGGACTGGGTCAATGCGCGCCGCATCGTCAACGGCACCGACCGGGCCGAGAAGCTCGCGGGCTACGCCATGGTTTTCAATGCGGCGATGCGTCCGGATGCCGCGCCGGGCAGGTCGCGCGGTTGAAGGCCAGGGGCGCACATGGTATCGCGCGGGCCGACCTCTGAAATCTGACAGGAGCTTCCGCGTGATCCGCCACATCGTCTTCTTCACCGTGCAGGAAGAACATCTGGAGGAGGTGAGGGCCGGGCTTTCGATCCTGACCGCCATTCCGCATGCGCGGCTGCTGGAAATCGGCACCAATGTGAAGACCGATCAGCTGGGTACCGAGATCGATCTCGTCGTCTATGGCGAATTCGACGATGAAGCGGCTCTTGCCGCCTATAAGGCGCATCCCGATTATCAGCGCTCGATCGAGCGTGTCCGACCGCTGCGGGAAAAGCGCATCGCCGCGGACTACGACAGCCGCACAGCGGTGAAGCGGCCGCTCTGAATCGGCAGGCCATCGGCTTCCTGTCATTGTTTCGCTGAAATTTCAAAGGGATAAGAAGAATTCCGGACTCGCGGGCGCCGGATGTCGAACGCAGCTGTGAGCCACCGGACCCAACTTTCGAAAAATCGGCGGCAAACGATTCAAAAGATTCGTCAAACGCGACCGTTCACTCGTCAGCGTAAGACGGCGTCCATTCCAGGCCTCATCAAACGGCCGGGCTCGGCTGCGCTGCCCGCGCGCCGCGCAGCAGCGCCATCAGCATCAGCACGAAGGTCAGCGACAAGGCGGCGAGAGCGGCAGCGGCGAAAAGCGCCGGGCCGGTGCCGGCGCGGTCGAGGATGGCGGTGAAGACGACCGGGGCGATCGCATTGGCCAGGTTCTGCGGCAGCGACAGGCGGGCCGATTGCAGGCCGAATTCGCGCGGCGAAAACACTGCCAGCGGCAGAAGCGCGCGGGCGACGGCCATGACGCCGGAGCCGAAGCCGTAAAGCAGGACGAAGGTGACGAGCAGCGGCGTCGACGGACTGGTGGCCAGCATCATCAGGAAACTCATCAGCATCAGGCCGATGCCCATGGCGGCGCTGAGGACGGGGTTGCCGCGCCGGCCGAGCAGCATGTCGAGGAAGCGCGCCGAGATGCCGAGCACGCCGCGGGCCGAGCCGAGCTGCAGCGCGAAGGCCGGCGTGGCGCCGGACTGGCGGAAGATCTCGAGCAGCGAGGGCGAGATGCCGAAGGTGACGAAGGTGGTAAGGGTCGTCGCCGCGGCGATCAGCAGGAAGGCCTTGCGCTGTGCCGCCTTCGACAGCGGCACCGGGGCGATGTCGGCTGTGGCGCCGTCGACATGGCTTGCGATCGGCTTCGGCAGGGCGAAAAGATGCAGCGGCAGGCAGACAAAGAATTGCAGGCCTGCGCAGATGAGGAAGGTGAGGCGCCAGCCGACGGCTTCGTTGAGCAGGCTGAGGATCGGCCAGAAGATGGCGCTCGAAAGCCCGGTGAACAGCATCAATATGGCGATGACGCGCTTGCCGTTCATCCCTTCACGCTCGACGACGGCGGTATAGGCCGGCGCCGACAGGCCGAGCGCGCCGCCGACGCCGATCACGATCCAGGCGGCGGCGTAGAGAATGACGCCGTTGGCGGCGGCAAGCAGACAGAGGCCGAGGGCAAAGGTCAGGGAAGCCGCCGAAAGCACCCGGGCGGCGCCGTAACGGCCAAGCCAGCGGCCGGTCGCCGGGCCGACGATGGCGCTGACCAACATCATGATCGTCAGACCGGCAAACGCCACCTCGTTCGCCATGCCGAGATCGGGCGCCACGATGCGGCCCATCACCCCAAGCATGTCGAAGGTCGTACCCCAGCCGATCAGCTGGGTGATGGCGAGCACGAAGACCGTCTGCGCCGAGCGGAAGCGGAGGGAGTTTGGCATTGGTGCTGAAATGGCCTGAATGCGGGAGCCGCAAGGACATAACAGTTTCGATCGGCCGGTAAAAGCTGCGATTGCAATTTCCGGCAGCTCGCCGCGCGCCGGCTTGATTCGAGCGTCCCCGCCCAGCCCGCCGTCTGTGCCTTGGCCGAAGACCTTTTATCCATGTGCAGAAGGCCGCCGAAGGCCGCTGCGGCATCGGTTTTCAGCAGCTGAAACCGGCTGTCGCCAGCAGTCGAGAACGGTTCTAAACACCCTGTATTACAGCGCATTCATTTGCCATTCAGGTCACGTGAGTACATAGTCGCAGCAAGTTGGAACTACCCTTGAAAGCATAACACATGGCCTTTCCTCTGAGCGTCGCAGTAGTGGCCGCCGGGCTGGTGGTATCGGCGCCCTCATCGGACGGCGCGGGCACCCTCGTCCTGCGCGTGGCAGGCGATTGCAGCGCTGCCGCAGCCCAGGTCGTCGAGCAGACGGGCGGCCAGCTCCTGTCCGTGCAACCGGTGGGCGATAGTTGCATCATCACCGTTCTGGTGTCGGGCAACGGCCAACGTCCGCGCAAGGTGACGGTAAAGGTTCCGATGTAGGCGGAATCGGTCTATTCAGAACATGATCGATTTGAAGCGGACGAAGGCGGACCGATGCGCATCCTGGTAATCGAAGACGACGTCAACCTGAACCGGCAGCTGACCGACACGCTGAAGGAGGCGGGCTATGTCGTCGACCAGGCGTTCGACGGCGAGGAGGGCCATTTCCTCGGCGATACCGAACCCTATGACGCCATCATCCTCGATATCGGCCTGCCGGAGATGGACGGCGTCACCGTGCTCGAAAAATGGCGCGGCGCCGGCCGCGGCGTGCCGGTTTTGATCCTGACGGCGCGCGACCGCTGGAGCGACAAGGTCGCCGGCATCGACGCCGGCGCCGACGACTACGTCACCAAGCCTTTCCATGTCGAGGAAGTTCTGGCGCGCATTCGGGCGCTGATCCGGCGCGCTGCCGGGCATGCCTCCTCCGAGATCGTCTGCGGGCCGGTGCGGCTCGACACCAAATCCTCCAAGGCGACGGTCAACGGCACGGCGCTGAAACTGACCTCGCACGAATATCGCCTGCTCGCCTATCTCATGCATCACATGGGCGAGGTCGTCTCGCGCACCGAACTGGTCGAGCACATGTACGATCAGGATTTCGACCGCGATTCCAACACGATCGAGGTCTTTGTCGGCCGTCTGCGCAAGAAGATGGGTGTCGACCTGATCGAGACGGTGCGCGGTCTCGGCTACCGCATCCAAGCGCCGAAACATGCGAATTAAGTCGCTCACCGCACGTGTGCTGCTGCTGACCACGGTCTGGTCGACGGTGGCCCTGGTGGTGATCGGCCTGCTGATCTCGACGCTCTACCGCAAGAGCGCCGAACGCGGCTTCCAGGATCTCTTGCGGGCGCAGCTCTATAACGTCATCAATTCGGTGACGATCGGTGATCAGGGAGCGTTGAGCGGCAGTCCGCAGCTCGGCGACCTGCGTTTTGCCCAGCCGAAGACCGGTTGGTACTGGGTGGTGGAGCCGCTCGGCACCTATACGACAGCGCCGCTGGTCTCGCCCTCGCTCGGCTCGGCGCTCATTCCGGTTCCCTCCGTCGTCGAGGCGCCCTTCGACAAGAATTACGAGCGTTATTACCAGGTGACGGATGCCTCTGGGAACCGGGTGCAGGTCGCCGAAACCGAAGTGGTGCTCGATACCGACGGGCGTGCGGCGCGCTTCCGCGTCACCGGCAATGTCGACGTCGTCGAGGACGATGTGCGCACCTTCTCCCATAGTCTTTATCTGGCGCTTGCCGGCTTCGGCGTCGGCAGCCTGATCGTCAATGCGCTGGCGATTCTCTACGGCCTGAAGCCGCTCGACAAGGCGCGCGCCGCCCTGGAGCGCATCCGCGCCGGCGAGAGCGAGCAGTTGAAGGGCGATTTCCCGCGCGAAATCCTGCCGCTCGCCAACGAGGTGAACGCGCTGATCGACAGCAACCGCCGCATCGTCGAGCGGGCGCGCATGCAGGTCGGCAATCTCGCCCATTCGCTGAAGACTCCGATCGCCGTTCTTCTCAATGAGGCGCGTGTCCTCGAAAAATCCCATGGCGAATTGGTCCGCAGCCAGGCGGAATCGATGCAGGGGCAGGTGCAGTCCTATCTCAACCGGGCCCGCATCGCCGCGCAGCGCGAATCCGTGCTCGCCCGCACCGATGCCGAGCCGGCGCTCGAACGGCTGGTGCGCGTCATGCGCCGCCTGAATGTCGACACCGAATTCGATCTCGTCGTCTCGCCGCCGCATCTGGCCGTCGCCATGGAACAGCAGGATCTCGAGGAGACGGTCGGCAATCTCCTGGAAAATGCGGCGCGATTCGCCAAGAGCAAGGTCCGGCTTTCGGCCGTTGAGGCCCGCGAGGACGTCAAGGGCGCAGAGGCGAGCGCGCGCCGTCATTGGGTGGAGCTCGCCGTCGAGGACGACGGGCCGGGATTGGAGCCCGACCAGATCCGCGAGGCGCTGAAACGCGGCCGCAGGCTCGATGAAAGCAAGCCCGGAACCGGGCTCGGCCTGTCGATCGTCACCGAGATTTCCAACGAGTACCAGGGGCGCCTCGAGCTGTCCCGTGGTGAATGGGGCGGGCTGAAGGCGAAGCTTATCCTGCCCGGCGTCACAAAGGATGTTGCATGACCAACTGCTTGATGTCACAAGGATAGTGGCAAATGTATAGCATGCTTTGCCTTAATGCTGACACGGGGACGCTGCACTTCGATCGGCTGAAATTGACCTCTGATCGTGGTTCGACGCAATGATTCTACGCTCGCAAGGCATGATCGTTTCCATTCTGCTTCTCGCCGTCGCGCTCACCGGCTGCACGACGACGAAGAGCGCTGCTTCGCGCGGCATTTTTTCCAGCAAACCCTCGGCATCGGCCGCCTTCATCACCGCGCTGCAGGGCGGCATCGTCGGCCGCAGCGGCGTCAGCTTGAGCGACAGCGACAAGCAAAGGGCGCTCGAGGCGGAATACCGGGCGCTGGAAGGGGCAGCCGCCGGCCAGCCCGTGGTCTGGAGCGGCAAGGAGGTCACCGGCAAGGTGGTGGCGGCAGCGCCCTATCAGGTCGGCTCGCAGAATTGCCGGCAATATACCCATACGCTGACGGTCGACGGCAAGGACAGCGTGGCGCGAGGCGCTGCTTGCCGCAACGACGACGGCAGCTGGTCGCCGCTCGGTTAAGGTCTGATGCATGTCGCCCGGAAGTGTGCGGCGGTTCCCGGACAACGACAGGCATAAAAACAAAGAGCGAAAGCGGGTCGGATGCATTAAATTGGATGCGACGCGCTTTAAGCCGGCTGAATTGCGGCGAATAGCCTCAAATCTTCGTCATTCCGGCTTTGGCAGTTGGAATGGGCGCGCGCTTCACGTATTTGGGCCGCTATGCTGTTCTGGATTCTCGTTGCCGTTCTGACGGCAGCCGTCGCCGTCATTCTGCTTTACCCCCTTCTGCGTGGCGCGAAGGCGGCGGAGAACAGCCGCGCCGGCGAGGCGGCGGTCTATCGCGACCAGCTGCGCGAACTCGACCGCGATCTTGCCGGCGGGCTGATCACACCGGAAGAGGCCGATTACGCCAGGGCCGAAATCGGCCGGCGGCTGATCGCCGTTGCTGCCGGTGAACCGGAGACGACGCCGAAACCCGCA
The DNA here is from genome assembly GCF_002531955.1 of Rhizobium sp. M10. NCBI lineage: Bacteria > Pseudomonadati > Pseudomonadota > Alphaproteobacteria > Hyphomicrobiales > Rhizobiaceae > Rhizobium > Rhizobium sp. M10. Next base: position 1,158 of record NZ_NWTA01000023.1, on the reverse strand, counting down.
CGATCTCACCGTGTCAGTGAAGCCTTCGTTCTCCTGATCCTGCCGGTGCTCGGGCTCTGTCTTTATTTGACGACGGGCAGGCCGGATCTGCCCGCGCAGCCGCTGGAGGCGCGGCTGGAAAACCCCGGCAATGACGTGGCGGTGCTGATTGCCAAGGCGGAACGGCACCTGGCCGAGAATCCCGATGACGGCAAGGGCTGGGATGTGCTGGCGCCGATCTATGTCCGCACGATGCGGGTCAACGATGCTGTGGTCGCCTATCGCAACGCGATCCGGCTTCTCGGCCCGAGCCCGATCCGGCTCGACGGGCTTGCCGAGACGCTGATGGCGGTCTCCGACGGCGTGGTGACGGAGGAGGCGCGTCAGGCGCTGGAACAGTCGCTGACGCTGGAACCCGACAATCCGCGTGCCCGCTTCTATGTCGCGCTCAGCATGGAGCAAGCGGGACGGACCGACGAGGCGCGCCGAGCCTTCGAAGCGCTGGCGCAGCAATCGCCTGCCGATGCGCCCTGGTTGCCGCTGGTCAATGAACATATCGCCAAGAACGGCGGCGCGGCTGCCCAGCCTTCGGCGCCTGGCGGACCGACGTCGGAAGACGTGGCGGCGGCCGAAAACATGAGCGCCGGCGATCGCCAGCAGATGATCCGCGGCATGGTCGAAAGCCTCGACGCCAAGCTGAGCGCCGAGCCCAACAACTTCGACGGATGGATGCGGCTCGTCCGCTCCTACACCGTATTGAACGATAAGGATCGCGCAGCCGACGCCCTGAAGCGCGGCCTTGCGGCCTTTCCACCGGCGGGTGAACAGGGCCGGCAATTGCTGGCGCTTGCCAGGGAACTTGGCATAGCCACGGAAGGAATGACGCAATGACGCGCAAGCAGAAGCGCCTTGCGGTGATCGCGGGCGGGATGGGTTTCATCCTTGCGGCGGTGCTGTTGGTGATGTTCGCCTTCAGCCAGTCGGTGGCCTATTTCTACATGCCGGCGGATCTGGCCAAGACCCCGGTGGCGCCTGAGACCCGCATCCGGCTCGGCGGGCTGGTGGGCGCCGGCAGCGTCGTGCGCGGCGCCGGTTCGACGGTGGAATTTACCGTCACCGACGGCAGCGCCAATGCGGTCAAGGTCCAATATACCGGCATCCTTCCCGATCTGTTCCGCG
>NZ_NWTA01000022.1:0-116784 GCF_002531955.1 Rhizobium sp. M10 | reverse complement strand
GTGAGTAAAGAGTGGCTGGATGTTCATCTGCATCCGCTGGGCGAAAGCCGGCGGTTTAGCAATGACAAGGCCGGCATCGGCCAGCTGAAACGGCTGCTGGCCAGGTATCGGCCCGAACGCATTGTGATGGAGACAACCGGCAAGTTCCATCGCCCCGTCCATCGCTCGCTATGGTGCGACGGCTTTGCCGTCGCCGTGATCGATCCGCTGCGCGCACGCATGTTTGCCCGCGCCTGCGGCTATCTCGCCAAGACCGACCGGCTCGACGCCCGTTTCCTGGCGCTCTTGGCCGAGAGCCTGCGCCCGCCGGCTGCCGCGCCGCCAAGTCCTCACATCGAAGCCTTGCAGGAGCTGGTCAATGCACGATCGGCAGCCAAAGACGACCTTACCGCCCTGCAAAATCGCAGCAAGACCGCCACCACTGCGGTTCTGCGCGGCGAACTCAGCCGCCGCGTGCGCAGGCTGGAACAACATATCGACCGTCTCGACAAAGAGATCGAGCGATATGTCGGCAAGGATCCGCAGCTCTGCCGCAAGGCCGAGATCCTCACCTCCATTCCCGGCATCGGCCGCATCACGGCCCTGGCCTTGATGGCCGGCATGGACGAGTTGGGCAGTTGTTCGGGCAAGCAGGCCGCCATGCTGGCAGGCCTGGCCCCAATCGCCAACGACAGCGGTGCGCGAACCGGACGGCGTTCCATCCGCGCCGGCAGGCCCGCACCCCGGCGCGCCCTCTACATGGCCGCCTTGTCGGCATTTCGCTACAATCCCGCGCTCGCGCGTTTCGCAGAAACCCTCAAAGCCGCAGGAAAACCAGCCAAGGTCGTCCTTGTCGCCATCATGCGCAAACTGCTCGTGCTGGCAAACTGTCTTCTCTCTCAGGATCGACTCTGGACCCCAAATCCACCTTGACAACCAACACAGATTCTCATCCGACCCTGCGGGCCACCTTCTCCCCGCTGGGGAGAAGGGGGAGCAAGGCGCGCCGACATTACCCAACGAACCCGCCTGCTCAAAGGCACTCCGTGCAATAGGGTCGATGGCGAAGCGGCATTCTCCCTCTCTTCCCCCAGCGGGGAGAAGGTGGCCCGCAGGGTCGGATGAGGGGGTCACACGGCACATCTTAGACTATCACCGTCCTATGCGCCGCCCCTCACCCCTCCAATTCCACAATCGCACAGCCATAACCGCCAAGCTCGAGCGTGCCCCTCACCGGTTTCTCTCTATCCAGCAGATCCCGCCCGGCCGGCACGCCGCCGATCGATGCGGGCTGGTCGGTATAATTCTGCACGAAGAGCAACTGCCGCTCGTCGTTCATCCGCATCGTCACCTCGACGCCTTCGGGCAGGCCGCCCACCAGCGACTCGATGCCGGCTTGCGGGAAGAGACGTTCGGTCAGCGCGTCGGTCAGCTCCGGCGTCAGGTAGGTGCCGAGATAGACCACCTGGCCCTTGCCGACCTTGCGGGCGGTCGCCATCGGCTGGCCCTCGGCGTAGCGGTTGGACCAGGCGGCGATGATCTCGACGTCGGGCTCGATGGTGAGGTTTTCGTAGAAATGGCCGGCGGGCAGTTCGCGGTTGCCGATCTTGAAGCGGCGCTGGCGGCGGTGGGATTCGGCCGGTTTGTTCGGCGGGATGACGAGGCCGCCGGAGCGTTCCATCACGTCGAACAGGCCATTGGCGCCGGGGGCGGCCAGGCGGCCGAAATCCTCGACGCGTACGCCGGTGAGCTTGGAAAGTGCGGTGCCCGGCGCGGTTTCGCGGATGACGTGGTTGTCTTGCGTGCGGGTGCCGGTGCGCGCGCCGATGACGACGGTGCCGCCGGAGGCCGCGAAGGCTTCGAGCCTCGCCGTCCACTCGTCCTTCCACATCACCCAGTGGGGGACGTAGAAGAGCTTCAGCCTGGAGAGATCGTCCTCGGGATGGATGAAGCCGCAGGCGATGCCGCGGTCGTAGCAATATTGGTGCATGAGGATCGCATCGTCCTGCGGGCTCGGCAGGCCGATCGGATAGGTCTTGTGGGCTTCCTGATTGTCGAAATCGGAGCCGGCGATGCCGACATCCATGCGCACATAGGTGCCGAGGATCTTGGGTTGCAGCGCGATCATCTCGGCGGCGAAGCGCCTGGCCTCCTCATAGCGGTGGCGGCCGATATCGTCATGGTCGATGATGCCCATCCAGTAGATTTCGGCGCCGAAATGGGCCGGCCGCCAGCGGAAGAACATCAGGCCGTCGGCCCCGTGTGCGACCGAGGAAAGCGCCATGCGGCGCAGCTCCCCCGGCTCCGGCGTCAGCGTGCAGAAGCCCGGCTGGCTGCCGAAGCCCGATTGCTGCTCGGGCACGATGTAATTGCCGGAGAAGCCGCGGCAGATATCGAGATGCAGCGCCTGCACCTTGGCGTGGTTGCCGAGCCGCATGAACTCGTCATAGAGCATCGGATAGATGTCGTAGCCGACGAAATCGAGATCCTTGCTGAACTGGCCGCGGAAATCGATATCTCGCAAGCCGCCGAGATTGTGGAAGACGAACCAGGAGGGTTTGACCGCGCGCAGGATCTCCACCTGATCGTGCTGGAAGCGCGCCGTCGAAAAGGCGAGGAAGCGGTGGTAATCCTGCAGGTGGCCGGGGCTCGGGAAGGTCGGGCCGAATTCGATCGGCAGCACCACCTGGTCGAAGCTGTCATAGGCCGTCGCCCAGAAATCGCCGCCCCAGGCCTGGTTGAGCCTGGCGATCTCGCCGTATTGATCGGCAAGAAACAGCTGGAACTCGCTGAGTGTCGCCTTGGAGAAGCTCTCCGGCATGCTGGTGTTGAGCTCATTGTCGGTCTGCCAGCCGACGACGAAAGGGTTGTCGCGGTAGTGCTCGGCCATCGCCTTGGTGATGCGCTTGCTGTGCTCGCGGAAGACCGGGCTTGCGGTGTCGCAATGCTGGCGCGAGCCGTGACTCATCGGCCGGCCCTTGCCGTCGACCCTTAAAATTTCAGGGTGGGCCGCGGTCAGCCAGCGCGGCGGCGTCGCCGTCGGCGTGCACATGATCGTATCGATGCCGTGGCGGCCGAGCATTGATATGGCGCGGTCGAAGAGATCGAAATCATAGGTGCCGAGCTTCGGCTCGAGAATATGCCAGGCGAATTCGGCCATGCGCACGACGTTGAAGCCGGCTTTCGCCATGCGCTCGGCATCGCGCTCCCAATAGCTTTCGTCGACATGCTCGGGATAGTGCGGGGCGCCAACGAGAAAGCGATCGGTCTTGACGGTGTTCCATACGGAGAGGGTCTTGTCGGACACGGGGCTGGTCTTTCCTATTTGTCGAGAATGGTCTTGCGGGCGCTGATCGTGCGGCCGCCATCGGGAGAGAAGAGATAGAGTTCGCGCGCATCGAGCTTCAGCGCCACCTTCTGGCCGGCGGCGAAAGGCGCGACGTAGCTGAGCTGGGCGGTGATGTTGCCGGTGCCGCTTTCCGACGCGATGGTGCTGAGACTGCCGGCATCGACATAGAGAATGGTCTCGCGGCCGAGATGCTCGACGAGGCGCACCTCGCCATGCACAGCGCCGCTCTCGCTGCCCTCGGCCACCACCGAGATCGCCTCCGGGCGGACGCCGAGCGTCAGGCCGGCGCCTTTCGAAAGCGTCGCCGGCTGGGCGAGCTCCACCGTCAGCGGCGACAGGCCGGGCGCGGAAACGGTCACATTCAGGCCGGAGACGGCATCGACGGTGACGCCGAGGAAATTCATGCGCGGGGCGCCGAGGAAGCCGGCGACGAAGAGATTGTCGGGATTGCGGTAAAGCTCCAGCGGCGAGCCGACCTGCTCGATGATGCCCTGATTGAGCACGACGATGCGGCTTGCCATGGTCATCGCCTCCACCTGGTCGTGGGTGACGTAGACCATGGTGGCGCCGAGCTCGGCATGCAGGCTGCTGAGCTCTACCCGCATCTGGGTTCTGAGCGCCGCATCGAGGTTCGACAGCGGCTCGTCGAACAGGAAAACCTCGGGCGAGCGGGTGATCGCCCGGCCGATCGCCACGCGCTGACGCTGGCCGCCGGAAAGCTGCTTCGGCCGTTTGTCGAGCTGGTCGCTGATCCTCAGGATCTTGGCGGCGCGGGCGACCGCGGCATCGATCTCGGCCTTCGGCCGCTTGGCCATGCGCAGGCCAAAGCCCATGTTTTCGGCCACCGTCATATGCGGATAAAGCGCGTAGGACTGAAAGACCATGGCGATGCCGCGATCGCCGGGCTCCTGCCGTGTCACATCGCGGCCGTTGATGACGATCTGGCCCGAGGAAATCGTCTCCAGGCCGGCGATGGATTTGAGCAGCGTGGACTTGCCGCAGCCGGAGGGCCCGACCATGACGATGAACTCGCCTTGCGCGACCGTGAGATCGATGCCGCGCAGCGCATGATAGGCGCCGTAATTCTTGTTGATCTCTCGGAGTTCGAGACTGGTCATATCCTGGCCCTCTCTTGTTGAAACGGAAGACGCCGGCTCATCCCTTCACCGCGCCCATGGTGAGGCCAGCGATGAAGTGCCGCTGCATCAGGAAGAACATCACGACGGGCGGCACGGCGACGATGATCGTGCCTGCCGAAACCAGGTTCCAGGCCGAGACCCATTCGCCGCGCAGATTGGCAAGGCCGGCAGTGACCGGCTTGACGCTGTCGCTGACGGTCAGCACCACGGCCCAGAAATAATCGTTCCAGACGAAGGTGAAGATCAGGATGGCAAGCGCCGCAAGCGCCGGCCTGACCAGCGGGATCACCACATGGATGAGCGTCTGGAAGGGCGAGGCGCCTTCGGCGCGGGCCGCCTGGAACAGCTCGTCCGGCAGGGCCGCGATGAAATTGCGCATGAAGAGTGTCGCAAAACCGGTCTGGAAGGCGACGTGGAAGATGATCAGCGCCACGGTCGTATCGATCAGGTCGAGCCGCACCATCAGGTCGCGCACCGGGATCATCATGATCTGGTGCGGCAGGAAATTGCCGCCGACGAAGAGCGCGAAGATCAGCATGTTGCCGCGAAAGCGGTAGCGCGACAGCACGAAGCCCGCGAGCGTCGACAGCACCAGCACGCCGATCACCGAGGGGATGGTGATGATCAGGCTGTTCAGGAAATAGCGCGCCATCGGCGTGTCGGTGAAGACGGCCCGGTAATTGTCGATGAGGCCGATCTCGGTCGGCCAGCCCCAGAGATTGCCGCCCATCACATCAGCCGTCGAGCGGAAGGAAGTGAGGATGATGGCAAAGAGCGGGCAGAGCCAGAGGATGAGCACGAGGACGACGGCCGAGACATAGAGCCGGCGCTGCCAGATCGCGCTTTCGGGAATGGGACGAGGATACATCAGCCTCCCCTCTCTTCGCTGCGGATGATGTGGGTGAGATACCAGGCGATGAAGACGGCCATGATCACGAAGAGCACCGAGGCGATCGCCGCGCCGTAGCCGAAGCGGTAGGAGAAGATCGACTGCTCGTACATCTGGTAGGCAAGCACCGAGGAGGATCCGAACGGCCCGCCCGCCGTCATCACCGAGATCATGTCGAAGGAGCGAAGCGCGCCGACGACTGTGACGGCAATGGCGATGAAGGTGACCTGCGTCAGCTGCGGCAGCACGATGTGGCGCAGCATGTACCAGCCCCTGGCGCCATCGACGCGCCCTGCCCCGATCAGCTCTTCGCTGAGATTGTTGAGACCGGCGAGATAAAGCACCATGCAGAAGGTGATCTGCGGCCAGAGGGCGGCGATGACGATGGCGAAGGTGACGAAATGCTCGTCGGAAAGCACGGCCGGCGCCACCGCGCCGAAGGCTCGGAAGATCAGCGCCAGCAGCCCGAACTCCGGCGTATAGACCCAGGTGAAGACGACGCCGACGGTGACGGACGCAAGCACCAGCGGAATGAAGAACAGCGACTTCAGGAAGCGCATGCCTGCGATCTTCTGGTTGACCAAGAGCGCAATCGCGAGTCCGATCGGCGGCGCGGCCATGAACATCACGAGCCAGATCAGGTTGTTCTTCAGCGACACGTAGAATTGCGGATCGCTGTAAAGCTCGACGTAATTGCCGAGCCCGATCCAGACCATCGGCCCGAACCCGTCCCATTCGTGAAAGCTGATCCAGACGCTCCTGACCGCCGAGAGCAGGATGACGGTGAAGAACAGCGCGATACCAGGCGCGATAAGCAAAGTCGGGGTAAGCCACCAACGCTGGCGGCGCCATAATGTCTGCATCTTGAGAACCTTGTTTAAGGATAAGAGCGAGCGACCCTCGTGGGGCAGCCCCTCATCCGGCTGCCGCCACCTTCTCCCCGTAAACGGGGCGAAGGGGAAACGCCGCAACCTCTCCGTCCCTCGCCAACATCTCGCAGGGCACGTCCCCTCTCCCCGCAAGCGGGGAGAGGGTTAGGGTGAGGGGCAAACGCCAAACACGTTCCGGACCTAGATCTTATAAATCCGCTTCCGCGTCCCCTCGAGGCGCGTCAGGATCGCCTTGCGCCGGTCGGGCTTGGCCATGAACTCCTGGAAGCCGACGAGGCCGGCCTGGGCCATGTCGGGGTCGCTGTCGCGGTCGTAATATTGCGAGGTGCCCTGCACCGTCTTCATCGTCTCGACAGCGACGTTGACGAGCGGATCCTTGCTCGGCGGCAGGTCGTGGCGCGGCGGCACGTTGCCGCCCGGCTCCAGATAGGCCGCGAGGTTTTCCGGCCTGTAGAAATAGGCGAGGAAATCGCGCGCGCCCTGCTTATTCCTAGCCTTGGCGGGAATGTGGATCGAATTGACCGAGAACTCCTCGAAATGGCCGACCTTGGCGTCGAGCACCGGGAAGGTGGCGTAGGCGAGCTGCGGCAGGTCCGCTTCGGTGAAGGCGGAACGCAGGAAGGCGCCGAGGTTCATCATACCGGCCTTCTTCTGCGCCAGAAGGGCCGCGGCCTCCTGCCAGCCGAAGGAGGTGTGGTTCGGCGTGAAGAAGCCCTTTGATATCATCGCCTCCCACTGGTCGAAGACATCAGTCAGCGACGGATCGAGATAGCTCATCTCGCCGTTCATCAGCGCCATGTGCTTGTCGAGGCCGTTGATGCGCAGGTTCATCTGGTCGAACCAGCCGGCCGCCGGCCACAATTCCTTGGTGCCGATCGCGATCGGCGTGATGCCGGCCGCCTTGCACTTGTCGCCATAGGCCATGAAGTCGTCGGCCGTCTTCGGCACCGTCAGGCCATGCTGCTCGAACACATCCTTGCGGTAGAACATGCCCCAGAGCGTGCCGCCGGTGGGAAGGCCGTATTGCTTGCCGTCCTCGGTGACGGCGCCGGCCGTCGCCCCCAGCACGTCCTTGTATTTTTCCTTCTCGAACAGGTCGGAAATATCGTCGAACAGGCCGCGCTTGACGAAGGCGCGCATGCGGTTGCCCGAAAACCAGGAGCAGACATCCGGCGCGCCGGCAACGAGATAGTTGCGGATCGCCGTCTTGTGCGCCTCGTGATCCATATTGTTGATGACGACGTTGACGCCGGATTCCTTGGTGAAGCCCGCCGCGATCGCCTTCAGCGCGTCGAGTGCCGCACCGTTGTTCTCGGCCGAGATCATCGTGACCTCCTGCGCCTGCGCGATCGCCGGGATCGGAAAGCCGCCGGTGGCCGCACCGGTGACCGCGGCCGCGGAAACAGCGCCCGCCCCTTTCAGGAAGCTTCTGCGGGTGGTTTCGGGAAATTGCTTCGAAAATGCCATTGAATTCCTCCCAGTTGATCGATCGACACCGCCCGGCCCAAGCGGCCCCCTCCTTGGAACGCGCTCGATCAGGCATTCAACGCGCCGGTCGCCCTGCGATGCCCGGCGTACATTCGCCCCGGCTTCAGTTGATCGGCGGGCGAAGTTATGCATAGATTGAGCGAGCCCGCAATAATTAATTTACAAAATTAAGGAATGCATCGTGAAGCTGAAAGGCGACCAGACCACGGCGAGAGCCATGAACCGACGCCTCATCCTCAACCTTCTCAGACGCGAAGGGCCGAGGAGCCGCGCCGATATCGCCACCGTCATCGGCCTCTCCCCGGCCGCCGTCACCTTCGTCGTCGCCGATCTTCTGGAGGAAGGCATCGTCACCGAGGGCAAGGCGGTGCCCGGCCTCGCCGGCCGCCGGCCGATCCCCGTCGAGATCAATTACGAGCACTCGCTCGCCCTCGGCTTCAAGCTGATGGTGGATTCGGTGGAATGCGTGGCGACCGATCTCGCCACCAATCCCGTCGCCGCCATGCGCGTCGGCCTGGAGGGCCACGATCCTGACTATGTCGCGGATCTGCTGGCGAGCACCGTGCCCGAACTGGTCAAGCTCGCTGGCCGGCCGAAGGCAAAGCTCGCCGGCATCGGCATCTCCATGCCCGGCGTCATCAACCACGAGCAGACCGCCTGCGTGCGCAGCCACCGCTTCCAATGGGACAACGTGCCGCTCGCCTCGCTGGTGGCCGCCCGCGTCCATGTGCCGGTCTGGCTGGAGGACGATACCAACGCCTACGCCATCGCCCAGCAGCTCTTCGGCCTCGGCCGCCAGCACCGCAACATGGCGGTGCTCGCCGTCGGCGTCGGCATCAGCTGTGCGCTCGTCATCGACGGCAAGCTCTATCGCGGCGCCAACGGCGCGGCCGGCAAGTTCGGCCACACGCTGTTCGAGGAAGGCGGCCGCCTCTGCGAATGCGGCAAGCGCGGCTGTCTCATGGCCTATCACTCCGAACTGTCGATGCTGCGCCGCTGGCGCGAAACGACCGGCCGCGAGGACCTCGGCCTGCCGGAACTGCGCACCGCCCTCGCCTCAGGCGATGCCACCGCCCTCACCCTCGTCGGAGATTCCGGCCGCGGCATCGGCACCGCGCTCGCCAACCTCGTCAACATCACCGACCCCGAAGTCATCGTCGCCGGCGGCGAAGCCGTCTCCCTCGGCGAGGCCTTCCTCACGCCGCTGCGCGAAGCCCTCACCGCCCGCACCTTCCGCACCGCCCCGCCGCTTTTGCCCGACTGGGAAGACAATTCCTGGGCGCGGGGTGCGGCAGCGCTGGTGACGCAAAAGATCTTCGACTTCGAATCGTCAGGCGGGGTGACGGATGTGACGCTGGCGGGTGTCACAGGCTCGACGTCGGCGGCTTGACGTGCGGTAGAAGGCGGATTGTCTTATCGGACGGTGTGTGTGGCCCCCTCTGGCCTGCCCGGCATCTCCCCCACAAGGGGGAGATCGGCAAGTGGGATTTCGCGCCCACTCGCCGCATGGACTTTCAGCTTGCCCGCCCCTTCGTCCGACTTAGGGATGTTACAGGGCCGCGCTGCCTATTGCTGCTGTTGCGACTGCGCCGGCGGCGGTGTTCCGATCTTGTCCAGGACCTTCTTGGCGAGAGCCGGGTCGCTCTGCGCGGCCGTCAGGATCGAGGAATATTCCTCAACCGAGATGTCGTTGGAGGACTGGACGGTTTCGACCATCTCCTTCTTGGCCTCTTCCTGCAGTTTTTGCTTGGCGGCCTCGTCCTTCGTCGCGTCGATCTCGGCCGAATATTGCTGCCGGACCTTATCGACCTGCAGGTAGGCGACGGCAAAGGCCTCGAGTTTCTGATCGCTGACGGCCGCCGGCGCAGCCGTGCCGCCGCTCTGCCCCTGCATCGGCGCCTGGCCCTGCGCGGCCGGCTGCTGCCCTGCTTGGGCCATCTCGACAGCCGAAGCCGGGCTGAACGCCAGCAGGCTGAAGACTGCAGCGGTCATCATTGCGACAGGTGTGTAACGAGTGATCATATTCGTTCCTTTTCACGTGCGTGATTTGACGGCAGCAAGACCGCCTCGGTCGATCGCTCGGCCGCTGAAAAGGCCGGCGAGGTCGCGACGATGAAGCCTGAAAAGGGCAGGATGCGGCGGTAACAGGGCTATTTGCTGACGATTGCGCGGCGGCTTTGTGACCGGCGGAGGCCGGCGCAAGCCCTACCGTGCAAATCTCCTCGCCCCCGCCACGCACAGAATAACGGCGACCGTTACAGCCAGCATGCTCCATGTCACCGTCTCACGCAGCAGGGTGGCGGCGAGCGCCAGGCCGAAGAAGGGCTGGAGCAGCTGCAGCTGGCCGACGGCGGCGATGCCGCCCTGGGAGAGGCCGCGATACCAGAAGATGAAGCCGATCAGCATGGAGAACAGCGAGACATAGGCAAGGCCGACGAGCGCCGGCATTTCGATGCCGGCAAAACTCACTGGCCGGTATAGAAAGGCGACCGTGACCATCAGCGGCAGCGACAGCACCAGCGCCCAGGAAATCACCTGCCAGCCGCCCAGCGTGCGCGACAGCCTGCCGCCTTCGGCGTAACCGAGACCGCAGACCAGGACAGCCGCCAGCATCAGGACGTCGCCGACCGGCGATGCGGTGACCTCTTGCGCCAAGGCAAAGCCCGCCACCAGCGCACTGCCGAGAATGGAAAAGAGCCAGAAGGCCGGCTTTGGCCGCTCGCCGGCGCGGATGACGCCGAAGGTCGCGGTTGCCAGCGGCAGCAGGCCGATGAAGACGATGGAATGGGCCGAGGTGACATGCTGCAGTGCCAGCGCCGTCAGCAGCGGAAAGCCCACCACGACGCCGAGCGCGACGACGACCAGCGAGACGATATCACGCCCTGACGGCCGTTTCTCACGAAAGATGATCAGCAGGCAGAGCGCCAAGACCCCGGCGATCGCCGCGCGCGCGACGGTCAGGAACACGGGATCGAACTGCGCCACCGCGACGCGCGTCGCCGGCAGCGAGCCGCTGAAGATCACCACGCCGACCAAGCCGTTGATCCATCCTGCCGTCATGCGTTCCATTATGTACTCTTCCTTCCCGATCCATGCCGTCCAAGCGCCCTCAGGTTTGGACAGCATGTATGAAATCAACGACCTAAGGCGCACCACTTGAATCAAATTCGAAAGCCGCGCGCTTCAGCCTTTATCGACCAGGACGGATGGTCAGGATAGTGACAGTCTGATACGATTTCGACAAACTGTTATGGTTCGGAAAGCAGTACAGATGAACGAAGAACTGGCAGGACGCACACGCGTCGAGATGGTGATCGCAACGATCCGGCAGCGCATTGCCGGCCGCAGCCTGACGCCTGGCGCAAGGCTGCCCTCGGTCCGGGGATTGGCGGCGACGTTGAAGCTGTCGACCTCGACCGTGGTCGATGCCTATGAGCGCCTGGTCGCCGAAGGCGCGATCCTGGCGAGACCAGGCTCCGGCTTCTATGTCGCCAACCACGCAGCACCCTTTGCGCTGGCCGAGGCCGGGCCAAAACTCGACCGTGCCGTCGATCCCTTCTGGATATCACGGCAATCGCTGGAGGCCGGCGAGAGCGACTTGAAGCCCGGCTGCGGCTGGCTGCCGCCCTCCTGGCTGCCCGGCGAAGCCATGCGCCGCGGGCTGAGAACACTTGCCCGTGCCGACGGGGCGGCGCTTGCCGATTACGGTTCGCCGCTCGGCCTGCCGCCACTGCGCCAGCTGATTTCGCGGCGCATGGGCGAACGCGGCATCGAAGCTTCCCCCGACCAGATCATGCTGGCCGATTCCGGCACCCAGGCAATCGATCTGCTCTGCCGTTTCCTGCTGGAGCCCGGCGACACGGTGCTGGTCGACGACCCCTGCTACTTCAATTTCCACGCGCTGCTGCGCGCCCATCGGGCAAAGATCGTCGGCGTGCCCTATACGCCGTCCGGTCCCGATATCGAGCTGTTTGCCCAGGTTGTCGCCGAACACCGGCCGCGGCTCTACATCACCAACTCAGCCATCCACAATCCGACTGGCGCAACGCTTTCGCCGGTGACGGCCCACCGGCTGCTGAAACTCGCCGATCAGTTCGACCTCACCATCATCGAGGACGATATTTTCGCCGATTTCGAACATATGCCGGCGCCCCGCCTTGCCGCCTTCGACGGGCTCGAGCGGGTCATCCACATCGGCAGCTTTTCGAAGACGCTCTCCGCCTCGGCTCGTTGCGGCTTTATCGCTGCCAAACCCGAATGGGTCGACGGACTGACCGATCTCAAGATCGCCACCTCCTTCGGCGGCGGCCGGCTGACGGCGGAACTGGTGCTGAACGTCTTGAGCGACGGCAGCTACCGCAAACACATGGAGACGCTGAGACAGCGGCTTTCCCGGGCAATGGGCGAGGTCTCGGCCCGGCTGAAAGGCCTTGATATAACGCCCTGGCTGGAGCCGCCGGCCGGGATGTTCCTCTGGTGCCGGCTGCCCGACGGCATCGATGCGGCCGACGTGGCGCGGGCCGCGCTGGAAAGGAAGGTCGTGCTTGCCCCCGGCAATGCTTTCAGCCTGTCCCAGTCGGCGACGAATTTCATGCGGTTCAACGTGTCACAGATGCTGGATCGGCGGGTGTTCGAGGTGCTGGGGGAGGTATTGGGGAGGCAGATGAGGTCGTAGAGCACCCGCATCGTCCTTCGAGGCCCCTTGCGGGGCACCTCAGGATGAGGCTCTCTGGAAGGCCGCGTTTGCCTTCAAGACCGATGCGAGCACCTCAGGATAAGGCTCTCTTGAAGGCCGTGCACATTCTCCTGCGCCCGCGATTACAGCGCGGTACCCTCCGACACCCCTCATCCTGAGGCGCGTAGCCCGTGAGGGCGAAGCCTCGAAGGGCACGCTCAACGCCGCTTCTTGCATTCGTCGAACTTCAGAGCACCCGCCTCGTCCTTCGAGGCCCCTGCGGGGCACCTCAGGATGAGGCTCTCTTGAAGGCCGCGACTCCTGCAAGACCGCTGCGAAGCACTCAGGATGAGGCTCTCTTGGGCGCCATCACCCCGTTCAGCGCCACACCTCAAAACGACCGATTGACCGCCTTGTCGTTCTCCAGCCGCGTCACGCAGCCTTCGAGCTTGGCGAGCAGCAGATCAAAATCGAGCGGCTTCGTCAGGTAGTCCGCCGCTCCGGCGCGAAGGCCGGCGAGCGTGTTTTCCCGGTCGGTCAGCGCCGTCAGCAGGATGAAGGGGATGTTGGAGAGCTCGGGGTGGTTGATCTGGATTTCCGCCAGAAGCTGGTGCCCGTCCATGACGGGCATGGAAATATCGCTGATGACGATGTCCGGCCATTTCGACAGGATCATTTCCAGGCCTTCGGCGCCGTTCGAGGCCTCGAGCGTCTTGTAGCCGGCTTCGCTCAACTCTTCGACGAGGAGATTCCGGATCTCGACTTCGTCTTCTATGCACAGGACGGTAACCATGAGCTCTTCCTTAAGCTGCGACTTGTTGATCCGACAATAAAGACTCTATTGGCAGAGAAATGGTAAATGTTGTGCCCTTGCCAAGCTCGCTCGTCACCTCGACGCTGCCGCCATGCAGCTCGATAACCTGCTTGACGACATTCAGGCCGATGCCGGTTCCGGCAATGCCCGTGGCGCTGCGGGCCCGGTAATAGGGTTGAAACAGTTTCGGCAGGTCATCCGCATCCATGCCGATGCCGCTATCGGCGATGGCGATTTCCACCTTCTTTTCATCAACCCGGGCGCGAACATGAATGTCAGGCGCATTGGGCGAATATTTGACGGCATTGGAAATCAGGTTGGTGAAGACCTGTTCCATCGCGCTTCGATCGAAGGTCAATAGATCGGGCATCAGCTCGAGATCGAGATGGAAGATGTGCGAGCGGCTGAGCTCTCGCTGTCGGTCGCAGCAGGTGACGAGCAGGGCTTTCAGATCGCCTTCGCTCCGCTTCAATATGATCTGTCCGGTTTCGAGCCGGCCGCTGGCAAGGATGCTCTCCATCAGATCGACCATGCGCACCACCGCGCTTCGGATCACTCCGGCTTTTTCGTGAACATACTCGCCGCTGACATTGGTCGTCGAGCGGCAGAGCCGCTGGGCGGCGGCGTCGATGATTGCAAGCGGGGTTCGAAACTCGTGCGAGGCCATGGCGACGAACTGGCGCTGGAGCGCATTCACCTGGCGTTCGTGTACCAGCAGGCGGTCCAGCTCTTCCCTCTGTCTTTCGATTTCTGCGGTTCGATCCGCCACCATCTCTTCCAGGTGGTTGCGATGGTGGGTGAGCTCAGCCTGACTGTCCAGCAGGGTCAGCGAGGTGCGATGCAGTCCTCGTCCGAGCCAGAACACCGCGGCGATCAGCAGGGCTAGGCAGCCGAGCCCCGCCGGCGCGATCTGCTGAAGCAGCATGAAGCCCGGCCGGATCGGCTGCCAGACGAGATAGCCGATCGTGCCGCCGTCATGCGACGATACAGGCACCTGCGCCCGTGCATCACTCTTCGATGCGGTAAAATGCAATCCTTCGAGCCGCGCATAATGGGCGATACTTTCGACCGCCTTTCCGTCGAGAAACTTGACCGAGACGGCGATGAACTCCTGGCCGGCCTCGATTTGCATCCTTGTCGAGCTCGGCAGAATGGGGCGCGCGCTTATTATCGCCGGCCGGTTGCCGATCATGATCGTGCGGACCCTGGCGAGTTGGCCAAGCGGTTCGGCGCCCGGCTTTGTGCTCTCGAGGAGAGCAGCGCGCATCTCGCCCGCCAGCGCCGCCATCTCCTGGCCGTCGTCGCTGCCGAGGCGCGGCGGCATTGTGTCCGTTCCATCGCGGAAGGCAAACATCAGGCGATTGGTATCGTCGAAGATATAAGTTCTGTCGTGCCCGAAATATTGGCTCGTCCAGCGGCCGACATTGTCAAGCAGCCATTCATGGTTCCGCTGCTTGGCATAAAGGAAGGCGTCGTCCCATTTGGTGACGCTTTCCTGTTCCCGGGGAAGCGCATTGATCTGCTCTTCCAACCCTTGGGTGACGAAGTCGGCCTGCCGGCGCAAATAGAGATCATCGACCTTCACCGCGGCGAGCCACGCAAATCCGCACAGCAACACGGCCGCCGCGCAGGTGAGCGTCACCAGGACGAGCGTAATGTGCGATGTGAGCCGGACCTTCAATACCCGCAACCTTTTGATGGCGCCCCTTCCCTGGAAGTTGACACGCAAAAGTTGACGGACGATGAATTGCGCTCGTTACCAAGCTTCAGCCTGACCACGGAAGATTGCCCTTGCTTGCGCTCCGGCTCAGCCGCAGATTGGCACCTTCCGGCGCAATCCAAGGAGAAGAACATGGACGCAGGAGCGTCACCTGATATGTCGGGCATCAGAATCGAAGCGATCGCTGCCGCCCATATCGACAGCTTTCATCGCACGCTCGACATCGTCGCGCGGGAGAAAAAATACCTGTCGATGATCGAAGCAACGCCGCTGCCGCAGACACGTGAGTTCGTGATGGGCATGATTGCAAAAGGCAATCCGCAATTCGTTGCCGTCACGGGTGAAGAGGTCGTCGGCTGGTGTGATATCAGCCGGCATTTCTTCCCCTCGAACGCCCACCGCGGACGCCTCGGAATGGGAATCCTTCCCGCCTATCGCGGCCAGGGTCTGGGACGAAGGCTGATGGAGACGACATTAAGAGCCGCACAGAAGACCGGTTTCGCCAGAGTCGAACTCGATGTTTACGAAGACAACAGCCGGGCGATCGCTCTTTACGAAAAATTGGGCTTCGTGCGCGAGGGCATAATCCGGCGCGCTGCACGCATCGACGGCCGGTTCATCAACGCGATCGGCATGGCGCTTTTGTTTGAAGAGTACAAGCCATGAACGACATGTCGAGAATGGAATTCGAACAGGCTGCCGGAGAGGAATTCGGCGACGCCATCTGCCCGCCCGTGCCGTTCGAGGATGCCTCCGCGCACGAGTGCTATGAGGTGATCCTCGATATTCTCGGCGATCGGGTGACGCCGGAGATGCTCTCCGCCATTTCGGATGATGAGATAACAGCATTGACGACGCGGTTCGGCACCTATTTCGAAGTCGATCCCCCGTCCGAGGAACAGGTGAGGTTAGCCATCCGGAGAATCCTGTACAGGTGGCCTGTCGGCTCGCTTTGATATCGCTCTCGCTTCCGTCGCAATTGCGCCGAGGTCAAGAGAACCTTATCCCGGCCGGCGCACCGCGCGGATTTTACCGCTGCCGCCTCCGCCGCAGAAGAAGCGGTCGGCGCCGTCGGATTCGAGGCCGGAGACGCCGGTGCCTTCCGGCATATCAAGCCGCTCCAGCACTTCCCCGGTTTCCGGATCGATGCGCCTGACGTCGCTGTCGTCGCCCTCCCAGGTGCCATGCCAGAGCTGGCCGTCGATCCAGGTGACGCCTGTCACGACGCGGTTGGACTCGATGGTGCGCAGGATCTTGCCGGTCTCTGGATCGATCTGGTGGATCCTGCGGCCGCGATGCTGGCCCACCCAGAGCGTGCCCTCGGCCCAGGCAAGGCCGGAATCGCCGCCATTGCCGGGTGCGGGGATGGTGGAAAGGATGCGGCCGGTCTTCGGATCGATCTTGTGGATGACATCCTCGGCGATCTGATAGAGGAATTCGCCGTCGAAAGCCGTTCCGGCATGAGAGGCGACCTCGATCGAGCGCACCACCTCGCCGCTTTCCGGATCGAGCGCGTTCAGCCTGTCGCCGGAGGCGAACCAGACATGCCGGCCGTCGAAGGTGACGCCATTGACGCGCTCGGCGCCGGAAAACGGCCCGTATTCACGCAGGATATTCGCAGCTGATTTTTTCATCGCTTCCTTCCCTCCAGTTCGGCTCATCCTAATCGCTCGGCAGCGGTCCGGGGAGTAACAAGATCGTCGGGAAACCCGGCAGCGGCGGGCTCATCCAGCGCCGTGCACGACCGCGCCCGAGCGACTGCACCTTGCCTTCGCCGGCAAGGGCATCCAGCGCACGCTGCACGGTGCGGGGGCTGGCCGCAAGCGCGATCGCCAGGGCCGAGCTCGACCACGCCTCGCCATCGGCCAGGAATGCGAGCACGGCGCCATGTTGACCTTCGACCAGCGGCGCCAGCACGGCGATATCGCCGGCGACGCGTGGCGAAAGCGCAAAACCGCGCTTCGTCGCCGAGACCTCCGCCAGTCCGGCAAGTGCTGCACGCAGCCGGCCAATCTCGACGCGCAACCGAGCGCGATGTGATTCATCGGCATGTTTGCCACGAAAGGCGCATGCGATGAGCGTACCCCTTGCCACATCCGCCGGCCAGGCTTCGGCGAGCGTACGGGCGAGCGCAAACAGCACCGGCCGCGTCGCCAGCGAAACGGCATTGCCCGCGCTCCACACCACATGACGGCAGGCATCGACGACGAGCGTGCGGGAGGAAAGCAGGGCTTCCACCTCCGCAAGCCGCAGCGGACGCTCCTGCCCGCGCGACACCAGCCGTGCCGCCGGGGTGGCGAGCACCAGCGCGGCAGCTTCGACCTCCCGCGTCAAAGCGGGGATATCGGCCGTGCGCGCGGCAAGCCTCGCCCGGTCGAAGGCAGATCGTGCCGCCTCGGTTCGCAGACGCCGGACGGCAATGCCTGATACCAGCAGCTCGTGGGCGGCCCGCAAAGCCGGCGGCAGCGGCGTCGGATCGAGCGCTGCGAGCGCGCGTTCGGCTTCGTCGAGGCGGCCGATCAGCACCAGCCTGCGGATGGCGACATTGCCCGCATGGGCGGCGTTGACCCTGTCGCCATGCGCTTCCAGCACCTTGCGCGCCGCGTCCAGCGCCTTGACCGGCCAGGTGAGATCGCGCGAGACAAGCGCGATCTCGGCCTCGGCGACCACGCAGCGCGCCCGCGCCACAGCCTCCCGCGGACCGAAGGCGCGCGCCGCATTCTTCAAGAGCGCCTTGGCGCGGACGAGATCGCCGAGCTGCGCCATGGCGATGCCACGCAATGCCAGCGCCGGCGCGTCGTCGCGCAGCGCCACCCGCTTCAGTGCGCCGAGTGCATCGCCCGATGCCAGCGCCAGCGCCGCGGCCGTGATCAGCGAGTCCATTCAAATCCCGTCACACTTGTCACTCCCGCCATTCCCCTGTCCGGCCGTAATCTACTCGGCACCGGCAGACAATCCGCGCCGGATGGTACGACGACAGACAGGCAAAGGAGAAGACCCATGACGGCACAGCTGAATGCAACACGCGAGCAGTGGCTGACAGCAAGGCTCGATCTGCTCGAGGAGGAGAAGGAACTGACCCGCCAAAGCGACGCGCTGGCCCTGAAGCGCCAGCAATTGCCCCGCGTCAGGATCGACAAGAAATATCGCTTCGACACCGAAAGCGGCGATGCCTCGCTGAAGGATCTCTTCGGCGGGCGCTCGCAACTTCTCGTCTACCACTTCATGTTCGGACCGGATTACAGCGCCGGCTGCCCCTCCTGTTCCTCGATCGCCGACGGCTTTAACGGCTTCTTCGTCCATCTCGAAAATCACGACGTCGCCTTCTGGGCCGTTTCGCGTGCGCCGCTTGCAAAGCTTCTGGCGTTCCGGCGGCGCATGGACTGGCGCTTCCCCTGGGCCTCCTCCGGCGGCAGCGATTTCAACAGCGATTTCGGCGTCTGGTTCAGCGACGAGCAGCAGCGGCTGGGCGGCGTGGAATATAATTACCGCCGCGAACCGCCCGCCCCCGAACCGATGCCCAGCCGGAACATTGAGGAATGGCAGCAAGGCGGCAGCGACGAGCCGATCATGCAAATCGCCGCCATGACCGGTACCGATGTGCCCACCTATGTCCGCGACCGGCCGGGCGTCAGCGCCTTCGAGCTCATCGACGGCGCCGTCTACCACAGCTATTCCAGCTATGCGCGCGGATTGGATGGCCTCTGGGGCGTGTACCAATGGCTCGACCGCGCCCCGAAGGGTCGCAACGAAACCGGCATCTGGTGGCGTCACCACGACCGCTACGGCAAGGAGTGACGGTGATGCTGCTCTCTGGCGACAGCTCGAAAAGCGGCAGCGAACACGCCGCCCAAGGCGGCGAAGCTGCCTTCAATACAGCCGAATGGCTGTCTGTATCGGCCGCCGCCGACGGAGCGGCCGGCAGACCGGGCGATTCCGCCCGGAGCTTGCCCGCCGCCGAATGGCTGTCGCTCGCTGCCGCGCCGACCTTCGCAATCATGGCACTGCTGACGGCCGCGACCGGCAGCCCCGACATGATCTGCATGACCGCGCCCGAGACCTTCCCGATCGGCGGAATGGTGCCGATGTATCTGCTGATGAGCGGCTTTCACCTGGCGCCCTGGCTGCGGCTCATGGCCGGCCGGCGAGGCATGGGACAGCAGTGATGAACAGCGTCGCGATATGGCGCGGCGGCTTGGAGGATCGATGGGCAGCCTGCTTACAGGCGGGTGACCCCAGACGGTGCGTGCCCGTTCACGAGGAGAAAATCGATAGCTTCTGCGGCCCAGCCGTTCTGGGCAAGCCACTCTGCGAGCGCATCGCGTGTGGCAAAGACCGGACTTACCGGCGAGCCTTCGCTGACATTTTCGTAGAGCTGGAATGCGGTTTTGCTGAGATCCTCCATCTCGTATAACGGCTGATGGTGAGCTCCCACCTCATATTCACCGTCCTCATCGACCGGATGTTGCCAATCGCTTGGAACTCGCACTATTTCAACGCCCAAAGCTCGATCTCCTTTGTGGGATAGACGCAGACGTCATGACAGTGTCCTGCCCGGCTTTCAATCGCGTTTTTGCATTGCCCGTGGCCGCCAACCTCTCTTCCGTCATTGCTGTGTCCGCCCACCTCTCATTCCTCATTCCTGTCCTCGGGCTTCGACCCGAGGGATGTCACAGGAAGCCAGCCACGGCGCGTCCGCGCCGTGAATGACCTACTTACCTTTCAAAGAGTCTCTCGCGCCCAAGGACTTGGGCGCGCTGGATCCCTGTGACGAGCACAGGGATGAGGGAGGGTGAGCAGCGCTTTCGTCCAAATATTGCGTCGGCGGACGGGATGGCGCGAATGATTGGCGCGCGCGAGGCACCGCGGAGAGCCGGTTTTTCCAATGACCCTATCCTGAGGTGCGAGCAACCCACAGGGTGTAACCCGCCAGGACAAGGCTCTCTCGCATGTGTCCCTCGCCGACCGCTCACCCCTCCGCCAAAACCCTGCGGATCGCCTCCCAGCTCTCCGCATCCGGCGCCAGCAGCAACCTGCCCTTCGTCATCGCCGGCCGATAGGCTTCGCCGGTCAGCAGCGCGCCATATCCGCCGGCTTCGCGGTGGATCAGGACGCCGGCGGCGTGGTCCCAGGGTTTGAGTTCGGCGTTGAGGGAGAAGCTCATCGCCCCTGTCGCCACCGCCCGGTACTCATAGGCCGAGCAGCGCCAGGTGGTGGTGCGGGCAAAGCGCAGCAGGTGGCGGGCGTAGGCCGGCCGGTCTTCGGCGGGAAACATGTGCAGCGGCACGAAGCCGTGCATTTCCCCGACGGGCGACGGCGGCGCGACGGCAAGGCGGGTTCGCGCGCCGTCGCGAGCGATGTGCCACGCGCCCAGGCCTTTCCGCGCGGCGAGGAAATCGCCGGTGACGGGGTAATGGATCAGCCCGGCGACGGTCTCTCCGCCGGAGACGATCGCCACGATCATGCCGAAGAGCGACACCCCATGGGCGAAATTCCAGGTACCGTCGACAGGATCGATGAGGACGGCGAGATCGGCATCGGCAAGCCGCGCCAACAGCGCGGGATCAGCCGAGACTGCCTCTTCGCCGACGAGCAGCGCTTCTCGAAACCGCGCCGAAAACGCCTCGCCAAGCCACCGTTCGGCGCCGAGATCGGCATCGGTCACCAGATCATCGGGCGCGGTTTTGGTGCGGATGCCCTCGGCGGCGACGCCGAGGAAGCGGGGCAGGATTTCCGCCCCCGCCGCCGCACGCATATCCTCCATCAGCGCGAAGAGCAGCGCATCGGAAATCTCCCTCACTTCTGGCGCGCCTCGATATAGGCCTTCAGCGCCGCCGGCTGGTCGGTCTGGATGACGCTGATGCCGGATGCCATCATCCGGCCCCAGATCGCATCGGGATCGGCAAGG
This sequence comes from Rhizobium sp. M10, assembly GCF_002531955.1. Lineage (NCBI taxonomy): Bacteria > Pseudomonadati > Pseudomonadota > Alphaproteobacteria > Hyphomicrobiales > Rhizobiaceae > Rhizobium > Rhizobium sp. M10. Next base: position 95,933 of record NZ_NWTA01000022.1, on the reverse strand, counting down.
GCCGCGCTGTCGGTCAGGCCGCAACAAGAGACCGGATCGAGCGAGTTGACCCAGAGCGAGATGCCGGCCTCGCGCAGGCGCGGGTGCTGCCCGGCCAGCGTCTCCAACCGGTCGAATTTGGCCTCGCACATGAACGGCCTGATCGAAAGGATCGCCTCGGCCGTCTGATCGGCGCTTCCCTCGCGGAAGAAAGCTTGGCCCATGAAGGGAATGCCGTCGATGCCGCCTTGCGCGGAAAGCCAGGCGAGCGCCTCCGGCGTGCCGGCGGCAGCCTTGAGATCGACCTGGTCTTCCATGCCCATTTCCTTGACCTTGGCGGCGACGATGCCGAACATCTCGCGGTCCTTGAGGTCGAGATCGACGAAGATGCGGCCGCGCGCGGTTTCGAGCACCTGTTCCAGCGTCGGAATGGTCTCGGTCGTGAACGGCTGGTCCGGCCCGCCATCGGCCATGCGCAGCCTGAGGCTGGTGATTTCGGCGATCGTCATCTCCTCGGGAATGCGGTCGATGCCGGCCATGCGCTCCAGCGTATCGTCATGCAGGATGAACAGCATGCCGTCGGCGCTCTGGCGGATATCCACCTCGACGATGTCATAGCCGCCGGCAATGGCGGCCTCGATCGCCGCAAGGCTGTTTTCGGGAGCATGATGCCAGGCGCCGCGATGGGCGACGATGGCGCAGGGACGCGACGGGTCGGCAATGTGGTCGATGTATTTCATGGACGTTCCTTCAATTTGCGCCGAATGCGCCTGGTATGGCCCTGCCGCTCGCCGCATCGAAGAGATGCAGGCGGGAGGCCGGGAAATGGAGAGAGAGCTGGGCATGGTCGGCGACCTCGGCCCCGAAGGGTGTGGCGATCCTGACGGTCGAGCCGGCAAGCTCGGCGGCGAGCACCGCGTGTGAGCCGAGGTCCTCGCGGAAACGCAAGGCGGATGTGAGCCCGTGGCTGTCCGCCCTGCCGCCGAAAAGGATATCCTCGGGCCGGATGCCGAGCTGATAGGCGCCGGTGAGCTTCGATTGCACGGCCGCCTGTCCGTCGGCGAGTCTCAGCACCGCGCCGTCGCCGGTGACGGGCAGAATGTTCATCGGCGGCGCGCCGATGAATTTCGCCACGAAGACGGAAGCCGGGTGATGATAGATCGCCTTCGGCGTGTCGAACTGCTCGATCCGACCCTTATTGAGGATGAGGATGCGGTCGGCAAGCGTCATCGCCTCCACCTGGTCATGGGTGACGAAGACGGTGGTGGCGCCGATGCGCCGGTGGAGCTCGGCAAGCTCGACGCGCATGTCGTGGCGCAGCTGCGCATCGAGGTTGGACAGCGGCTCGTCGAAGAGCAGCACGCCGGGTTCGCGCACGATGGCCCGGCCGATCGCGACGCGCTGGCGCTGGCCGCCCGACAATTGCGCCGGCTTGCGGGCGAGATAGTCGGAAAGCCCGAGCATCTTCGCCACCGCCCCGACCCGCTCGATACGCTCGGCCTTCGCCATGCCCGAAATCTTTAGGCTGTAGGCGATGTTGTCGAAGACGCTCATATGCGGATAGAGGGCATAGTTCTGGAACACCATGGCGCAGCCGCGGTGTTTCGGTTCCAGATCCTGCACCTGGCGCCCGCCGATCGCGATCTGCCCGGCGCTCACCCGCTCCAACCCCGCGATCATCTGCAGGAGCGTGGACTTGCCGCAGCCGGACGGGCCGAGAACGACGGTGAATTCGCCGGCCCTGAGCTCGACATCGAGCGGCGGGATGACAACGGTCTGGGCATCATAGGCCTTGGTGACGCCTGTCAGCTTGATGTTGGCGGCAGCGGCGCGGATCGCCATGTCGATCGCGTTCATGGCTATTTCTCCGTGAGAACGAGGCCCTGGACGAGATAGCGCTGCAGAAGCGCGATCATCGCCAGCGGGATGATTGAGACGACGATGGTGGCGGCCATGATCATCGGGAAATCGGGCACCGTCCCATCGGCATCGGGAACGAGCCGCGCCAGCCCGACGACGGCCGTCTGCATGTCCGATGTCGAGGCGGCGACGAGCGGCCAGAGATATTGCGTCCAGCCGCTGAGGAAGGTCAGCACGAAGAGCGCGGCGAAGCTGGTGCGCGACAGCGGCAGCAGGATGTCGAACAGGAAACGGATCGGCCCCGCCCCATCCATGCGCGCCGCCTTGAACAGATCTCTCGGCAGGGTGAGGAAGAACTGGCGGAACAGGAAGGTGCCGGTGCCGTGGGCGACAAGCGGCGCGATGAGGCCGAAATGCGTGTTCAGCAGGCTCCACTCGAGCTTGACGGGCGCGCCGAAATAATCGGCGATCAGCCCGTTCAGTCCGGTCATGTCGAGCAAGGCATTCACCGGCGAAAACACGTTCGACGCCACCTGATAGGTGGTGATGACGCGAATTTCGATCGGCAGCATGATGGTCGCGAGGATCAGCGCAAAAGCCACGCCCGCCCAGCGGACACGGAAATAGACGATGGCATAGGCCGACAGAAACGACAGCACGCAGGTGGCGATCGCATCGCCGAGGGCGACCGCCAGGCTGTTCAGCATCTGGATCGGGATGTGGGTTTTGGAAAAAACCCGCGCCATGTTGGAGAACAGCTGGTCGCCAGGGATCCATGCCAGCCCGTTGCGCAGCATATATTCATAGGATTGCGAGGCGGTGGCGAGCGTCAGGTAGAGCGGCCCAAGAATATAGAGGATGCCGACGACGAGGACGAGGCTGGCGGCGATGTTGAGGGAACGCGCGTTTTCGATCATGGGTCACCGCTCGTAATTGATGCGCCGGCCGAGGAAGAGGAACTGGGCGGCGGTGAGAAGGACGATGAAGACCATCAGGATCGCCGTCTGTGTCGAGGCGCCGGACAGGTCGTAGCCGGAAAAGCCGTCGGTATAGATCTTGTAGACGAGCAGCGTCGTCGAGCCGCCCGGCCCGCCCTTGGTGATCGTGTCGATCAGGGCGAAGGCGGAGGTGACGCTTTCGGTGAATTCCAGCACCAGCGTCAGGAAGAGCTGCGGCGCGATCAGCGGCAGCTGAACGTCGAGGATGCGCCGCCACGGCCCTGCCCCATCCATGGCGGCCGCCTGGTGCATGGTGCGCGGGATCGATTGCAGCCCGGCGAGCAGTATGACGAAATTGAACGGAATGCCGCCCCAGACATGGGCTGCTATCAGCGTGATGAAGGCGTCCGTGCCATCGATGCCAGGTGCCCAGATGCCGGGAAAGATGGAGTTGAGCGGCGCAAGCACGCCGACGAAAGGATTGAAAAGGAAGGCGAAGACGACGCCGATCGAGGCGCCCGCCACGCCCTTCGGCCAGACGAGCACGTTGCGAGCCGGCAGCGAGAGGCGGATCTTGCGATCGGCCGCGACCGCCAGGATCAGCGGGATCAGCACCGCCAGCGAGGAGCCGGTGACCATGAAGACGATGGTGCGCCAGCCGGCCTCCCAGAATTCCGGATCGGAGAGCACACGGGCGAAATTGTCCCAGCCGACGAACATCGAGCCGCCGCCGAAGGGGCGCTCGAGAAAGAACGACCAGTAAAAGGCTTGGAAGATCGGCGCATAGAAGAACAAGACGATCAGCAGCATGAACGGCGCCACCAGAAGAAGCGGCAGCCAGCGATGGCTGAAAAGCGAAGATTCCGACGTCATGGGAGGAGCCCTGCATGGAAAGAACCGTAAGGGGCGCGCGCGGCTCCGCGCGTCCCTTACGGAGGAGTGTCCGGGGTCAGGGCAGCTTCACGCCCTTGTAGGTCTGCTCGAAGCGGCGCAGCAGTTCGTCGCCGCGCTTCTTGGCGCTGTCGAGTGCTGCCTGCATGGTCTTCTCCCCGGCAAACGCCTTCTGGGTCTCCTCCATGAAGATCTGTCGGAATTGGACGTAGAAGCCGAGGCGGATGCCGCGCGTATCCGGCGTGCGCGGCTCGTTCATCGAACCGATGCCGAGAGCCGCCGTCGCATATTTCGGCGAACCGGCCTCGCCGCTCTTATCGATCGCCTCCATCACGTCATTGGTGACGGGCACGTAGCCGGTGGCCGCGGTAAAGGCCATCTGCTGCTGGGGACGGCGCAGGAAATCGAGAAAGGCCTTGGCGCCTTCGATTTCTGCCTTGTCATGACCCTTCATCATATAGATCGAGGCGCCGCCGACGAAGGTGTTGTGACGCTCGTGGCCCTGATACATCGGCGCCAGGGAGACGGTCAGTTCGTACTTGCCTTCGAAGGCCTTGGCGGAGGCCGTATAGGAGCCCGAGGAATTTTCCATCATCGCGCATTCGCCGGCATTGAAGGCGGCGGTGAAATTGCCGGCCTTGGTGTCGTTTCCGAGCTTCACGAGCCCTTCCTTGCGCCAATCGACAAGGTTCTGCAGATGCTTGGCGGCGAAGGTGGTGTTGAAGACATATTCGGCATCGAGGCCGTCATAGCCGTTGTGCTCGGAAGCGATCGGCAGGCCGTGGCGGGCCGAGAATTGTTCGAGCACGCGCCACGTATCGCCATCGGTGGTGAAGGGGCAGGCATGGCCGGAAGCCTTCAGCTTGCGTGCGGCCTCGATGATCTCTTCCCACGTCTCAGGGGTCTTGGTGATGCCCGCTTTTTCGAGCTCGGTCTTGTTGGTGTAGAAGAGCAGCGTGGAGGCATTGTAGGGCTGGGCGAAGAGCTTGCCGCCCGAGGTTTCGTAATAAGCACGAGCGCCGGTGATGTAATTGTCCCACTTGACGTCGGGCAGCTCCTCCTGGACCGGCACGACGGCGTCCGACAGCATCAGGTCGAGCGTGCCGGCGTCGAAGAACTGGATGAGGACGGGATGGTTCTTGGCGCGGAAGGCGGCGATCGCCTTCTGCATCGACACCTCGTAGCTGCCCTGTCCGACGCAGGTGATGTGATGCTCGGACTGCGCAGCATTGAAAGCAGCGCACTGATCCTGGATCGCCTTTTCGACGACACCGGTATTGCCGTACCAGAATTCGATATTGGCGGCCTGCGCAGAACATGCGCCCGCCGTCAGCGCGGCCGCAGCCGCCAGAATGGAAATCTTCATCTTGCCCTCGCCTGTTTGATCGACCGGCTCACAGCCCGCCTTTGGTGATGGCGGATTATTACACATAGTGTGTAACAATTTGGTGACGGATGCTAGCTTGCCGCGACAGCAGGCTATTGCTATAGGCTGCAATCACGGATGTACCGCTGGCGACGGACCTTATTACTACACGCATAAGGTAATTATCGACGACCGAGGTGTTGGATATGACCTATTTCCCGGAGCCGCTGATCGCCCCGCACTTCCTGCGCGAAGGCGGTGGGGTCGTTTCTCCCAACGAACGCGATCTCCTGCGGCTGATCTGGCGCAATCCCGGCCTCTCCCGCTCCGAAGTCACGGGCCACACCGACCTCACCCAGCAATCGGTCTACCGGATCATCGACCAGCTGGAGGAGCGTGGCATCGTCTCCTTCGGCTCGCCGAAGCCGGGCGCCGGCCGCGGCCAGCCGAGCCCGACGCTGCGTCTCGAGGGCCGCTACGCCTATAGCTGCGGCATCTCCGTCAATACCGATGTCATCGGCATCTGCCTGATGGATATATCAGGCAGGGTGCTCGCCGAAAGCAGCATCACCCTGCGGGAACGCTCGATGGCGCAATCGCTCGATCTCGTGCGCGAGCAGCTGATCGAGCATCAGCGGGAAAACGACCTCTCCGACGAAGCTTTCTTCGGCATCGGCTTTGCCATTGCCGGCTTCCACGTCAGCGGCACCCGCTTCAACGCACCGCTGCCGCTGCACGAATGGTCGCTGATCGAGCTCGGGCCGCTGCTGTCGGAATTCTTCGGCAAGCCGGTCTGGGTGCACAACGGCGCCAAGGCGGGAACGGTCGCCGAATCCATGTTCGGCGCCGGCCGCTACATCAGGCACTTCGCCTACCTCAGCTTCAATTACGGCTTCGGCGGCGGCCTCGTCAGCAATGGCGAACTGCTGCATAGCGGCGTCGGCAATGCCGGCGAATTCTCCGGCATGTACGACGCCGAGGAAAACAAGCGCCGGCCGGCCCTGCAATACCTGATCGAAAATCTCAACCGCAACGGTCTCGACATTCCTTCGATCACCTACATGCGCAAGCATTTCGATGCGAAATGGCCGGGTGTTGCGGAATGGGTGGACGAGGTGACGCCGGCCTACAGCCGGCTCATCAACGCGATCTGGGCGATCTTCGATCCGCAGGGGATCGTCTTCGGCGGCCAGATCCCGCCGGCGCTGGCGCAGATGCTGATCGACCGCACCGAGATCTTCGACCGCCCCCGCTACGGCGTCGCTCGCCCCCGCCCGAAGCTGATCATTTCCGAAATCGCAACCGACGCCTCGGCCATGGGGGCGGCGATCGCCCCGTTCAAATCCGCCTATTATTGATCCTCGGCAGCTGATCGACGCGAGCAGAAACCGACTCCCGTAATTCCCTCCGCTTCCGCTTGCGGGCGTTACGCATTTTTTGCTCCGAGGCGACGCAGGCAATTTTCGACCGAATGGACCTGCGCTATGATCTGATTCCGGCGCAGCCCACGCCTCCCCCCTCCATCGGGAAAGCAGACGTCATGCAGGGCTACCTGACACCGAACCGACTGTTCGAGCACTGGCATAAGGAGGGATTGCGGACGACGCTCGCAAATAGGAGGTTTATCCATGAAGACCACTCAACCCATCTATCACCTCAAGCGTAAGGCCAAGGCGTTGTCGCGCGCCGAGGACATACCGCTGCATCAGGCGCTCGACCGCATAGCCAAGGACGAAGGCCATGGCCGCTGGAGCCTGCTGGCGGCAAAGGCATCCGACACTACGCCCGCCGGCGAGCTGTTTGCACGTTTGCAGCCCGGCGACCTCCTGCTCCTCGGTGCCCGGCCCGGCCACGGCAAAACCCTGATGGGTCTCCAACTCGCGGTCGAGGCGATGAAGACGGGCCATCCCGGCATATTCTTTTCGCTGGAGTATACGCGAGAGAATGTCGAAGACCGCCTTCGTGCTATCGGCATCGACCGCACGCAGTTCGATCACCTGTTCGAATTCGACGGCTCCGACGCCATCAGCGCCGACTACATGACCGAAAAACTGGCCTCCACGCGCCGCGGCACCCTCGTCGTCATCGACTATCTCCAGCTGCTCGACCAGAAGCGGGAAAACCCGGAGCTCTCGGCCCAGGTCAGAACGCTGAAGGCTTTCGCGCGCCAACGCGGCCTGATGATGGTCTTCATCGCGCAGATCGACCGATCCTTCGAGACGACTGAAAAGTCCCTGCCCGATATCACCGACATCAGGCTGCCGAACCCGCTTGACCTGAAGCTGTTCGACAAGACGTGTTTCCTGAACAACGGAAAGATGGCCTTCGCCGCGGCGCTTTAGGAAGCTGCGTTGCCCCGGTCGCAGGTCTCACGCCTGACCCGCGACCGGGTGTTTGCCGGCGGAACAGTTCGCACCTCCGGCGTGAACGCAAGATGGTGGAGCTTGCTCCGCTGAGCCCGTTTAATCATAGTGCCGGCATGAGTGGATACGATAGCCCTTTCGAGTATTATGGTCGGTCGATGTCTTCGAGCCGTAGGGCTCGCCACCCGGCATGACGCCCCGACGATGAACCGGAGAGAGACCGAGGGAAGGCTCGGCAACAGGCATATGGCAGCGCCGATGCGCGCACCCAGTTCCGATTGTCATGCAACCCGAAACTGTGCCATGACCTGTCGACCCCAGACACAACGGATCAAGGTGCAGTATCAGCATGAAGAAGATCGGATTCCTTTCGTTCGGGCACTGGACGCCCTCGCCGCAATCGCAGACGCGCTCGGCGGGCGACGCGCTGCTGCAGTCGATCGATCTTGCCGTCGCCGCTGAAGAGCTCGGTGCCGACGGCGCCTATTTTCGCGTACACCACTTCGCCCGGCAGCTGGCCTCGCCCTTCCCGCTGCTGGCCGCCGTCGGTGCTAAGACCAGCCGGATCGAGATCGGCACGGCCGTCATCGACATGCGCTACGAGAACCCGCTTTATATGGCCGAGGATGCGGGTGCCGCCGATCTGATCGCCGGCGGCCGGCTGCAGCTCGGCATCAGCCGCGGCTCGCCCGAGCAGGTGATCGATGGCTGGCGCCATTTCGGCTATGCCCCGCAGCAAGGTCAGGACGAGGCCGAGATGGCGCGGCGCCACGCGGAGGTCTTTCTTGAAGTGCTGGGCGGCGAAGGTTTCGCCAAGCCGAACCCGCGGCCGATGTTTCCGAACCCGCCCGGTCTCCTGCGTCTCGAGCCGCATTCGGAGGGGCTGCGCGAGCGGATCTGGTGGGGCGCCAGCTCCAACGCCACCGCCGTCTGGGCGGCAAAGCTCGGCATGAACCTGCAGAGCTCGACGCTGAAGGATGACGAGACGGGAGAGCCGTTCCACGTCCAGCAGGCAGATCAGATCCGCGCTTACCGCGAGGCCTGGAAGGCCGCCGGCCACGCCCGCCAGCCGCGCGTCTCGGTCAGCCGCAGCATCTTCGCGCTGGTCGATGAGCGCGACCGCGCCTATTTCGGCTATGGCGGCGACGAAGGCGACAAGATCGGCTTCATCGACGAGAAGACCCGGGCGATCTTCGGCCGCAGCTACGCCGCCGAGCCCGATCTGCTGATCAAGCAGCTCGCCGAAGACGAGGCGATCGCCGAAGCCGACACGCTGCTGCTCACCGTCCCCAACCAGCTCGGCGTTGCCTACAACGCCCATGTCATCGAAGCGATCCTGACCCACGTCGCGCCGGCGCTCGGCTGGCGGTGAGGGAATTTACGACAGCCGCGTGGCAGCCCCCCTCTGCCCTGCCGGGCATCTCCCCCACAAGGAGGGAGATTGGCAAGAGGTTGGACCATCAGTCCCTTTCTTCCGTAGCGAAGGAACTATGCGGCAGTTATTTGGGGAAAACCATCGCGCCCAGCCGATCTCCCTCCTTGTGGGGGAGATGCCCGGCAGGGCAGAGGGGGTATTCCACGGTAAGCCCTCTCCTCGTCGCCTGGGCACGACGACCCGGCTCAGGAGAGCGCATCTGCCATCCCACCGCCGCGTGAACGAAGCCTCGGGACCTTACTGCCGCGCCGGACGTTGATGGTGCGAACCTTGAATCGGCCGCAGCACGACCGAATTAAGGCCGTAGCCCGAACCGCTCGAGTTGCCCCATGCCGCGTACGAACCTCAACGATATCCTGATCTTCATGGCCGTCGTCGATGCCGGAAGTTTCATCGCCGGCGGCCAGGCCATGGGCCTGTCCCGATCGGCAGCGGGAAAGGCCGTCATCCGCCTGGAAGACCGCCTCGGCACGCGCCTGCTCAACCGCACGACGAGAAGGCTGAGCCTGACCGACGAAGGCCGGGTATTCTATCAACATGGTCTAGAAGTCCTCGCTTCGGTCGACGAGGCGGAGGCGAGCGTGGCGGGTCAGAGCGCCGCGCCGCGGGGTGTTCTCAGGTTCACCGTTCCCGATGCCTTCGGGCGGCTCGTCGTGCTGCCCATCGTCGAAAAATATCTTCTGGCCTGGCCCGACATCCAGGTCGAAGTGAACTTCACCGATCGCAAGACCGACATCGTCGAAGAAGGTTTCGATCTGGCGATCCGGATCGGCACGACGCCGTCGGCATCCGACACCCGGCTGGTCTCGCGGGTGATCGCCGCCGACAGGCCGCGGCTCTGCGCCTCGCCATCCTATCTCGCCGACCGTGGTGAACCGCGCGACATTGACGATCTCGCCGCCCACGATTGCCTGGTCTTTTCCAGCCGCGATCAACGGCAAGGCTGGCGCTTTCGCGGCGAAGGCGGAGCCTGGGTCAAGGCGCAAGGCCGCAGCCGCCTGAGGCTCGACAGCGACGAGGCGATCCGCGACGCCGCCGTCGCGGGCCTCGGCATAGCTCTGCTCCCCGACTTTCTGGTCGCCAGCGATCTCGCCGCCGGCCGCCTCCGCCAGGTGCTGCCGGAGCTCGAAACCGACGACGCCAAGATCGTCACACTCTATCCCGACAAGCGCCTGCTGGAACCGCGGGTGCGCCGCTTCATCGACCTGATGACCAAGGAGCTCGGGCATCAGTGAGCGCGGCGATCTCCCCGTCAAACCCGCGAAAACTCTTCAGTGCCAGCGGCGCAAGCGTGGTCGCGAGATAGGCAATCCCCATCAGGAACAGTGCGGCGGCAAGGCCGAGCGTGCTGATCAGCGCGCCGCCGACGAGGCCGCCGAAGGGGATGAGGGCGAAGCAGAGGGCGGTGTTCAATGCGGTGACCCGGCCGGTCAGCGGCTTGGGGATGCGCTCGAAGATGACTGCCGACAGGATCGGGTTGAGGAAGCCCGACGCGAATCCTGCGATGGCGAGCGTCGCAAAGACAAGGCCGATGGGCGCATCCAGCGCGGGAACGAGAAAGCGCGGAAAGCCGGTCAGGAGGAAGGCCACGGTATAGACCGTCAGGCGCGGCATGCGCTCGCCGATCGCCGCAGCAATCGCAGCACCCGCGATCGAGGCGCCGGCGAAGGCGGCAAACATCGCCCCGAGCAGCTCCGGGCCATGGCCGGCATCTTGTGTCCAGACCGGCAGCAGCACGGCATGATAGGCCTGGTCGAAGAGATTGGTAACCGCCACCATGGCGACGATGCTGACGAGCACGGCATCGCCGCGCAGAAAGCGCCAGCCCTCACGGAGATCGTCGAGATAAGAAGCCCGTTCAGCCGGTGGAGTTTTGGGCGCGGGCGCGCGGCGCGTCCCGGGTATGCCCACGGCGACGATCAGCGCGGCGGCGGCGAAAGTGGCGGCATTGACGAGCAGCGCCTGGCCCGGGCCGATCAGCCCGATCAACGCGCCGGCGCCGGCCGCCCCCGCCGTCGAGGCCAGCCGCTCGATGGCGCTCGCAACGCCGGTCACCCTTTCGAGCGGCACATTGGCGAGCGTGGCGATATCTGGAACCATTGCCTGCTTGGCCGCATCGGAAGGGGCACGCAGCACGCCCATCGCAAAAACGAGCGGCAGCAGCACCGGCATGCCGAGCAGACCGAAGAGATCGAGAAGCGGCACCAGAGCGACAACGAATACAGAAGCGGTGTCTGAGATGATGGCGATGCGCTTGGCGCCGACGCGGTCGATCAGCGGTCCGCCGAGCGCCTTGGCGACGACATAGGGCAGCATCTCCATCATCGCCGTCAGCCCCGTCAGCACGGGGCTGCCCGTCGTGCTCAGCACCAGCCAGGGAATGGCGATGGTCGAAAGCCGCGTGCCGGAGAGCGAGAATGTCTCGGCGGCGGCGAGCGCCAAGAGGGGCCCGCCCCTCCTCACGGCGCGTCCTCCCCTTCGCGATGCGGAAGGCGGCCCGGATAGGGAAAGGCGTGCAGCATGACATAGAAAGGAACCATGCCCGCTTCTTGAGACGCCGCCTCCCCCAGCCGAGGGGCCGCCTGCATTGCGTCCAGGATGATATCCCTTAGCCGTTTCGTCAGCGCCTCGGCCTGCGCCGCCGTCATCGGGATGATGAGGTCGTCGGCGGCCGTCGCCTTGCGCCATTCGGCCGGCAGCTCGGCATATTCCTCCAACGCCTGCTGCATCTGGCCGACCTGCAGCGAGAGTGCGGCCTGGTTGAAGGCGATGTCGAGATCGAGCGCCTCCCCTTCGGCTTCGCTCGCCGGCACCGAGGTCAGCTCGTGGCTGGCGCGCCACCAGCGGTCGCGCCGCGAGGCATGCGGCGCCTCCTCGATGAAGCCGTATTGGGCAAGCTGGCGCAGATGGTAGCTCGTCGCGCCGCTGTTCAGGCCGAGCCGCGCGGCCAGCTGCGTCGCCGTGGCAGGCCCATCGATCCGGAGCATGCCGAGCATGCGCAGCCGGACAGGATGGGCCAGCGCCTTCAGCGCGGTCGGTTCGGGCACGACCCGGCTGACGGTGCGGGCATCTGCGGCAGGTTTAGGGTGCGGATGTTTCATACCTCAAGCATACAATCGCAAACATATCTTTGCAAAACTTTCTTTGCAAAATATTCGGAGGCTGTGGAAGGCGCTCGAAAACCGGCTCCTGATCTAGCCAAGCATGACCCCACATCCTAAGACCGTCACCGTGATCGGCATGATGCGAGGGGCAAGAGGATGGCTGAGGACGCGCAGAAAAACATCGGCACGTGGTATATCGATCCCGACGCCGAAGACAGGATGGCCGATGGACATGCGCCCATCTGGCGCCACCTGATCGACCTCATCCTCGAGCGCGACCTGACCGACAAGAGCGTGCTCGATTTCGGCTGCAATCAGGGCGGCCTGCTGCGCCATCTCTATGCGATCCGCCCCTTCCGCAAGGCGCTCGGCATCGATATCGCCGAAACCTCGATCGCCAAGGCCGAGACGCTGAAGGGCAATCTGCCGATCCAGCATCAGGTCGGCGGCAGGCTCGACGGCTGGAGCGAAGAATTCGATCTCGCCGTCAGCCATGAGGTCATCTACCTCGTTCCCGATATCGACGCCCACGCCGCCGACATCTGGCGGGCGCTGAAATCCGGCGGCGTCTATTATGCCGTCACCGGATGCCATACGGATAACCCGCTCTGGCCGAAATGGCGCGAGCTCGTCGCCAACCGCACCAACACCGTCGTCCAGGACCGGTCGATCACCGATTACGGCCGCGCCTTCGAAAAGGCGGGCTTCGACGTCTCCGCCCGCAAGCTCGAATATGACGGCTTCATTCCCTTCGTCGCGGACGGCTGGACGCCTGATTTTGCCGATGCGCTGAATTACTACACCCAGACGAAGATCGTCTTCAGGCTGGTGAAGCGCTAAAGCGCGTCGCGTCAAATATGATTCATGCGACGCGCTTTAGCTCTTTGTTTTGACGCATGTCGTTGTCCCGGAACCGCTGCACACTTCCGGGCGACAGGCATTAGACCGTATCGGCTCGCTGAAGCCGCATCAGCTCGACATCGAAATGCGGCGGGCTGTCGGGCGCGACCTGGACGAAACGGCCTCTGACGCGGAAGATTTCCTGGATTAGCCCGCGTTCGGCGAGCTCCCCAGGGGCGCCGTCGAATCTGAGCTCGCCTTTTTCGAGCAGCGAGATGCGGTCGCTGACGGCGATGGCCTGGTTGATGTCGTGGATCGCCATGACGACGGTCACGCCCTTTTCCCGGCTCAGCCGATGCACGAGGTCGAGCACCTCGACCTGATAGCCGATATCGAGGAAGGAGGTCGGCTCGTCGAGCAGCAGGATCTCCGCTTCCTGGGCGAGAGCGGCCGATATCCAGGCCCTTTGCCGCTCGCCGCCGGACAGTTCCCGAAGGCTGCGGTCGGCAAGCCCCGACAGGCCGGTGCTTTCGAGCGCCCATTCGATCGCGTCTTCGTCGCGACTGTCATAGGAGCGGAACAGGCCGACATGCGGATAGCGGCCCTGGCGCACGAGCTGGGCGACGGTCATTTCATCTGGCGCGGTCGGCTGCTGCGGCAGGAAGGCAAGCCTCTTCGCCAGCATGCGGCGCGACATGGAGGCGACGGCAACGCCGCCGAGCGACGCTCGGCCCCCGGCCGGCCGGATCAGCCCTGCCAGCGCATGCAGCGCCGTGCTCTTGCCCGAGCCGTTCGGGCCGATCAGCGCGCGGATCTCGCCCTTTTCGAGCGAGAGGCTGAAGCCGTTAAGGGCCTTTCGCTGGCCGTACATCACCGAGAGGTCGGAACAGGACAATGGCATTTCGGCCTCACATGGTTTTGCGCAGCAGCGCGAGCAGGAGCGGCACGCCGAAGACGGCCGTGACCACGCCGATCGGGATTTCCTCGGCTTGGCCCAACAGCCGGCCGATGAGATCGCCGAGCGTGACGATGACGGCGCCGAGCACGATCGTCAGCACCAGCGACAGCATGAAATTCCGTCCCGCCAGGAAACGGGCGAGGTGCGGCACGACGAGACCGATGAAGACGACAGGGCCGACCGCGCCGACCGCACTCGCCGCAAGTGCAGAAGATACGATCAGCACGACCGAGAACTGTCTCTTATAGCCGAGGCCGAAAGAGCGGGCGACGGATGCATCGAACTGCAGCAGCGTCAAGGGCCGGTAGATGACCGGCAACATGGCGAGCCCGACGATGGTGAAGGGCAGCAGGAAGAGCGCGTGATCCCAGCTGCGGGCGTAAAGGCTGCCCGACAGCCATTCGAGGATGATCTCGATGCGGGCCGATCCCCAACCGGCGATGAGGCCGATCGCCACCGCATGCAGCACCGCCCCGACCGCCACGCCGCAGAGCGTGATGCGCAGTGCGCTGAGGCCGAGGCGAAAAGCCAGGAGATAGATGACGCCGCCGGCGATCAGGCCGCCGGCAAGCCCCGCCGCCGGCAGCCATGCGACCGGCAGCTCGGCAAGCGTGTTCGAGCCCGGCTCGAAGATATAGACCGTGAAGAGCAGGAAAATCGTCACCGACAGCGTTGCCCCTTGCGACACGCCCATCAGCGACGGATCGGCGAGCGGATTGCGGGTGATGGTCTGCAGCAGATATCCCGCTAGCGAAAAATGGATGCCGGCCAGAATGCCGGTGGCGATGCGCGGCAGCCGGATATCGAGAATGATCAGCTGCGCCTCCGCCGAGCCACCGCCGGTCAAGACGGCCGCGACATCGGCCATCGGAATATCGGCAACGCCGAGAAAGATCGCCGCCGCCAGCGACAGGACCGTCAGGATGGCCAGTGCGGCGGCCATGCCGAAGCCCGGCGAAACGGCCGATGTCGAGGCCGGGGCGCTCATCGTGCCTCACCCGCAAGGCTCAGCCGCCCGCGCTGGACGAGATAGATAAAGACGGGGCCGCCAAGCAGCGCGGTGACGATGCCGACCGGCAGCTCACGCGGGATGGCGATGCTGCGCGCCAAAACGTCGGCGACGGTGACGATCAGCGCGCCGAGAGCAGCACTGAGCCCAATCTCCCACCCGGTGCCGCGCGGCTTGAGCAGCCGGGCGATGTGGGGAGCGGCCAGCCCCACGAAGGCGACCGGCCCGGCGACCGGCGCGACACCGGCGACCGGAAGGACGGCGAGAACGAGGATGAGCGGCTTCCAGAAGCCGAGCTGCAGGCCCATGCCAGCCGCCGCATGATCGCTCAGCATGAACATGGCGATGACGCGCCGCAGCAGCAGGGCGCCGGCGACGCCGGCGATCGTCCAGGGCAGCATGTAGAAGAGATGCAACCAGGTGCGCCCCTGGAAGCCGCCGGCAAGCCAGAAGAGCAGCGATGCCGATTGCGGCCCGGTCAAAAGCAGCACATAGGTGGTGATCGCACTCAGAAAGAGCGAGACGCTGACGCCGCCGAGCGCAAGCTGCAGCGGCCGCCCCTGCCCGCCATGCGACACCCAGAATGTCACCGAGGCTGCCGCAAGCCCGCCGGCAAGGCCGATGAAGGGATAATAGGCCGGCGATATCGAGGGCAGGAAGACGAAACAGCAGACGATCGGCGCGACCGCCCCCGATGTGACGCCGGTGATGCCGGGATCGGCCAGCGGATTGCGCGTCAGCGTCTGCAGCACATAGCCGGAAACGGCAAGCCCCGCGCCGCCGGCAGCCGCCGTCAGGCTGCGCGGCAGCCGCAGCGTCCAGACGAGAATGGATTCGATCTTGCCATCGGGCGCCAGGAGCACGCGGATGGCGGTCTCGGCCGACAGCGTCTTGGCACCGATCAGCAAGCCGAGCAACACCGCCAACATTGTCGCGATGCCGATGAGCCCGATGGCCAGGAATGATTGCCGGGGGCTCATCGCCGGTCTTGTCCCCGGCTTAGTTCTGCAGTTCGGCCGGGATCAGCTTGGCGGCTTCCGCCTTGACGTCGACGGCCGGGAACGTGTCGGGATAGAGGTAGTGCGCGGCCTCGCGCAGCACGATTTCGCGGGCGATCGGGCCATTGGTCTCGACCCACTGGTCGCCGACATAGAAGACCCGGTTGTTCTTGACCGCCGACAGCTGCGACCAGATCGGATTGCCTTCATGCGGGCGATCCGGGCCGGAATCGTAGACGAAGATCACCTCCGGGTCCTTCTCCAACATGGTTTCGAGGCTGAGGTCGATGCCGAACTCGCCGCCCGGGGTCTTCGGGCCGGGAACATTGTCGCCGCCGATCGCAGCGACGATCGAGGCCGAGGTGTTTTCCGTGTGGAAGGCGAAAGGTGTCGCGCCGCCCCACATGATCAGGAAGCGCGGATGCTTGTCCTTCGGCGCCTTGGCGGCGAATTCCGCCAGATGCTTGCGGAAATCGGCGTTCAGCTGCTCGCCGCGCTCGGGCTTGCCGAGCAGCTTGGAAAGGGCGGCGGTCTCGCCGTAGCTCTCTTCGAGCAGCTCCATATTATAGGCGACGTAAGGCGCGATGTTCTGCAGCTGCGCCGCATTGCCGACCGTATAGCGGCGGATCGCGATGATCAGATCCGGCTTGGCTTCGGAGAGAAGCTCGAGATTGGGCTTGGCGCGCTGGCCGATCTGCTTCATCCCGGCGGTCAGGCCGAGCAGGAAGCTCGGCTCGCGGCCTGCCGTCATATAGGTGCTGGCGACCGGCTTGATGCCGAGCGCGAGCGCGACGTCATCGGCGAAATAGGAAATCGAGGCAATGCGCTTCGGCTGCGCCGGGACTTCGACGGTCACGCCGCGATCATCTACGATGACGCTGCGATCATCGACGATCGAGACCTTCTTGTCCTCGGCCTGAGCGACTCCGGCGAAAAGCATTGCAGACGCCCCCAGCACGGAGAGAAATTTGCGCATATATCGAGTCATGTTTGCCCCCATTCGATGTGCGCACAGGCTTTAGCCAAAAAAGAGGAGTTTCACAATCATGATTCTTGCCGGAGTTTTACGAAGCGGAGAAAGCCGCGGCTGGGAGTAACCCCGCATCTGCGGATTTCGGCAGCATCAGCGCTGAGGTCAATTCTCAGGCAGGGTAAAGACCGCGCAAGGATCGGCGATGCCACGCAAGGCGTGCTCTCCGAGCGGCACGAGCGCCGCTGTCGTGTTCGCCGCCACCGCCCCGGAGATCAGCACGCTGCGGCCGAGTGGCTTGCAGAGCCCCTCGAGCCGGCTGACGAGATTGACGGCTGGGCCGATGGCGGTGAAATCCAGCCGGTCGGCCGCACCGATATTGCCCCACAGGATTTCGCCGAAATGCAGCGCGGCGCCGAAAGGCAGCGGCGCCAGCCCCTGCCCCTGGCGAACCTGGTCGAGATGGACCATGCCGGCGCGGCTGGCGGCGATGGCCCGCAGCGCCGCCTCGCAGGCATCGCGGTCCCCTTGAGCCTTATCCGCCGCAGGCGTGACGGGGAAGATCGCCAGCACACCGTCGCCGATGAATTTCAGCACCTCGCCGCCGAAGGCGTGCACGGCGCCGGCGACGCGGTCGAACCAGGCATCGAGCGTTGCGATCATGGCGTGCGGCTCCGTCACCTCGGAGAGTGCGGTGAAGTCACGCAGGTCGGCGCAGAGAAGCGCTGCGCGGATGGTTTCTCCGCTGCCGCGGGCAAGTGCCCCGGCCTGCACCCGCGCCGCGCTGCGCCGGCCGAGATAGGCCTCGAGCAGGGCTGCCCGCGCCTCTCGCGCCGCGAGTGCGGCAAGCGGCGCAGCGGCAAACCGCGCCACCTCGCGCAGACGGTCCGCCTCGGCCGCGCCGAAAGCGTCCACCCCTGCTCCATTGCCGATGCCCGCCCAGCCAAGCACCGGGCTGTCCTGTGAAGGGCCGATCTGCTGCTCCCATACCGGCCCGAGCCCGGCCAGCCACTCGCGGCCGGCCTCGACGGGCGGAGCCGCAGCGAAAGCGAGCGCCTCGATAACGGCCCCGGTCTCCGCCCGCCACAGCCAGGTGCGCCGCGCGATGATCGGATGCGGCACCGAAAGCGTCAGCGCGCCGCCGGCTAGCGGCAGACCATCGCAAAGCAGCCGGCGTCCGAGCTCGGCCAGGAACCGTTCGGGACCGGGCGAGGCAGCGGCCTCGTCAACCAGCCAGGCAAGGGAGGAAGGCAGATCCATGGCTCAGGATGACATCGCCCGGAGGCGTCCGCAAGCAGACGGTTCCGCGCCGGCGGCTCTTGCCAAAAACAGTGTCGAAAATCCGACACGCCGGTGGAAAGCAGAAAAATAACACTTTAAACTTGCGCTGCTTTGATTCCACTATAATGTCGGGTCATCATCCGCGATTGAGGGGTTGCGATGGGCACGACATTCTGGCCGAAAGATCCGCTGGACGGAAATGACATGACGCTGCTGACGTCGATCCTGCGGCGCTGGTGCGCGCGCTATGGAATCGAGTTTACGGCGGACGAAAGCCGTCTGAAGGCGAAGGAACTCGTCGAATGGTTTGAGTTCGGCGTCAAGGATCCGGCCGAACTCGAAGAGCTGATCGACGGCAAGCACTGGCTGGTTAGCCGGATCTGACCTGAGCGCAATTACAGTTTCCATAAGAAAAGGCCGGGCGAAATATCGCGCCGGCCTTCGTCCGTCAGCCTCATGCCGAGGTTTTTAGTAGTCGTCCCGCCAGCGGCGTTCGCGATCCCAGCGGCGTTCATGGCGCCAGCGCGGGCCATCCCAGTCGCGGTGGCGGCGCTCCCAGCCCCAGCGGGGCGGACCACCATAGAAAGCCACCGGCGGCGGGCGTCGCCAGTTGCGGCGGCATTCGCCCCAGCGGTTCAGGTGCCAGCCGCGGCCGCAGGCGTAGTCGACCTTCGTGACATCGCCCTTTGTGGCATCGCCCTTTGTGGCATCGCTTGTGACCTTGCTCTCGACATTGATTGTCCCCATCGGCATCGCCTGCGCAGAGCCGATCGAAAGGCTGCCAGCGAGCAAGGCAGCCGCGATAGATAGTGCCTTCATCGAAAACTCCATTTCATCCAGCCGTACCCACTTTAGGGCCGCCAAATTGAACTGGAGATGAACCGGGCATTCATGTTTGCAGGTGAAAAAACCTTGCTTTTTGACCGCCGGTCGGAGTGCCCGCCGGCCGTTTTTCCCGCAGCGGCAAGCGCTTGAGAAGCGCCCCGCGCCCGCGAAAAATCGTTCATGTCCTGCCGTAAAAAGGATCCGGTCCCGGATCGCGCCCGGCGGCGACCGCGGTGAGCCGCCCGAGATAATGCTCCCAGCCCTCGGCATGGCCGGCGCACTGCTCCTCGCTCGGCAGGCCGCTATGGGTGAGTCGGAGCAACGTCCCATCCGGCTGCTCGATCAGGTCGATCTCGACCAGGCTGGAGCCCGGCGGCACGGCCTCGCTGCCATCCCATCCGAAGCTGTAGGCAAGCCGATGCACCGGCACGACCTCGCGAAACGAGCCTCGCGCAAAGCGGGCGCCGGTGACATTGACGAGATAGAGCCCGCCCGGCTCCGGCTCGATCTCGGCCTCCGTTCCCATCCATCGCAAAATCTTCTCCGGATCCGTCATCAGCGCAAACACCGCAGCCGGCGGCGCCGCAATATGCGCCTCACGGCGCACGACAAAAGACTCTGGCATGCCTCCCTCCCATGATGGTCACGGCCAGCCCCGCCTCATGCGGGACGGCGCGTCATGCTGTTTCGGCGTGAGTGTGCTCATGGAAGCATGTAGGCGCGAGTGCACGCGCAGCAAGGGCGATCGGACAATGCGTGTCCTCCTCCTATTCGCCGGCCCTCATTGACGGGTGCGGCACCCGCCAAACGCTCCTCATGCTGAGGTGTGTAGCGGGCACCACCTCTCCTCCGTCATTCCTGTCCTCGGGCTTTGACCCGAGGGATGTCACAGGAATCCAGCCACGGCGCGTCCGCGCCGTGATTGACTCCATTGACAGGAGGCGAGTCTCTCGCGCCCAAGGACTTGGGCGCACTGGATCCCTGTGACATCCCTCGGGCGAAGCCTGAGGCCACAGGGATGAGGGAGGCCGGAGAGGCGTGCTCACTCCACTTCCAGCCTCATCAGCCTTGCATACCCCAACGTCTTCATGCTGAGACGCGCAGCCCGAAAGGGCGAAGCCTCGAAGCCACCCCACCACCAAACCAATTCCCCTATTGCCAGCCCGCCGCCTTGCCCCTATTGTCCGCGCCGTTCTCAGGGCGGGGTGGAAGTCCCTACCGGCGGTATGCAGTTTCGATTGCGAGCCCGCGAGCGCCTTCTTAACGAAGGGTCAGCAGATCAGGTGAGATGCCTGAGCCGACGGTCATAGTCCGGATGAAAGAGAACGCGCGTTCCTGCTGCCCTTACCGGCAGCCGGTGAACGTTCGTGATCGCCTTGGGTGACGTGTCTGTACGCCAAAGGAGATTACCATGACACCCACCCGTTATGCCTTCGTCAAAGCCGGCTGGCACGCCGATATCGTCGACCGTGCGCTCGAAGGTTTCCAGCAGCTCATTCCAGCTGAGCAGATCGATGTGTTCGACGTTCCCGGCGCATTCGAAATGCCGCTGCTGTCGCGCGATCTTGCGGCGACCGGGCGCTACGGCGCCGTCATCGCCGCCGCCTTCGTCGTCGATGGCGGGATCTACCGTCACGAATTCGTCGCCCAGGCCGTCGTCGATGGCCTGATGCGCGCCGGCATGGATACCGGCGTTCCGGTTCTGTCGGTTTCGCTGACCCCGCACAATTACCAGGAAACCGAGCATCACACGCAGATCTACCGCGCGCACTTCGTCGAGAAGGGCCGCGAGGCGGCCCGAGCCGCGCTCATGATCGGCAAAACGCGCGCCGCTCTCGCGGCGTAAACCTCCGCATCGAGGCGGCGGCAACGCCTGCCGCCTCTCTTACCGGTCAAACATATCCCGCCACTGCTTCTCTCCGATCAAGCAGTCCGTTGCCGGCTCCGCGCCGGCGATCGGCTGTACCGTCGCCGGCGGAGACAAGCCGCTGATCTCCATCACCAGCTTGCGGCGCACGGCGACGGCGAAGTCCTCGATCTTGCGGACCGGCAGCACGAAGGCGCCGGGGCCGCCGATGACGCAGTCGGCATAATATTTGTCGAGCCCGTCGGGCGCATCGGAAGGCCGCAGCATGAGGGCGAGGCCGTTGATGACCATGCCTGATGCCACCGCCTTGTCGCGGACGGGCGTGACGGGATTGCCGGAATTGTTCGGACCGTCGCCGGAGACATCAATCACCTCCCGCCTGCCCCGGAAGGGGCTGGAGATGATCATGCTGACGCCCTGGGCGATCGCGGTGGAGATCGAGGTGCGCCGCTGCGTGCCGATCGGCCGGGCGTCGACCTTGTCGGCAAAGGCGATCGCATCCTGCTCCGTCGCGATCACCTGCCAGTCGATCACCGAACCCTGGACGACATAGCCCGCCCATTCAAAATAGCTGATGGCGATGCGGCCGGTGAGCCCGCCCTTCACCGCATCGATGAATTCCTTGTGTTTCAGCGCCTCGACATAACCGTCGCGCTGGATGCCGATCTCTTCGAAATCCATCGACCGCGAGGTGTCGACGGCAAGCACCAGCGTCACGTCGACCTCGTTTGCCGCAGCCTGCGCCGTCGGCACGACACCGGAAAGACCCATGAGCACCGCAAGTGACGTCAGCATCGGCAGATCCCCGCGACATTCCCACGCCGGGCGACTCTAGCACAGCTTGGCCGCCGCCGAACGCGCCGCCGCGCGGGCCGCTTCAATTTTCGGTGATGGCACCCCTCAATGCAACGGCAGCCACAAAGGACTTTTCCATGCCTTCAGCGCGTCGAGGAAGACCTGCAGGCGCAGGGGCAGGAAGCGGCGCGTGGGATAGACGGCGTGCACGAAGATTTCCGGCGACGACCAGTCCGGTAGCAGGCGGATGAGCGCGCCTCCTCGGATCTGCTCGTCGCAATAGGTCGAAGGCAGGAGACCAATGCCGTGGCCACGATAGGTGAAGGCGCTGACCGCATCGAAATCGCGGCTCGATGCCGGCCCCGACACGCGCACGTCGGCCGATTTGCGGCCGCTGACGAGATGCCAATCCGCTTCGCCGTTGCGCCCGTTCAGGAGCACGCACCGATGGTCCTTGAGGTCTTCGGGCTTTGTGGGAAGCGCCCTCTCCTTCAGATAATCCGGGGCGGCGACCAGATAGCGCACGCTCTTGCCGAGCCGCTGCGCGACGATGGTGGAATCCTTGAGGTCGCCGAAGCGGATGCCGAGATCGATATTCTCCGCGACCAGATCAAGGAACAGGTTAGTGACGAAAAGATCGACTTGGATCTCGGGATAGGTCTTCAGGAAATCGGAGATGAATTCGTAGAAGACCTCTTGGCCCAAGATAACCGGCACCGAGATCTTCAGCAGGCCTTCCGGCTTTCTCTGCGCTTCAGTCAGCGCCTGCTCGGCGTCGATGAGATGAGCAAGCGGCTCGCTGCACCTGTCGTAATAGGCCCGGCCCTGCGCGGTGAGGCTGAGCTTGCGGGTTGTGCGCTGGATCAGCGTCACGCCGAGCTGCTCTTCGAGCGACGTCACCTTCCGACTGACGGTCGAAACAGGCATGCCGAGCGAATGGGCGGCGCGGCTGAAGCTGCCATATTGCGCCACCTTCACGAAGACGGCGATGTCGTTGAGATCGGCCATGCCGGCATTTTTGCACTGATGCAAAAGAGAATCCAGATATTTCCATCTAATCGAGCAATGACGTTTTCGCCATATTCACCTTGCGAAAACAACCAACAACCCGATGGCGGCGCGATCGCGGCGGCCCCATCTCGAGCGACCCACCTTGCCAGGCCTGCGTTGCCCGAACCAGATTATGGAGTTCAACATGACCAAGCAAAGGACTGTCATCGTCACGGGCGCCTCCCAGGGTATCGGAGCAGGGCTCGTCAACGCCTTCGTCGAGCGCGGCTACAACGTTGTTGCCACCTCGCGTCAGGTCAGCGCTTCGGATGCCTTCCAGGCTTCCGACAGGCTGGCTCTGGTCGACGGCGACATCGGCGATCCCGAAACAGCGGCCCGCGTCGCCAAAACCGCAATCGACCGGTTCGGTTCGATCGACGCGCTCGTCAATAATGCCGGCATCTTCTTCACCAAGCCGTTCGTCGATTACACGATGACCGACTTCCGTAAGCTCTCGTCGACCAATCTCGAAGGCTTCCTGCACCTGACGCAGCGGGTCATCAGGCAGATGCTCGCCCAGAAGACGGGCGGCAGCGTCGTCAGCATCACCACCCCGCTGATCGACCATCCGATCGCCGGCATGCCCGCTTCCGTGGCGATGATGACCAAGGGCGGCATCGACGCGATTTCGAAGAACCTTGCGATGGAATATGCAAGCGAGGGAATCCGCGTCAACACGGTCGCCCCCGGCGTCGTCGACACGCCCCTTCACAAGGACAATCCGAAGGAGTTCCTGAGGACGCTGTCGCCGATGACAGGCATTTCGAATGTCGATGAAATCGTCGACGCGGTGGTCTTCCTCACTGAAGCTCCGCGCGTCACCGGGGAGGTGCTGCACGTCGATGGCGGCGCACATCTGGGCAAATGGTAAACCATGAGAAAGCGCAGGCAGCCGGCGCGGAACGGCGGCTGCAGGAACTCGGCATCATCCTTCCCCCGCCGCCGACACCCTTTGGGGCCTATGTCGAGGCGACGAGAACAGGCGATCTGGTCTTCTTCAGCGGCATGCTGCCGGTTGTCGGCCACGAGCCCCGCTATATCGGCCGTGTCGGCGGCGCGCTGACATCGGAAGACGGTCGCAAGGCAGCCGAGACGGCGACGCTGAGCGCGCTTTCCGCCGCCAGGGATTATCTCGGCTCGCTGGACAGCGTCGTGAGGGTCGTGAAGCTCGGCGTCTATATCGCCACCGAGGGCGATTTCCGCGACCACCCCAGGGTCGCCGACGGCGCGTCCGAGTTGCTGCTTGCGGTCTTCGGCGAGGAAAAGCTCTCCGGCCGCGTCGTCCTCGGCGTCGCCAGCCTGCCCCTCGGCATGCCGGTCGAGATCGAGCTCGTTATCGAAGTCGAGGATTGAATGAGCGGGGCGCGCGTCTCAGCGCGCGCCCCGCATTCTTGCCTTCGCTTGCGCTCAGCCTGCCGCCAACAGCAGCACATAGGCAATGACGCTCACCATCAACCCGCGAAAGGCGAAGGTGACGCAGCGGTATTTGCTGCGGGCGATGCAGGAAAGAATTTCGGCGTTTTCGAGATACTGATCGAAAAGATAGCGCTCGTCGCGCCGCAGCGCCGCCTCGAAGAACAGGTCGCGGTGCTTGGGCCAGGCGCCCCAGAAGAGCGAGGTCGACGTGCCCAGACGACGGGGCAGCACGACGAGAATGGCCGAGAGGATGGAGAAGACCGAGGCTGCGGCAAGCAGGCCCGAGAACAGAATGCTTCCCGGCGCGCCACCGACATAACGGGCCAGGCTGAAGACTGCCCTCACATCGCTGGAGCTGACCAAAAAGGCGAGCATGAAAGTAAAGATATAGGCGGCCTTCTGGTCGGATATCTTTATCTGATCATAAAATATGTCGTTGATTTTCTTGATGTGGTCAAAATACTCGGTGCTGACATCTCCGCTCGACGGCCTGCTCAGCATAACCTCCGTGACATTTTCGAATTCGCTCACCTGAATACTCCATCCCTAAAGTGTTTCCCTGATATTACACTTCGCGACGAAAGCAAGAACACGTGTGCAACGCGCTTGACTTTTCCACTCTGCAAAGACAAAGGGGAAGCGGGGTTGGGGTCGAGGTCATGCGGGGTTATTCCAGTAACATCTGTCGCATTGGGGTGGCGCTGGCGTTTGCCGTGCCCGGTTTCGGGCTGCCGGCGATGGCCGATCCCATTCAGCGTGCAACCCCGGTCGCCGGCTCCGTCATCGCCCGCAAGACCGGCGAGGAGGTCCGCTTCATCGACGTGTCGGACTGGCGCATCGTCGACATCAACCAGGATCTTCTGACCGGCGACGTGCTGCGCACCAATGCCAACGGCCAGCTCGCCATCGTCTTTTCCGATCACACCCAGGTCCGCCTCGGCCGCAATTCCTCGCTGCAGGTCAAGAAGATGGCCGCAAGCGGCGATACGGTGCTCGAGCTTCAGGCCGGCACCATCTGGGCCCGCGCCCAGCGCGGCGGCCAGGACCTGACGGTCGAAACCCCGGCCGCCGCAGCCGCCATCCGCGGCACCGACTGGACGATGACCGTCGACGGCGCCAAAACCTCGATGATCGTACTCGAAGGCCGCGTGGCGCTCTCCAACCCGCAGGGCAGCGTCGAGGTGAGCGAGGGCGAAGGGGCGGTCGCCACCATCGGCCAGGCGCCGACCAAGATCATCAGCGTCAATCCCGACGACCGGGAACAGATGCTCTTCTATCTCGACCTGCGCGACGGCTTCGACCTGATGCCGACGTCGCCGCTGCGGGCCGACCGTATGGCCACCGAGCGCCGCCGCCTGCTGGCGCTGCCGCCGGAGCGGCGCACGACCGAGGACTGGCTGGAACTTGCCGAAGTGCAGAGCGCCTTCGACGGCCGCCAGGCTGCGGCTGCAACCTTGCAGAATATCCGCGGCCGCAAGCTGACGGCAGCCCAGCAGGCCCGCGTCGACCTGATCGACGCCACCATCGCCGGCGCGGAGAAGCGCTACGGCGACGCCGCCAGGCTCTTCCGGAAGGCCCTGCCGCATCTCGATCCGACCCGCCGCAACATGGCGCAATATGGCGGCTATTTTGCCCGTTCGCTGGCCGATCCCAAGCATGCCGAGCCGGCGCCGGCCACCACCTCCGGCCCCTATGGCGCGATCATGCAGGCCTATACGACAGGCTTTCTCGAGAACCCGCGTGCCGCGATCGAAATCATCAAGAAAGCGGAACAGCGCTATCCCGACGATCCGACCCTCCCGGCGGTCCGCGCCCAGCTGGCCCAGCTCACCGATGACCGCGAGCAGATGATGCAAGCGATAGAACGCTCGCTGGCGCTCGACCCTGATCACCCGATGGCGCTCTCCGCCCGGGCGAGTTACAAGGCGGTCTATGAGAGCGACATCAACGGCGCGCTTGCCGACCTCAATCGCGCCATCGAGCTTGCTCCCGGTGGGTCAAGCACGCTGAATTCGCTCGGCCTGCTGCAGAGTTCGCGCAATGCCAATGGCGAAGCGGAGAAGGCCTTCAAGAAGGCGATCGAGCTCGATCCGCAAGACCCGCTGCTGCACGCCAACCTGGCAATCCTCTATCTCGACCAAGGGCGGATGAAGGAAGCCAAACGCGAGATCGACACGGCAATCGCGCTCGATCCGTCCTTCGACATCGCCCTGCTCGCCCGCGGCCGCTACTACTTGCAATCTGGCGAGCGCGACGAGGCGCTGCAAGACCTGCTCGCCGCCAGCACCACCAACCCGGCGCATTCGCAATCCCAGCTGATGCTCGCCGCCGCCCATTATGAAAAAGGCGACCGCATTCCGTCGCAGCAGGCGCTCGACAATGCCGACCGGCTCGACAACAACGACCCGGTTATCTCGTCCTTTCGCACCGCCGTCGATATTGACGATTACGACGCCGACGGCGCGATCCGCAACGCCCAGGAATACCTGCGTCGCTCCCGCGCCCGCGGCGGCGATTACAGCGGGCTCGGCGCCAATGCGAGCGCCGGTTCGACGCTCAACAACGCCTTCCGCCTGCAGGGCCTGGATGCCTGGGGCCGCTACTACGGCGATGCCGCCTTCGACCCCTTTAAAGGCACCGGATACATCGACCAATCGATCAAGGGTAGCATCTTCCCTTACGTCAACGCGACGAGCTTCAGCGATGACAATGTCATCCAGAACCGCGGCAACGCGTCGAGCTACTCGTCCTTCATCCAGGGCCTGCTGCTTTCTCCGCACATGCTGTCGGGCCGTTCGCGCTCGGCAACGCTGTTCGACGTACCGTTCATCGAAGGCTCGCTCGGCGGCGGCATCAACAGCGTCGACGGCCATACCAGAC
Source organism: Rhizobium sp. M10 (assembly GCF_002531955.1). Classification (NCBI taxonomy): domain Bacteria; kingdom Pseudomonadati; phylum Pseudomonadota; class Alphaproteobacteria; order Hyphomicrobiales; family Rhizobiaceae; genus Rhizobium; species Rhizobium sp. M10. Next base: position 69,108 of record NZ_NWTA01000022.1, on the reverse strand, counting down.
GCATCGGTGAAGCCGATATCCAAGGCTATTCCAACGAGACGATCCCGATCAGCTTTTACGGCAATCTGACCTGGGAAGAACTGGCGCTCGATGGGGACTACCGCGACTTCGGCGGATATGCGACCGACAACAAGCTGCTCGGCGGCAACGGCTATCTGACGGCGACGGTGACGCCGGATGACCGCGTCGTGGCCTATTTCAATCATGCCAACAATGATGGAACGTTGAATGCGCTGTCGACGGACCCCTCGCTCTCGGACGCGCTGAACCCCGTATTGCGCTTCTTCGGCTTGCCCCTGGCGCCGGACGAACTGCCGCTCTACACGACTCGGCGAGACACCACCCGACTTACCAGCGCCGGCCTCGGCTGGAGCCATACCTTCGCCTATGAGAACGTCCTGAGCGCTGCTGTGCTCTATCAGCAGACCGAAGCGAAAACCACCAACGACATACAATTCGACTGGGCAGACGTGCCGCTTCTCGGCGGCCCCGGCCGGGACATCAGGCCTTTCCTGCAAACCAGCGACGAGAATGACTCGAAGGCCTACATCGCCGCGCTCAGCCACAGTATCGGGGATGGATCACTGACCTGGCGTTACGGTATCGAGGGCGGATGGCTCGACGCGTCGCGCGAGACCTATTTCCATCTCGAGGATGTCATTCCAGGGCTCGTCGACGGCGTAACCGACGGACCGACGGAGGTTGAGACCCGCATCAATATCGGCCGCGCCTATGTCGATCTCCTGCACGAAATCACACCGAACCTGAAGGGCGAATATGCGCTCTTCGGCACGCGCCTGGAAGGCGACGGCGTTGACGTCAGCCGGCTCGAACCACGCTTCGGCCTTGCCTGGGCGCCGACGCAGAACCATTGGCTGCGCGCCGCTTTCATGCGCCAGAGCGCCGACACGGGCGTTCCCACGCTTGCGCCGATCGGCGTCCTTGGCCTTCAGGCGAACCAGTTCTCCGTCGGCACTGAGGGTTACGTCGATACGGCGGCCTTCGAATGGGATGCCGAATGGACCGATCGTTTCTTCACCACGGTGGAGTACCAGCATCAGGAGCTCCATGATTTTTCGATCGGTCTGCCACTGATCGCTCTCCCGGCCGTCGACAGCTTTCCGCTCTCGCGCGGCAGCATCGACCGCGCCGCCGTAACCGCCAATGTTGCGCTCGGCAACGGTTTCGGTCTTTCGGCCACCTACGCCTACATGGATTCCGAAAACAAGGATCCGGGGACCTTCAATTACGGCGGCTCGCTCCCCTATATCCCGAAGAATTCCGGCCAGATCGCGCTGACCTGGGTCAACGAGGCCAAGGTCAAGGCGACGGTGGCGGCAAATTACATCGGCGAGCGCGACGGCGACGATCTCGGCACCAAGCTCGACGACTATTGGAGCCTCGACGCCCACCTCGTCTGGGAACCCTTCGACAAGCGCATCGAGCTCGAGGCCGCCGCCTATAATCTGCTCGACGAAGAGTTCGAGATCACGCCCGGCGTGCCCGGCTGGGGCCGCGCCTTCAAGGGCACCCTCAAAGTCCGCTTCTGATGCGTGCGCAGGACAACCGTCGGCAGGCCGGACTGAACGGCGGCCAAGCCGGACGCCGCCGCCTCCGGCTGCTGGTGCTGTCGCTGACCGTGCTGGTCGCCATTTCGCTTCTATCGCGCCTGCCCGCCTGGTCGCTGCTGGAGCTCAGAAGCTTCGACTATCTCTCGACGTTCGACGATCCGCGTCCGCCGCAGGGCGGACCCGTCATCGTCGCCATCGACGAGCCCTCACTCGCCGATATCAACGCGCAATGGCCCTGGCCGCGCAGCCTGCATGCCGAGCTCATCAGCCAGCTGCGTGCAGCCGGCGCCCGCGTCATCGGCCTCGACATCATCATGGCCGAGCCCTCCAACCCCGGCAATGACGCGGCGATCGCCAAGGCCGTCGGTCCCGATGTCGTACTTGCCGGCGACGAAACGCTGATCGAGACGCCACAGGCCTCGCAGCTGATCCGCGCCACGCCGCTGCCGGCGCTGACGCAAGCCGGTGCCGTGACCGGCATCGCCTCGATCGATCTCAGCGGCGACGGCATCTTCCGCCGCATTCCGGGCTATGAGGACGGCTTTGCCGCCATGCTGGCCAAGGCCTCGGGCGCGGAGGCGGAGATCCTGCCGGCCGGCCGGCTGATCCAGTCCTTCGGCCCGGCCCGCAGCTACCCCACGGTCTCATACTACCAGGCGCTCGATCCTCAGAATCTGTTGCCGCCGGGTTATTTCAAGGACCGCGTCGTCCTCGTCGGGCTCAGCCTGCAGAATGCGCCTGAAATCGACAAGGGCGGCGTCGACGCCTTCGCGACACCCTATACGGTTCATACCGGCAAGCTCGTCTCCGGCGTCGAAATCCAGGCGACGATTTACGACAATATCCGCTACGGCCTGTCGATCCGCGAAGCGCGCCTGCTGGCGGTCGCCGCCTGCATCCTGATCTCGGTGCTGCTTGCCGCTTTCACCGTCTGGCGCTCGACGGGATGGCTGACGATCGTGACCAGCGCGGCCGCCCTCCTCGCCTTCGCGACTGTCAGCTTTGCCGGCATCCGGCTTGGCCATGTCTTCGTTTCGCCGCTCGGGCCGACGGTCGCCTATATCGCGGTCGCCTTCGGCCAGGCCGCCTTCGACTATGCCGAGGAGCGCCGCAACAAACGCCAGATCATCCGCGCCTTCGCCCAATATATCTCGCCCGACCTCGTCCGGCGCCTGTCGAACGATCCCTCGCAGCTGAAGCTCGGCGGCGAGCGGCGCACACTGTCGGTGCTATTTTCCGACGTGCGCGGTTTCACCACCATCGCCGAGACGCTGAAGGACGATCCAGAGCAGCTGACCGGCCTGATCAACCGGCTGCTGACGCCGCTCTCCGACGTGGTGATGGATCATGGCGGCACGATCGACAAATATATGGGCGACTGCATTATGGCCTTCTGGAATGCACCGCTTGACGATCCCGACCACGCGCTGCACGCCGTGCGCGCCTCACTCGCCATGCAGGCGGCGATCTCGCGGCTGAATGGCCAGCTGGAGCAGGAGGCGGCCGCACTCGGCCGCAAGCCGCACATCTTGAAGATGGGTGTCGGCATCAACACCGGCGAATGCATCGTCGGCAATATGGGCTCGACCCGCCGCTTCGACTATTCCTGCCTCGGCGACAGCGTCAACCTCGCCTCGCGCCTCGAAGGCGCCTCGAAGAATTACGGCGTGGCGCTGCTGCTCGGCGAAGAAACCGCAAGGCTGGTCGCCGCCAACTACACGGTGATCGAACTCGACCGCATCATCGTCAAGGGCCGCACCGTGCCCTCGCCGATCTATACCGTCGTGCATAAGGCCGATGCCGAAGCGCTGGCCGCGCATGAGGATTTTATCGAGGCGAAGTATGCCGGAACGCTTGCGTCATCCGAACCTGTTTTCGACACGCTGGCAGCAAAAATTCCGGAGCTTGCCGCCTATTATACGATCGTGCGGGATTCGCTGGTTAGCGATGCTGGGGAGTGACGGAACAGCATTTCGCGATACATGAGTTGGGCGCGGCCCCCTCCAATGCCCCTCATCCTGAAGTGCGAAGGCCAAAGGCCGGAGCCTCGAAGGACACGCCGCAACGCTGCGCCGTGCATCCATCAACCGTCAGGCAAAGGACCTTGGGACAGGAGATTGGCGAAAGGAGATCGTTATGCGGCCCGCAGCCTTGTGATCTCAGGTGCAACCACTGCGATGAACAATCCGGGATCGCCCAGAGCCCTCGCCGAAAGCATGGCCCCATGAACCGAGGCCATCAGCATCTGGGCGTGCTCTTGCGGCCGCTTGTCGAGCTGGAACAGGTTCTGCTCGACGCCGGCCTGCAGCACCGAGGTCAGCCATGCCGCAAGATTTCGGAAATGGGCGCGAACGCGTGATGCCACCTCATCGGGCAGCATCTGCATTTCGCTGGCAAGCATGGCGCAGATGCAGAAGGGCTGCGAGGCGTTCTCGATGCAGGTACGCCAGTAGTTGACGTAGAACTGCAGCTGATCGGCAGGGCTTGCGGCCTGCTCGCGCAAAGACTGCAAACCCGTCTCCGCCTGTTTGGCGTAACGGTCCACCAGCACTGCGACCAGCTCGGCCTTCGCAGGAAAATGGTGGTGGATGCTCGCCTTGCGGATGCCGATCGCGGCCGAGATGTCGGCATAGCTGAAGCCGTTATAGCCGCCCGCCACGATGAGCGACTGGGCGACGTCGAGAATTTTATCCGAGGTGGAAGCCATTGATTTCATGACGCCGCCTACCTTTTGGTAGGCATATTGTCAAGCCCACGCGGCCTTCCTCCTGCTCACGATGAGGTGTTCGGGCGATGCATTGACTCGAGGTTTTTGCCTTCCTACTAGTAGGCAGGCAAATCAAGAAGGACCTGCCGATGCAAAACAATTCCTCCCCTCAGCCCAACTGGCTGCGATCCTATTATTTCACGCGCGCCGCATTCTCTCTGATCTGGATTGCCGCCGCCATTCTCTCGGGCGGGCAATCCGGCCCTGCCGCCTTTCTGCTGCTGATCTATCCTCTGTGGGATGCCGCCGCCAACCTGGTCGACGCCCGCGTCAATGGCGGCCTCAAGGCCAACCCTTCGCAGGCATTGAATGTCGTCGTCAGCATCGTCACCACGCTCGCCGTCGTCATCGCCCTCGGCAAAAGCAACTATGCCGTTCTCGCCGTCTTCGGGGCATGGGCGATCCTTTCCGGGCTCTTGCAGCTCTATACGGGTGTCAGGCGCTGGCGCATCTACGGCGCCCAATGGGTGATGATCCTCAGCGGCGCGCAATCGGCGCTCGCCGGCGCCTTCATGATCAGCCGGTCTCTCGGCGCCGCTTCGCCGACGATTCTTGACATCGTTCCCTATGCAGGCTTTGGCGCCTTCTATTTCCTGCTTTCCTCGCTCTGGCTTGTCGCCGCAGCTTACCGCAAGGCACAGGCATAAGCGCGGCGTGCCATGACGGCGGCAAGTTCGACCCCATTTGCCGCCGTCGAAACGACGAGCTCCGACGGTCGCGCTGCACGAGATTTGCGGGAGACGATCAGCTTCTTTCGCGCTATGAAGAGCCATCCTTGCTCCCGCCCACAGATCCCGAGGTCACGCCTATGGCTTTGAACGTTCTCTTCATCGGCGGCACCGGCCAGATTTCCTACCCCTGCGTCGAGCGCGTCGTTGCCGCGGGCCACCATGTCAGCGTCTTTAATCGCGGCTTGAGAAGCGCTCCCCTGCCCGCGGGCGTGAACTCGATCGTCGGCGAACTCGGATCGGGCGCTTATGCGGACCTCGCCAAGGCCGATTATGACGTCGTCTGCCAGTTCATCGCCTTCACGCCCGACCAGGTCGCCCGCGACATCGAGGTCTTCTCCGGCAATTGCGGCCAGTACATCTTCATCTCGTCGGCCTCGGTCTATGAAAAGCCGCCGCGTCACTATGTGATCACCGAGGAGACTCCGGCGATCAATCCTTACTGGCCCTACAGCCAGGCCAAGATCGCCTGCGAGGAACTGCTGAAAAAATCCGGCAACCTCGCCTGGACAATCGTCCGCCCCAGCCACACGGTCCGCACCGGCCTGCCGATGATGATGGGCGACAGCGATATCATGGCGAGGCGCATGCTGGACGGCGAGCCCATCATCGTGGCCGGCGACGGCCACACGCCCTGGACGCTCACCCGCTCGGCCGATTTTGCCGTGCCTTTCGTCGGGCTCTTCGGCAAGCAGGCGGCGCTGAACGAGATCTTTCACATTACTTCCGACCGCGCCCACATCTGGGACGATATCCAGAAGGCGATCGCCAGACTGCTGGACGTGGAGGCGAAGATCGTCCACGTGCCGACGGACACGCTGATCCGTTATAACGAGGAGTGGGTCGGCCCGCTCCTGGGTGACAAGGCCTGGACCGCGATCTTCGACAACTCGAAGGTCAAGGGCGTGGCGGGTGATTTCACCTGCGCCGAAAGCCTCGACGAAATCCTTGCCGACTCGATCATGCACCTCAGGCAACGCCTGGCCAAAAACCGCCCGCCGAGGGGCGAACTCGATGCCCTGATCGACAGGATTTGTGCGGAGCAAGGGGCTCTCGGCTAGGATATTCCGAGGGGCGTGAACCGATAGCGACAACGAGCGGCGGGAGGCGCCACCGCCTCGTCTGCAGATGAGAATGACCGGCCGAATATAAGGCCGGCCCTACTCTATTTCTTTCTTACATTGATATTGACCGTTACGTCCTTAATTGTTCCTTCGCCGTAGGACACCCTCACCTTATACACATCCTTTCCGGAGTATCCGCTATTGGAAGTATAATATTCGGACACGCCAGGCGATTTCCTGGAATTGCACCTGATCTGAGGGGCGCCAGTCGGGTAATGTGAGGAAATCTTTTCACTAACGAATTCTACCGATCCATGCGCGGGGGGCTGTACCAGTTTTATGCTCGGCATTGTCGCAGCGGTGCAGTCTGCATTCAAATTGTACGACTGGCCCATTTTTGTCCGCTCTCCACTCAGAGCCCGGCTCTGGTCCTGGGAAACTTGAACACCATCCTTGTTGGTGACGCATCCGGACAGACCCAAAGTTACGGAAAATATGGGAATTAGAATATGGTTTGTTCTGAAAAATCGCGAACCTGGCACTCTTCTTTCATCCTCTGATTTTAATAATATTACAATTCACCTTATCCAACTGGCACCTCATTGCAATGGCACGGGTCGCCTCGCCAGGGGATCCGGCTTTAGATGCTCTGTCCTTGCCGGAATGCGAGATATTGTCCGTCCACCGAACGCAAAGGGCCATTCTCCAACGCCCTCCTTGGGCGCGGCATCCTCCAAGGTTCCTCATCCTGAGGTGCGCAGGCCAAAGGCCGGAGCCGACGCTGCTCCTTGCATCCATCAACGTCAGCGCACCCGCCTCCCCCTTCGAGGCCCCTGCGGGGCACCTCAGGATGAGGCTCTCGTGGACGCCGGCGCCTTGGCAACGCCCGCGGACGAGACCAATGGCGCGGCTTCCTCGTCGCTATTCCAGCCGCCGCGCCTCCATCGGGGCCTCCTGCCTGAAGCCGTCGAAACAGCGGCCGCCGTGCAAAGCGAGCTCGCTGTCGGCCAATGCCAGCAGCCGGCTGCCGTCACCCTGCACCGCCAGCGTGAATGCAGCATCGAACTCGGCTGCGAGCCGTGCATCGAGCTTCCTGATGAGACGCGGCGCCCACTTGCCGCGGCCGGTCCATATGCCGCGCCCAAGCAGGATCAGATCGGCAAGTCTCGGGTAGAGCAGCGCGGCGATGGCGGCGATTTCTTCCGGCGGGCGGTCGCCGCGCAGGTCATCGGCGAGATCAGTGACATGATAGCGCAGCATGTCGTAACCCGCGCCGGCAAGCGGTTTCGGCCCTGCGGCGAGCACATCCGCCGCCTTTGCCTGGATCAGGCGCGCACGCTCGGCGTCCGGCCCGACGATGCTGCCCGTCGCAACCATGTTGACCATGACGGGACAGCCGCTCTCCGCGTCCTGGTGGAGGTAATGCGCCAGTGTTTCAGGATCATGGACGAAGGCCTCCACAGGAAAACCTTCTTCGGAGAAGGACTCCCGCCAGGCTCTTTCCAACGACGGAAACATCACGACTAGGTCGATATCCGAGAAGGCGGTGCCCTCGCCGCGCATGATGGAGCCGGAGACATAGGCAAAGGCGGCCCCGGCATAGCGGCTGGCAAGGGCGCGGCGGGCGACGGCAAGCGCCTGCTCGGCAAGAATCTGTTTCTTCACATCCACGATCTCGTTCCTCGAATGCGGGAGGCGAGCGGGCAAACAAAAACCCGCTCGTTTCCGGCGGGTTGGGTCTCGGCAGCAATGAACGGACTTCAGTTCACGCGTCTGCCACCCACCGCCGAGGCGGTGGTCGTAGACGTCGAAACTGCAAACATCCTGTTCATGGCGGCGAGGATATCGCCCGGCAGCGATAGCGTCAATCTGCCGAGAATGCTTCCCCGCCCCGCCGTTTTCCGTCTAAGATGCGGGAAAGACTCGTTGAACAGGAAGAGCCCGCCCATGTCCGATCTCGCCACCGTCATCCCGCTTCCCGCCCCGGTTCTGCTACCGGTCGATGGCCGGGACGATCGTTTTCCGGTGCGCCGCGTCTATTGCGTCGGCCGCAACTATGCCGACCATGCGATCGAGATGGGCCATGATCCCAGCCGCGAGCCGCCCTTCTTCTTCCAGAAAAATGCCGACAACCTGCTGCCGGCCGGGCAGGCCTTTCCCTATCCGGCGCTCTCGAAGGACGTGCATTACGAAGTCGAATGCGTGCTGGCGCTGAAATCGGGCGGTGCGAACATTGAAGCCGGCCGGGCGCTCGACTGCATCTACGGCTATGCCGTCGGCATCGATTTCACCCGCCGAGATCTTCAGGGTGAGGCAAAGAAGCTCGGCCGCCCCTGGGAACTGGCCAAGGCCTTCGAACATTCCGCGCCCGTCTCGCCGATCGTGCCGGCCAGCCGCATCGGCCATCCCGGCGAAGGCCGGATATGGCTGGAGCAGAACGGCAAGCGCGTCCAGGACGGCAATCTCAACCAGATGATCTGGAAGGTGCCGGAGATCATTGCCGAACTCTCGAAACTCTTCGTGCTGGCGCCCGGCGATGTCATCATGACCGGCACGCCAGCCGGCGTCGGCGCGGTGTCGAAGGGCGACCGTATCACCTGCGGCATCGACGGCGTCGCAACGCTGTCGGTCGAGGTCGTCTGAGGGAGCTTTCCATGCCTGTCTACGCGCTTGGCGGACTAACGCCGAAACTGCCGCCCGCCGGCCTTCACTGGATCGCCCCGGACGCCCATGTCATCGGCGATATCGAGGTCGGCGAGAATGTCGGCATCTGGTTCGGCTCGGTGCTGCGCGGCGACAACGAGAAGATCACCATCGGCGCCGGCACCAACATACAGGAAGGCGTCATGGCCCATACCGACATCGGCTTTCCGCTGACGACGGGAGAGAACTGCACCATCGGCCACCACGCCATCCTGCACGGCTGCACGCTCGGCGACAACGTGCTGATCGGCATGGGCGCGACCATCCTGAACGGCGCCAAGATCGGCAATAACTGCCTGGTCGGCGCCAATGCACTGGTGACCGAAGGCAAGGAATTTCCGGATAATTCGCTGATCGTCGGGGCGCCAGCGCGTGTCGTGCGGGTGCTCGATGAAGCGGCGGTGGAAGGCATTCGTCGCTCGGCGGAGAATTATGTGAAGAATTGGCAGCGTTTTGCGCGAGATCTGAAGCAGATCGGGTGATCGGCGGGGCGGGTGGCCGCCCTCGCCCTTCGAGGCCCCTACGGGGCACCTCAGGATGAGGTCGGAGAGAGGTGGCGCTTTGCCTTCCTGAGAACAATCGCGGGCCGGCAACCGCTGGCGCCGTCCCCCTTACCAGACACCGGGAACCCACCTCCAGCGCACCCGATCCATATACTCCTCGTACCCCTCGAGCCCACGGCGCAACTCCATTTCTTCCCCCAGCGTCCGGCCGAACAGCACAACGACCAGCAGCCCCACCGGGATCAGCGCATAGAGCGAGCCGAGCGACAGCGCCATGCCTGCGGCGAGCACGATGGCAAAAACATATCCGGGATGGCGGATGACGGCATAGGGTCCGGTGTCGATCACCTTGTGGTCGCGGTCGGTCTGGATGCGCACGGTCGGCTCGAAATACCGGTTGACCGATTGCGCCCAGGTCAGGCCGAGATAGCCAACGATCATCACGATATAGCCGGCGAGCACGACCCAGTCGGGTTGCGGCGCCCAATGGAAACGCCCGTCGTCGAACGCCCCGACCGGAAGAATGGCGGCAAAGAGAAACATCGTCAGCGTCGCCACCACCGCATCCCAGCGCTTGGTGCCCCGCTGATATCGGCTGCGCGCCGCAAACAGCTCGGGATTCGTCCGCCAGATCCAGACGATCGCAATTGCTGTCAGCGCAAGAAAAAGGCCGAGGAAGATCCAGCCGCGCGGCCAATCAAGTGTGCCGGCCGGCCAGAAGAGTGCGGCAAACATCACCGCGACGGTGATAGTCAGCGATCCGATCGGTGGCGCGGCCACCAATGACCGGCCGGGTCGATTGTCCTTTTGCGTCATGACCATTCCTAGCATCATCGGGCCAAGCGCCCGCACTGCCGACAGCGGCCGCTAAAATCTGGCAACCCTACGCGGAATTTAGGAGGCGAAGCGCGCGCAACAACCCGATGGCAATGCAGCCGGTGAAAGTCGACGCCGATCGCAGCGCCGCCTCTGCAGCCAGAGGTCGCGTTCTCCGCAACTGCCGTTGCGGCAATGGGGAATATCGCTGAAAAACTGCCTTATTCGGCCGCTTCCATGAACTGGCTCGCTCCAGACGAAGCGGCGAGCGCCCGAACCCTGGCTTCCGTCTTGGCGATCAACTGATAGAATTCGTCCTGCGCTTCGACATCCAGTTGAATGACCGCATTGACATCATCGGGCGTATCGCAAACACAGGCGACCGCCGAAATGGGACAGATGCCACCGGGGTAACGCTTGCCGGTCCCCGTATATGCGCGACGGCCCCAACGCTCGGAATAGACCGTTTCCTCGCGATCGAGGTGGAGGATCGTTCCCTTGCAGGCGGTCACAATGGCCGCCTTGCCGTAAGCGAACCAATGATAGTTCAGCCTGCGGAGAATATATTTGCCAGTGATGTCTTCGCCAGCCAATTCGGCAGGGTCTTCTATCATTCTGATCATGACGACGTCCTCAACGTCTGGGCAATATCGTTCAAGTCTTGTTATTCAGCAAGTCGAAAAGCGCTGCTTTTGGAGGCACTTAGTCACAAAGTGTTTCCGATTCTTACATCGCGCCTGTTCAACGCAGATCTTCAGACGCACAATTCTTCGTCGAATTTACCGCGACCTGCACCCGTTTCGCCTTTGCCGCGGTCGCAGCGATGTTCATTGTGCTTCTCCACTCAGGTTCGATATGTCTCGATAACGGCCCGAAAGCCGCAGGACGGTGCAGGAGATGGGGCCAGTTTCCAGGCACGCGAGCCGGATCGCCAGGCATCTTTGCGTTTGCACGACGCGTCTGGTTCAGGAGAATTCGCCGGCACGGGGACCGGCAAGCGTCACCCGCCAGCCGGTTCGCGACTGAAAATCCTGGGTGGCTAAGAACGTATAGCCCGTCGAACGCCAGAGCCTGACGGCGCTGGACAGATTGTCGAGCACGTAATCGCCACCGTCCGTGCGAGCAATGAGCACGACGTGATTTTGATCATCCGGGCCGATGACCACCGAAAGCGCCAGCTTGTTTGACGGAAAACCGGCGTCGATCAGCTCCTTCATCTTCTGGAGGGCATAGTCCTCACAGTCGCCCCGGCCGGCAACCGGGAGAGACCAGACATCCCCGTGGGAAGACGGACGATCTTCCGCAGGAATGATGCGTCCATTGACGGCCCGGTTGACCTTTTGAAGCAGCGCTATGCCTGCCGCGTCGTGCAGTTGTTGGGCCGCCGCCCTGCCGCACAGCCACTTATACTTGGCGCAGGCCGCCGCGAATCCCACAGGCGCGCCGATACTTCTCGTCACAGGCAAGGAGGATCCGGCAACAGCCTGAAAAGGCACAAGAAAGGATAAAATAACAGCAAGCGAAAAGAGACGCTTCATAGCTGATTCCCCTTATTTCACTTTTACAATAACACGGCCAAAGTAAAAATTTATTAAAATTTTATACTTGTAAATTTAACCGTAATATCTAATATGGACAGATTAGCTATCGTTTATTCTTCACGTTAATTGATCGTTAGTATAGAAGGTCTCCCAGTTAACATTCGGTTAACCCTGGGAGACGATTGAAATGAGCAGCAGAGCATCGAAATTCGGCGTCGCCGTTGCTTTCCTTCTGGCAAGCAGCAGCCTGACCATGGCAGCCCCGACGGTCGTCAATTGTAATTCCGCCGTGCGCGGCACGCTCGAATACCGGCTGTGCATGCCGACCAGATCAATTCCCGCCGGCAGCAAGTTCAACCCGAACGACAACGATCGCGGCAGCCGAGGCATTGGCGGCGGCCAGAAGACATCTAGCACCGGTTCCACTGCCGAAAGCGGCGGCAAGAGTGGCAGTGGCAATCAGGTTGCGGATGATGGCGGAAACGACACCGGCGACGACACCGGTGGCAACTCTGGCGACAATACTGGTGACGACAACGACCATGGCCACGATCATCACGGCGGCAAGGGCGGCAAGGGCGGCAAGGATCACGATCATGGCAAGGATGGCCATGGCAAAGGCAACCACGGCGGCAAGGACCGTGATCATCACGGCGGCGACAAGGGTGGCAAGGATCACGGGCACGACAAGGACGGCCCAGGCAAAGGCGGCAAGGAAGGTCACGGGAAGGGTGATAATGACGGTCCGGGCAAGGGCGATAACGGCGGCTCCGGCAAGAGCGACAATGGCGGCTCCGGCAAGAGCGATAACGGCGGCTCCGGCAAGGGCGACGACGGCGGCTCCGGCAAGGGCGACGACGGCGGCTCCGGCAAGAGCGACGACGGCGGCTCCGGCAAGAGCGACAATGGCGGCTCCGGCAAGAGCGACAACGGCGGCTCCGGCAAGGGCGACGACGGCGGCTCCGGCAAGAGCGACGACGGCGGCTCCGGCAAGAGCGACAACGGCGGCTCCGGCAAGAGCGACAACGGCGGTTCCGGCAAGAGCGACAATGGCGGTTCCGACAACAGCGACAACGGCGATTCCGGCAAGAGCGACAACGGCGGTTCCGGCAAGGGCGGACAGAACTGAACTTGTCATCGCAGAGACGCAAAGGGTGAGGCCGGTCTCCGGCCTCACCTTTCTTGGATCATCGGCTTAAACCTCAATCGGCGGCCATTACCGTTCTGAAAGAGACATGGCGGCGAACTCGACGAGCTGGGCTTCCCCGCCAGATTCCCGATCATAGTCCGGCAATCGACCTTGTGTTTTGCCGCCCGCGCTCGATATGAGTCTAATCGGCCAGACGCCTGCTCCCCTGTTTAGTCCTGGGAACAGCGTGCCGGTGCCCTGCCAGCAGGAGACTCTCATGGTCGAAGCGATCAACCCGATCTCCGCCACCGCCGCATCCGAGCCCACCAAGATCGGCACAAGCACCTCTATCAGCTCGGAACCAGACAACGCCTGGGTCGCCGCCCGCCAGTCGCAGATCACCGCCGATCGGCAGGCATCCCGAGAGATGGCGCGGAAGCAAAGCGCAACCGAGCTCATCCCCCATGCGGATCTGGCTGATGAAGACGAAATGCATCAACGCAAATGGAGTGCGAGATCGCAGGAAGAGAAAGAAGCCGGCGAAACTGCGGAACAACCGACCTTATCAGGCGAAAGTGAGCGGATCGGCACCCGTAACTTCGATGACGCCGCGCCCTTTGGTAAGCGCGAGGCGATCGTCTAGTTTAGTGTACGCAATAGGACTATCTTCCTTCGCCAACAGAAGATCTGGCGAGGATGCTTCCCACCCGTCCTCATTCCTGTGCTCGTCACAGGAATCCAGTGCGCCCAAGTCCTTGGGCGCGAGAAACCCTTGAAAAGTAACGGAGTCATTCACCGCGCGGACGCGCTGTGGCTGGATTCCTGTGACGGGCACAGGAATGAGGTGGGGAGGTGAGCACTCCCCGTCAAAATTCGCTCGGCGTGATAGGCCGACGACAGTATTACCACTTACGCCGCACAAGCCTCGCACAGACCGCGGATCTCGATCGTCGTTTTCTCAGGCTTGAACTTCTGCCCGCGCACCCAGGCCATCAGCCGGTGGTCGACCTCATGGTCGTGGAACTCCATCACCTGGCCGCAGCTTTCGCAGATGGCGAAGGCGACGATGCCGTGGCTGTGGCAGTTCTCGCCCGGGTGGGCGCAGGCGACGAAGGAATTGATGCTTTCCAGCCGGTGCACGACACCGTATTCGAGCAGTTTCTCCAACGCCCGGTAGACCTGCAGCGGCGCGCGAAAACCATGATCGCGCAGCTTGTCGAGGATGGTGTAGGCGCTGAGCGGGCCTTCCGCCTTTTCGAGCACGTCGAAAACCAGCGACTGGTTCTTGGTGAGTTGCGGTGTCGTCATGAGCCTTGTCCTTGCGCGACCGCGCGATGGCGCCTGACGGGAAGCAGGCTGAGAATGAAGAGAATGAGCGCAGCGACCACGATCGAAGGACCTGACGGCGTGTCGTAGGTGAGCGATCCGAACAGCCCGCCGACGACGGCCACCGCCCCGATCAGCGAGGCAAACACTGCCATGATCTCCGGCGTGACCGAGAAACGCCGCGCCGCAGCCGCCGGAATGATCAGCAGCGACGTGATCAACATGATGCCGACGATCTTCATGGCAATCGCGATGACAACGGCCATCAATAGCATGAAGAACAGCCGCGCCCGCTCGGGCCGCAGCCCCTCGGCCTCGGCAAGCTCGGCATTGACGGTTGCCGCCAGAAGCGGCCGCCAGAGCCAGGCGAGCGCCGCGAGCACGAACAAGCCGCCGCCCCAGATCAGCGCGATGTCGGTCCTGGAGACGGCGAGGATATCGCCGAACAAGAAGGCGATGAGATCGATCCTGACCCAGCTCATGAAGGCGACCATGACGAGGCCGATCGCCAGTGTGGCATGCGAGAGGATGCCGAGCAGCGCATCGGCCGACAGCGCCTGACGCTTCTGCAGGAAGAGCAGCAGCACCGAGACGAGGGCGGCGACGGCGAAGACGGCGAGCGTCAGGTTGAGTTCGAAAAGCAGCGACAGCGCCACGCCGAGCAGCGCCGAATGGGCGATCGTATCGCCGAAATAGGCCATGCGCCGCCAGATGATGAAGCAGCCGAGCGGCCCCGTTGTCAGCGCCAGCCCGACACCGGCAAGGATGGCGCGCACGAAGAAATCGTCAAGCATGGCGGCCCTCCCCGCTGCGGGAATGGGCGTGTTCATGCGCATGATCGTGTGCGTGATGATCATCGCGAGCATGCGCATGGGCGTGGCCATCCCCGGCATGTGCGTGCTCATGCCCGTGGTCATGCGCGTGCTCATGGCTGCCATGAACGTGCCCATGCCCATCATGTGCGTGATGGCCGTCCTCGGGATGGCAATGATCCGTCACGGTGCCGTCGGCATGGCGCACGCGCCCGTCCGGCAGATGCGTGTGATCGTGGTGATGGCTGTAGACGGCAAGCGTCTGGGCAGCACGGCTGCCGAACAGGCGCACATATTCCGGGCTGCGGCTGACGGCCTCGGGCGTGCCGCGGCAGCAGACATGGCCGTTGAGGCAGATCACCGTGTCGGTCTCGGCCATGACGACATGCAGATCGTGCGAGATCAGCAGGATGCCGCAGCCGCTGGCATTGCGGATCGATTTGATGAGATCGTAAAGGGCGATCTCGCCAGAGAAATCCACCCCCTGCACCGGCTCGTCGAGCACCAGCAGATCGGGCTTGCGGGCGATGGCGCGAGCCATCAGCGCCCGCTGGAATTCGCCGCCGGAGAGATGCTGCACCTCGGCATCGATCATATGGGCAATGCCGGCGGCTTCGAGGGCTGCCTGCATGTCGCCCTGCCGCAGCGGGCCGGTCAGCGTCATCAGCCGGCGCACCGAAAGCGGCAGCGTCCAGTCGATCGAGAGCTTCTGTGGGACATAGCCGACCTTGAGCCCGGCCAGCCGCTCCACCCTGCCCTCATCCGGCTTCAACACGCCGATCGCCGCCTTGGCGCTCGTCGATTTGCCCGAGCCGTTCGGCCCGATGAGCGTGACGATCTCGCCGCGCGACACGGAAAACTCGACGCCGCGCACCAGCCAGCGGCCGCCGCGCAGGACGCCGACATTCTCAAGCGAAACCAGCGGTTCGCCCTTCTTGTTTGCGGGAGAGAGCATCAAATTTTCCGACAGCGCTGTTGCATCCTGCTATTGCACACGTTATAGCATAACGCAATTGATGTAATAACATAACACCTGCAATTCAAGCGGAGCACCTGATGAAACGCGCCCTGCGGCCTCTGAAAACGTGGGCCTTCAATATCCCCGCAGTCCTCTCCATTCCGGCTTTGGCGATCCCCGCTTTGCTCTTTGCCGGCACGATGCGGGCGGCCGACGCGCCGGTCGTCGTCACCTCGATCAAGCCGATCCATTCGCTGGTTGCGGCGATCATGCAGGGCGTCGGCGAACCGGAGCTGATCGTCGATGGCGCCGCCTCCCCGCATACCTACAATCTGAAGCCTTCGAACGCGCGCGCCCTGCAGGAAGCCAAGGTGATCTTCTGGACCGGCCCCGGGCTCGAAGCCTTCCTGGAAAAGCCGTTGCAGGCACTGGGCTCGAAGGCAAGCATCGCCGAGCTCGACAAGGCCCCCGGCCTCGTCAAGCTGCCCTTCCGTGAAGGCGGCGCTTTCGAACCGCATGACGATGGTGATGATCACGACCATGCCGCCGAAACCGGGCATGACAATCATCACGAGCATGATCATGATCATGACCACGAGCATGGCGCCTTCGACACGCATCTATGGCTCGACCCGATGAATGCCAAGGCGATGGCCGCCGAGATCACGACGACGCTGGTCGCCGCCGACCCCGCCAATGCGCTGACCTATCAGGCCAATGCCAAGGCGCTGGACGACAGGCTGACGGCGCTGGACAAGGAGATCGCGGCCACTGTCGCGCCCGTCAAGGACAAGCCCTTCGTCGTCTTCCACGACGCTTACCAATATTTCGAACGCCGCTACGGCATCCGCGTCGCCGGCTCGATCACCGTCAGCCCGGAAACCATTCCCGGCGCCGAGCGCGTCTCGGAAATCCACCGCAAGGTCGGCGAACTCGGCGCAACCTGCGTCTTTGCCGAACCGCAATTCGAGCCGCGCCTCGTCAATGTCGTCATCGAGGGCACCAGCGCCAGATCCGGCGTGCTCGACCCGGAAGCGGCGACGCTGAAGGCCGGCCCCGATCTCTACTTCACCCTCATGCGCGGCATCGCCGAGAGCATGAAGGCCTGCCTCTCCAGCGCATGATTGCCGTGCAATCTCCTGGAGAGAGCTGAGGCGGAAAGAGGCGGATGACCCCGTTCCGCCTTTTTTCGGTTCAATGCATGTAATGATATAACATTAATATCGATGAGGTTTCCATGGACGACAGACTTCCGGTCACGGTGCTTTCCGGCTTTCTCGGCGCCG
The DNA here is from genome assembly GCF_002531955.1 of Rhizobium sp. M10. Taxonomy (NCBI): domain Bacteria; kingdom Pseudomonadati; phylum Pseudomonadota; class Alphaproteobacteria; order Hyphomicrobiales; family Rhizobiaceae; genus Rhizobium; species Rhizobium sp. M10. The sequence continues at coordinate 51,904 of NZ_NWTA01000022.1, read as the reverse complement.
GCAAGACGACGCTGCTCAACCACGTGCTCGCCAATCGCGAGGGCCTGCGCGTCGCCATCATCGTCAACGACATGAGCGAGGTGAATATCGACGCCGCCCTCGTGCGCGACGGCGGCGCCAATCTCTCGCGCACCGAGGAGCAGCTGGTCGAGATGACCAATGGCTGCATCTGCTGCACGCTGCGCGACGACCTTCTGAAGGAGGTTCGCGACCTCGCCAACCAGGGCCGCTTCGATTACCTGCTGATCGAATCGACCGGCATTGCCGAGCCGCTGCCCGTCGCCACCACCTTCGAGTTCCGCGACGAGAACGGAGAAAGTCTTTCGGATGTCGCGAGGCTCGACACGATGGTAACGGTGGTCGACGCCGCCAATCTGCTCGCCGACTATGCCTCCGCCGATTTCCTCGCCGATCGCGGCGAAACCGCAGGTGACGGCGACAACAGGACCCTCGTCGACCTGCTGGTCGAGCAGATCGAATTCGCCGATGTCGTGGTGTTGAACAAGATCGGCACGGCAAGCGAGGATGAGCGCGACGCCGCGCGCAAGATCATCATCGGCCTGAACCCCGATGCGAAGCTGATCGAGACGGATTTCGCCAAGGTGGCGCTGAAGGACGTGCTCGGCACCGGCCGCTTCGATATCGACAGGGCCGAGACCCATCCGCTGTGGTACAAGGAGCTGCACGGCTTCAAGGACCATGTGCCGGAGACCGAGGAATACGGCATCCGCTCCTTCGTCTATCGCGAGAAGCGGCCGTTCCATCCGGCCAGGTTGCAGGCCTTTCTCGACAAGAGCTGGCCGGGTGTGGTGCGCGCCAAAGGCTTCTTCTGGCTGGCGACGCGCCCGCACCATGTCGGCGAGATCAGCCAGGCGGGCGCGATCGTGCGCACCGGCAAGATGGGCCTGTGGTGGGCAGCCGTCCCCCGCGAGCAATGGCCGCAGGAGCCTGGCTTCCTCAACGCCTTTGGCCCCTATCTCGATCCCGTCTGGGGCGACCGCCGCCAGGAAATCGTCTTCATCGGCGCCGACCCGATGGACGAGGCCTGGATCAGGAGAGAACTCGATGCGTGCCTGGTCGAAGGCGATGCCTTCATGCCGGAGCGCTGGCGCAACCTACCTGATCCTTTCGCCAGCTGGAACAGGCAGGCCGCATGAAGGCGGCGGCGATCAAACGTTATCGCTGCGTCTGCGAGGAATGCGAGCCTTTGCCGCCGATCGAGGGGCTGCATCCGCTGACGCATGAGCGGGAGGCTGAGGCCGAAAGGCCGAAGCGATTGCTCGGGATCATTGCCGAGCGGGTGATGTCGCCACGCCGCTGGGAGTGACGATTTATCTGTGCAGGAAACGCGTCTCATTTTGCGCAATCCGCGTTCCTCTCTCATTCCCGCGTCGGCATGCTGTGGCCACCCCCTCTGCCCTGCCGGGCATCTCCCCCACAAGGGGGGAGATCGGCAAGAGGCTGGCCCGCCGACCCTTCTCCAACGTCGTGCGGGACACCAGTTCGCCATTGTTTGGGGAGACCATTGCGCCTAGCCGATCTCCCCACCTGTGGGGGAGATGCCCGGCAGGGCAGAGGGGGTGCCACCCGGCAGGCCCTCTCGTTCGCGTCTACGGCCGACGCCGCTCGCCACAAAGCCTGCCCCTCCTTCTTCATGCTCGGGCCTGTCCCGAGCATCTGCCTCCAGTCCGATAAGGCAGCAGATCCTCGGCACAAGGCCGATGATGACGCCGAACAGGGAGCGAAGCGCAAGGCAAACAAGCGAAGGGCGGCCGAAGCCGCCCTCCTCACCCCTGATCAACGACCGACGATGACATTCGAAATGACCCCGTTGGTGATGCCGATCAGCAGGAAGTCGTTGTCGGCGCGAACCCAGCGATAACCGCGCGGCGGAGGAGCGAGCCGGTAGCGGCGGTAGTCGTTGACGTTGGAGAAGCGGCGGCGCTCGCTGGCGTTGACGCGGTATCCCTTCTTCCAGTGCGGCCGGACGACGGTCTTGTGGATGACCACCTTCTTCTGCACGACAACAGGCGGACGGCGATGATCATCCGCGCTGGCCTGTGAGACCACCATCGGCGAGAGAAGGAAGGAAGCAGAAAGAAGAGCGGCAAAGATCTTTTTCATGTGGGGTTCCTCGTGTTGGGCACGGGAGAAAACTAGGCCCGAAAAGATGAACCGAAACTGAAAGTTAAATTAAACTTCCGTAATGAAATCCGTGGCCTGCGGGCCGAGCTTTGTATTTTAGATAAGACTTACAATCAGCATTCGCCGTTGCCCTTGCCGGACGGGAGGTGGGGTCGCGCCGCATGCCGGCTTTTCTCTGGGGTGTGGCTGCGCTCGTCCCAGGCGTGTTTTTTTCAGTCCCGCAATCTCATGGCGGCGGATCTTCGACAAGGCGTGGATTGGATATTGCACAGGAAATCGATGACATGGGTTTCGCCGTCAGAGGAATGCCGCCCGTGCTTGCCTGCTGCGCGCGAGCGTGTAGTTTCGGCCTCGCACCAAAGCAGAGGCACGCAAGACATGTTCATTTTTCCTGTAGCCTCCGAGGGCTTTTCCGCTCTCGCGCGGCTTTCATCCAGGCGCAACCGTGCCCTGCTATGGGGGCGGCGATGAGTGCTCGTGAGGATGCCATGCCGATTGACGGAACTGCCGACGGCTCGCCGTTCGAGGTTTTCCGCGTCTTCCTCAAGCTCGGCCTCACGTCCTTCGGCGGACCGATAGCCCATCTCGGCTATTTCAGGGACGAGTTGGTGGTGCGGCGCAAATGGATCGACGAGGCTGCCTATGCCGATCTGGTGGCGCTCTGCCAGTTTCTGCCCGGACCGGCCTCCAGCCAGGTCGGTTTCTCCCTCGGCGTCCTCAGGGGTAACGGCCTTGTCGGCGGGCTGGCCGCCTGGTGCGGCTTCACGCTGCCCTCGGCAATCATGCTCTTTGCCTTTGCACTGGGCGCCGCCGCCTTCACCGGGCCTGTCGCGGAAGGCCTGCTCCACGGGCTGAAGCTCGTTGCCGTCGCCGTCATCGCACAGGCGATCTGGGGCATGGCGAAGAGCCTGACGCCGGACCGCGAGCGCGCCGGCATTGCGCTGGCGGCGGTCGCCATCGTCGTCTTCGTCGGCGGATCATTCGGCCAGATCGGCGCGATCGCGCTTGGAGCGGCGGCGGGGCTCGTTCTCTGTCGCGCCGATGCGCCCGCACTTGCCGGCCGTCTCGGCTTTCCCGTATCGCCACGTGCCGGCGCGATCGCGCTTGCCCTCTTTGCCGCCTTCTTCCTCGTCCCGCCGTTTCTCGCCAATGCGACCGGCCATCAGGGGATCGCGCTCTTCGATGCCTTCTACCGCTCGGGTGCGCTGGTCTTCGGCGGCGGCCATGTCGTGCTGCCGCTGCTGCAGGCGGAAGTCGTCGCCCCCGGCTGGGTGACGAACGAATCCTTCCTCGCCGGTTACGGCCTGACGCAAGCCGTGCCGGGGCCGTTATTCACCTTCGCGGCCTATCTCGGTACGGTGATGACACCCGCGCCGAACGGGTGGGCGGGCGCTGTCATCGCGCTTGTCGCCATCTTTCTGCCAGGCCTGCTCCTCGTCTACGGCATGCTGCCCTTCTGGGATGGCTTGCGCACCCGCCCAGCGATGCAGGCGGCGATGCGCGGCGCCAACGCCGCCGTCGTCGGCATTCTGGGGGCGGCGCTCTACAGTCCGGTCTGGACGAGCGCTGTGCTTTCGCCGCGGGATTTCGCAATGGCGCTCACCGGCTTTCTGCTGCTCACCGTCTGGAAGGCGCCGCCCTGGATCATCGTCCTGCTGCTGGCGGCAGCATCGGCCTCCCTCGCCGCGGCCGGCGCATAGCCCAAGATCGGATTCGATTTTCGGAACGATTGGGCGCAGATTTGAAACAGGAGCGTCCGCCGCGCGTCCCGTCGGGCCGCCGCGTGCAGCGTTCCGCGACGCGGAAACACCATGGAGGAAACCATGCCCGGCATCAGCATGCGTTATATCGTCGACGACGTCGACGCCGCGGTGGAATTCTACACCAGACATCTCGGCTTTTCCGTCGCGCTTCGCCCGGCGCCAAGCTTCGCCATCTTGACCAGGGACGGCTTCCGCCTGCTCGTCAGCGGCGCGACGGGTCCGGGCGGAGCCACCCAGGCGATGCCCGACGGACGGAAGCCGGAACCCGGCGGATGGAACCGCATCCAGATCGAAGTCGCCGACCTCGAGGCGGAGGTCACGGCGCTGCGCCAGGCCGGCGCGCGTTTTCGCAATGAGATCGTGCAGGGCATCGGCGGCAAGCAGATCCTGCTCGATGACCCCGCGGGAAACCCGATCGAGCTCTTCGAAGCGCCGAAGAGATGACCGCCGCGGCAGCGCAAGAACGGTGGCTGCGCCTTGTCAGCCGTGCCCCAGCGTGTAGTTTTGGATTCGCGTCAATTCAGAGGTAGGCAAAATATGTCCGAATCCGCGGGCGGGCTCTTCGACTATGTCGGGATACTAGCCGTGTTTTTCCTCGTCGCCGCCAATGGCTTCTTCGTGGCTGCCGAATTCGCGCTTGTGTCGGTCAGGCGCAGCCGGGTCGCCGAGCTTGTCGCGGCAGGGCGCATGAATGCCTCCGCGCTCCAGCGGGCCGTCGACAATCTCGACGCCAATCTCGCCGCCACCCAGCTCGGCATCACCATATCGTCGCTGGCGCTCGGCTGGGTCGGCGAGCCGGCGCTCGCCCATCTGATCGAGCCGCTGCTCTCCTGGCTGCCCGAGCCATGGGCAGCAACCGGCGCCCATACGGTCGCGATCGTCGTCGCCTTCGTGATCATCACGGCGCTGCATATCGTGCTCGGCGAGCTCGCGCCCAAAAGCCTGGCGCTGCAGCGCAGCGAGGCCACCTCGCTGGCCGTCGTGCGTCCGCTCGAGCTCTTCCTTGTATTGTTCAAGCCGGCGATCTTCACCCTCAACGGCATGGGCAACCTCGTGCTGCGGGCCGTCGGCCTTCGCGCCGGAACCGGAGAATCCTCGTTCCACTCGCCGCAGGAATTGAAATTGCTGGTCGCCGAAAGCCAGGAGGCCGGGCTTTTGAACCCGGTGCAGCAGCAATTGGTCGAGCGGGTATTCAACATCGGCGACAGACCGGTCTCCGACATCATGACCCCACGTCTCGACATCGAATGGTTCGATGCCGACGACAGCGAGGCGGAGATTTTGAAAACGATCCGCGAATGCAGCCACGAACAGCTGCTGGTCGCCCGCGGCTCGATCGACGAGCCGATCGGCATGGTGTTGAAGAAGGATCTTCTCGATCAGGTCCTCGATGGCGGCAAGGTCCGGCCGCTGGAGGTGATCAAGCAGCCCCTGGTGCTGCACGAGGGCACCAAGGTCGTGCGCGTCATCGACAGCTTCAAGGCGTCGCCCGTGCGCCTTGCCATCGTCGTCGACGAATATGGCAGCCTCGAGGGCATCGTCACCCAGACAGACCTGCTGGAAGCCATCGCCGGCGATCTGCCGGGCGCCGACGAGGAACCCGACATCATCGTTCGGGAAGACGGCTCGCTGCTGATCGACGCGATGATGCCGGCCTTCGACGCCTTCGAACGGTTGGGCCTCAAGGATCGCCCCGACGCCGATTTCCATACGCTCGCAGGCTTCGCGCTGCACCAGCTTCAGCACATCCCCGAAGCCGGCGAAACCTTCCTCTTCGACGGCTGGCGCTTCGAGGTGATCGACATGGACGGCATGCGCATCGACAAGATGCTCGCGACGCGCATTGCCGCGGATGGAGCGGAGGCGTAATCAGTTCATCGCCAGCGTCCAGACCATGCCGGCGGCGGCGCAGCTGAGCAGTGTCGCGATGACGGAAGCCTTGAACCGGAAGATCGCGATCGCGGCGGCGACTGACAGCGCCATTGCCGCTGGCACCGCCGATTGCAGCACCGGAATGTCGAGCCGCAGGCCGGCAAGGCGGACGACGGCAACGTCGGCAAACAGCGTATGCAGACCAAACCAGATGGCGAGGTTGAGAATGACCCCAACCACCGCCGCCGTTATCGCCGACATCGCCCCTGCCAGCGCGACGTTGCCACGCAGTTTTTCGATGAACGGCGCACCCAGGAAGATCCAGAGGAAACAGGGCACGAAGGTCACCCATGTCGTCAGGATCGCTGCAAACGTGGCAGCCAGCATGGGATCCAGAGACCCTGGATTGCGATAGGCGCCCATGAAGCCGACGAACTGCACCACCATGATCAGCGGTCCCGGCGTCGTTTCGGCCATGCCGAGGCCATCGAGCATCTCGCCCGGCTTCAGCCAGCCGAAATGCTGCACAGCTTCCTGGGCGACGTAGGCGAGAACGGCATAGGCCCCGCCGAAGGTGACGACGGCCATCTTGCTGAAGAACAGACCGATCTCGGCGAAGACGCTGTCCGCGCCGAAGACTGTGTAGACGGCAGCGACCGGAATGAGCCACAGGGCAAGCAGCACCGTCGAGATGCGCAAGGACCAGGCAAGATTCGGACGCGCATGCGCCGGTATGGCCTCGCCCAGCACTGAATCGGCATCCGAAAGCACCGGCCCGCTGCCGGCCTTGTGCCCGCCGGTCTTGAAGGCCGCAAGCCCGGCCCGGCCGCCGAAAAAACCGATGATTCCGGCTACGAGCACGATCAGCGGAAACGGCACGTGAAGGAAAAAGATGGCGACAAAGGCTGCAGCCGCGATCGCGACCATGACCTTACTCCTCAAGGCCCGTCCGCCGATCCGAATGACGGCCTGCACGACGACGGCAAGCACGGCTGCCTTCAGACCGAAGAACAGGCCGGCGACGATGGCGACGTTGCCATAGGCGGCATAGATGTAGCTGAGACAGAGGATCGACAGAAACCCCGGCAGCACGAACAATATGCCGGCAACGAGACCGCCCACGGTCCGGTGCATCAGCCAGCCGATATAGATGGCGAGCTGCTGTGCCTCGGGGCCGGGAAGCAGCATGCAATAGTTGAGCGCATGCAGGAAACGGTGCTCGCCGATCCATCGCTTCTCGTCGACGATGATCCGGTGCATGACGGCGATCTGACCGGCGGGGCCGCCGAAGCTCAGGGCCGCGACCCGGAGCCAGACCTTGAAGGCTTCGCCGAACGAAACGCCGTGATGACGCTCCTCGCCCGCGTCGTTCTCCGCCATTTTGCCGGCCAACGCATTTCCTGTCATCTCGACCATCTCATGCCCGCTTCTTCGAAGCGGGCCAATTGTGGGTCTCATCGGTCGCATCGCGGCACCAGCGGAAGAAGGCGTCATAGAGAAGCATGCCGGCCTCGAGCTGCTCCAGATCGTCGGCGTACATCCTGGAGAGGCCGAGCGACGCGGCAAGCAGGCCGGGCGCCTCGGGTGCAAGATCGAGCCTTGCAGTATCGGCGGCCCGGATGATCCGCGCCAGGCGCAGCAGCGGTTCCGACCCCAACCCGAACTCCTCGACCATCACGTCGAAGGTGCAGAGCTCACCGCGATGGCTCCAAAACACCTCTTCGATATCGAAGGGTGTTGCCCCGAAGCGCGCGCCGACCTCCAGAACCTCGGTCGTCGGCACGAACAGGAACAAGGCGTTCGGATCGACGAAACGCCGGATCAGCCATGGACAGGCGATGCGGTCGATCTTCGGCCGCGCCCGCGTCACCCAGACCGTGCGTCCCTCGAGGTCGCGGCGCGGCAGCTTTTCCTCCGGTACCGCCAACCCCTCAGCGATCCAGGATTCGAAACCGCCTTGAAGACTCTCGGCGTCGATTCCGGCATGGCGAAGATAAGCGGCCACACCATGGCTGAGCTTGCCGCCCCTCTGGCAGACCACGACGACGGCATCGGCCTCGACGCTGCCTGCCCAGGAGGCGACATCGGCATGGCTGCGCCGGATCGAGCCCGGCACCAGCCGAGGATCGAGCGCAAAGTCCTCTTCCGTGCGAACATCGATAATACAGGGCGCAGCCGGGGTTCCGATGAGCCGGCTGAGTTTGTCGGGAGAAATTTCAAGAAATGACGGCATGACGCGTCCTCCGTTAATCGGTTTACTGGACGCGATTCTTCAGCATGGCGCCTCGTGGGGTGATCGCGACCCCATGGCAAAATCATGCGCAAAGAGACCCACTCATGTCAAGCGCTCGGCCCACCAGGGCGGTGGTGCGCTGACATCGCCCACCGGCCGCGCCGCAGATTTAAGCGCCGATTCTGGCAGGCTGCAGGCGGAAATCCCTGATATTGCTCGCCTCGCGGCGCCAGAATGGAACAAAATGCTCTTTGCTCCATTTCTTTGTCACCGCAAGAGGAGAAAGTACCATGACGTACGACCCCAATAATGCCAACGACCCGAACCGCCCGCTGAATCCGAATCTGGATTTGCGCACGACTCCGACCGCGCGCACCAGCAATACGTGGGTTGTCTGGGTTGCTGCATTGGCCGTGATCGCTGTCGCTGCATTCGCCTATTCGCAGTGGAGCAGCACCCCCGGCACCTCCCCGGACACGACAGCCTCGACGACCCAATCCGAGCCGGCGCCGGCCAAGCCGATCGCTCCGACCGACAACAGCGCAACGCCCGCACCCGCACCGGCACCAGCCCCGGCCACGCCGCCGGCTGCCCCTGCCCAGCAGTAAGCGCAGCGTCGCAGAAAGAAGCCGACCCAAGGCCGGCTTCTTTTCCGCGGCGGGGCCTTGAACGTCGCCACGCAAGTCCTACCTAAGGACCACGGAGTTTGTCTCTGACGGTTGACCACGGATGTACTGGCAGCCGTTGTCGAGACAAATCGAGGAAGGGTCGGTGCGAGTTTCGCCCGGCCTTTTTTCTTGCCCTATCGGTCGGCGCGCAAAACATACCTTCTCGGTGCCCGCATCCGATCTTAATTGGGGATCCTGTTGTAGAAGGATTGGGGATCGTACACGCACTCATAGTCGAGAAGGCACATTTTGCCGTCCGCATCCCTAACCATTGCCGTGTCGTACTTGTCACCGAGGTTGCACCTGGCCGGCGGATAACGGAAGCTGCGGCCACCGATGCCCATCCGCACAAAGACCTTCTTGTTCTGACGGATGATCTGCGCAAGCTCGCGGCAGCTGTGATCGCCCGCTCTGACCTCCGTTGCGCCTGCGGCAAAGGCCGGCAGCGGCAACGATAGAGCGACGGCAAAAACGACGATTTTCATGACCCCTCCGCTTGGTAAAGAAAGATAGGGCGCGCATAAACCGCCGCTGCCAGTCCTAAGCATGCGGCCGCTTTGGCGCAAGACCCCGCTCTGGCCTCTAATATGTCAATCTTATCAAGAGATTTGGTGGGTGATGTAGGGCTCGAACCTACGACCCGCTGATTAAGAGTCAGCTGCTCTACCAACTGAGCTAATCACCCGTTCGCGCTTGGCTGCGCGGTGTGACGGGGCGTATAAACAGGATCGGCAGGCTTGTCCAGCGCATCGGCGAAAATTCTTTGGTTAATCTCAAAGATTTTTCCGCATGGCCGAAATGCAGCGCATGATCCTGAAAGCCGGCGCCGATCTTCGGAAAGGATTATGCGCAGATTCAAAGTGATAAAGCCTTCCCAGCGCGTCCTGCCGGACGCAGCGGCGCTCTTATGAAATCAAAGGTCGAGGGTGCCGCTCGCCAGCCGCACCGCCTGACCGCCGATCCGCGCGTTGGAAATCGCCCCGCCTTCGACGTCGATATGCAGGTGGATGAAAGAGGGGCGCCCCATCTCGACGCCCTGCTCGATCATGATCGGGTGGTGCCCGTCCGTGAGCCGGTCGAAATGGCGGATGGCGCCGGAGAGTGCGGCTGCCGCCGCACCGGTGGCCGGGTCTTCGACAATGCCCATGCCGCTGGCGAACATGCGCGCATGAAACTTCGCCACGTGGTTGACGCCGCCGCGACAATAGACATAAGCCGAAGCCAGCGCGCCATCGACGAAGGGCACGATCTTTTCCCAGAGCTGCGGATCGAATTCCACCCGCTGCGCCGTGCCGACATCGTGCACCGGAATGAGCAGGAACGGAACCCCGGCGCTCCAAAGCGAAGGAACGTGATTTTCAAAGCCGATCTCGGTGACCTTCAACGATAAAGCGTCGGCGATGCCGAGCTTGTCGAGCGGCATGACGGCCTGCTGCGATTTGCGCGGCAGGTCGAATTCGGCAAAACTCGCCTCGCCCTCCCTCAGCCGCACGGCGCAACGCACCGGCCCGACATTTTCCTCGAGCACGGTAACGAGATCGACCGCCGCTGCGCCATGAGCCCGTTCGGCCAGCGCGATCGCCGTGCCGACCGTCGGATGGCCGGCAAAGGGCAGTTCGCGGCCAGGCGTAAAGATCCGGAGCTTCGCCGCATAGGCGGGATTGGTCGAAGGCTGCACGAAAACCGTCTCGGAGAGATTGATCTCCCGGGTGATCGCCTGCATCGCCTCGTCGCTGAGATCGTCTCCGTCGAAGACCACCGCCAGCGGATTACCGGCAAGTTTTCGATCGGTGAACACGTCATAGACGCTGTAGCTTCGCGCCACATCGGCCTCCTTGAATCGATCATCGCGCCGCCAACCTGCCCGACCAAACGGTCGAGTGCAAGGCGCTAACGCCGGTTACCCTTTCCGAAATACCAGTCGATGACGGGCAGCATGGCGACGTTATAGGGATGGGCCGCGGGATCGGCCGAACGGATCGCCGCCGCACCTGCGATTTCCTTGTCCTCGGCGACCAGCATGTGGGCCTCGATCCGCTTCACCATCTCGTCCGCCGTCAGGTCGAAGCGAAAGAGCCTGAGCAGCGTCACCGTGCGCTTGGCGTGGCTGGCAAAGAGCCCTTCCCCCGCGACCGCGTCGGCCAGGTCCAGTCCGGTCTCCTCGTGAACTTCGCGGCGCATATTGGCCTCGATGTCGCAGCGCCCGTCGATGATATCCTCCGGCTCCAGCGAGCCGGCCGCGAAATAGACCTGGCCGGGATTGGCGGTATGCGCCCCCATGCGGATCGCCACGAGGGCGCCGTCGGAGCTTTCGAGCACCGGATAGGCGAAGATGTGCAGGCCGCCCTGGCGCTGCGGCTGCCGGCGCCACCACATGAAGGCGGAAAATGGAGTGACGTAGCCCTCGCCCGCAATCCCCTCTTGGCTGAACGACAGCCGCTGTTGGAACACCAGGCGGCCGTCGAACAGCGCCGGGTTGGCGGCGGTTTCCTTCGCCCAGTTTTCACGGATCGCCGCTTCCTCGGCGGTGACGAAGGGATGGGTGCCGGGCAGCACACGCAGGTCGACGCCGGCGATCGGGAAAACCGTCGCTTCCGGCGGCCAGTCCACAAAATCATCGGAAATATCGCTGCTCGGAAATTTCATATTCAAATTCGTTTTCATGGGAGATCCAGTGTCATGACGACGGGGCAGTGATCGGATGCTTTCGGCCGGTCCCAGCCGGTGCGTGGATATCGCTCCACCTCCTGGCCTGGCGGAAAGACGGTGCGGTAGGGTTGGCCGTTGCGGATGATATCAGGCAGACGGCCGCTATTATGGGCGGCAAGTGCCGGCGAAAGCCAGATATAATCGAGCTGGCAAAGGTGCTGCTCCTGCGGGCCGCGCGCGTGATAGAGCGTCCAGCGGTCAAGCGGCTGGCGACGGACCACGACATTTTCGGCAAAGCCGTCATGACTGAATACGTCGAGCGCGCTTTCCGCCTCCGTCTGATGCTCGAAACGATAACCGGCGCCGCGCCGGCCGACCACGTCGACGCGCTCCTGATAATCATTCATATCACCACAGATGGCGAAGCTCTTCTTGGCGGTGCGGCCGGCGCCGAACCTGTCCTCGATGATGCGGCGCACCGCGCGCGCCTCGGCGCGACGGAGCGGCAGTGTCGATTGCCGTCCATCCAGCCCGTCGCGCGGATTGCCCATCGATTTGAAATGCACGACATAGAGCGAGAACGGTCGGCCGCCGATCAGAAGATCGAGCTCCAGGCAGTCGCGCTTGAAGATCTTGTCGTCGATGCGGTTGCTGAGCGCGAGGTCCTCATCGAAGAGATCGAAGTCGCGATAGGTCGTCATCGCATGACTTCTGATGTCCTTGAGCTCGATCTTCTGGCCGTCGCGCGTTTCCTCGCGCATCAAGACGGCGACATCGATGCCGCGGCTGTCATTGCCCTCGACCAGGAATTTCTGCCTGTAGCCGTTTCCGACCATGCGGAAGAGATAGCCGTATTCGAAGGCCTGCAGGGCAGCCATATTGTCGATTTCCTGCAGGCAGAGAATATCGGCATCCGCATCGGCGATTGCGAGCGCCGTCATCTGCCTGGTGTCATCGGTGGCGGCGATCACCCGCGCCTGCTCGAGCTGCTGATAGACGCCCTCGCTGTTCACCTCGAAAAGCTTGATGACGCGGTCCTGACGCAGCTGGTTGCGGAAGCCGGTGAAATCGAACCGGGTCATCAGGTTTTCGACGTTGAAGGTGGCGAGACGAAGCGACATAGCAAGGGTCCGGTTGCGGGCAGTACCTTACCCGGCAATCGCCGCAGGAAAAGGTGGCCGACCCAAGAAAGTTGCGGACAGGCATGGCTTTTGCCAACCCCGGATGCGATAGCCCACCTCCCTCAAAGCCACCGGCCGGTGCGGATGGCGACCCGCACTGCGTCATCCGGCACGACGGCCATGCGGCTAAAGGCGCGCAGCGGCTGGCAAAAGGCGCTGCCATTGCCCCGGCCCCCTCGGATGATTAGTCGGCCTCGACGATGCGGCAGGCGCGGAAACCAAAAACCCGACCCATTTTGGCCGCCCGCAGCGCCTGCATAAGACGGTCGCTCAGGAAAAATATGCGATTTAAGGGAGGGCTGACCCACAAGTCAGGGCCCTTGAGTGCGGCAGGGCTGACGGCCACCTCGTTATCATGAAGATCCGGCCACATGCTCAGAGTGCCGTCGCCAAATTCCATGACCCTTTGTGAATGCTTCCGAAGGAAAACATCCTTGCGCTCGCCGATGTTCAGGCAAAAGTATTCTCCCTCCACCGGCGTCTTGCGGTCATGCTGAAAAAGCTTGATTGGATAGAGCGAGGAGTGCCCGAGATCGAATTGGCGGAGCACATCGGCGCAGGCCGCTGAAACCACCACCGCGCCTGCGGCAAGCACGAGATCGGCCTGCTTTTTTTCCTTCTTGTCGGGGTACTTGGCAAATATCTCCTTTGGAAAATGCTCAGCAGACATCCGCTCGCCCGCTTGATTTAGTTCGGCCATCTGACCGAGGCCCATCCCCGTTGGCAACGGATCAGCCGTAAACCCCTTGATCCGTGTTGAGTCCATGAAGGCGCGGCTGGCCCAGACCTGTGTCTCTTGTGACTGCGCCATCGTTGCATTATCTCCTGACCCCTTCACATGCGCACCGACCAATCTCGGATGATTTAGGCAGCTTCGACCACGCGGCAGGTGCGGAAGCCAAAGACCCTGCCCATTTTCGCCGCCCGCAAGGCCTGGGTTAGCCGATCACTCAGAAAAAAAATACGTTTCACGGGCGGGCTAACCCACAGGTCAGGGCCTTTGAGTGCGGCCGCGCTCACAGCCACCTCGTCGTCAAGAAGACTTGACTGCATTCTGAAACCGCCAATACCGTATTCAAGGACCCGTTGTGAGTGCTCGCGCAGGAAGGTGTCCTTGCGCTCGCCGATATTGAGACAAAAGTATTCTCCCTCCACCGGCGTCTTGCGGTCATGCTGAAAAAGCTTGATTGGATAGAGCGAGGAGTGCCCGAGATCGAATTGGCGGAGCACATCGGCGCAGGCCGCTGAAACCACCACCACGCCCGCGGCAAGCACGAGATCCGCCTGCTTTTTTTCCTTCTTGTCCGGATATTCGGCAAAGATCTCCTTTGGAAAATGCTCGGCAGACATCCGCTCGCCCGCTTCATTCAACTCAGCCATCTGACCAAGATCCATCCCCGTCGGCAACGGATCAGCGGTAAACGCCTTGATCCGTGTTGAGTCCATGAAGGCGCGGCTGGCCCAGACCTGTGTCTTTTGTGAATGCGCCATCGTTGCGAGAATCTCCTGATTCAGTTCATGCGTACCGACCAATCGGATGATTAGTCGGCCTCGACAATGCGGCAGGCGCGGAAACCAAAAGCCCGGCTCATTTTGGCCGCCCGCAGGGCTTGTGTTAGACGATCACTAAGAAAGAATACGCGGATCAAAGGCGGGCTGACCCACAAGTCAGGGCCAACAAGTGCAGCAGGGCTTACGGCGATGTCATCATCTTGAAGTGTGGGTGGCATCTTCAATCGCCCACTGCCGAGCACCGTTACGAGCGGCGAGTGCTCAGGGCGAAAAACATCCTTGCGCTCGCCGATGTTCAGACAAAAGTATTCTCCCTCCACCGGCGTCTTGCGGTCATGCTGAAAAAGCTTGATTGGATAGAGCGAGGAGTGCCCGAGATCGAATTGGCGGAGCACATCGGCGCAGGCCGCTGAAACCACCACCACGCCCGCGGCAAGCACGAGATCCGCCTGCTTTTTTTCCTTCTTGTCCGGATATTCGGCAAAGATCTCCTTTGGAAAATGCTCGGCAGACATCCGCTCGCCCGCTTCATTCAACTCAGCCATCTGACCAAGATCCATCCCCGTCGGCAACGGATCAGCGGTAAACGCCTTGATCCGTGTTGAGTCCATGAAGGCGCGGCTGGCCCAGACCCGTGCGTTTTCCGGTTGCGTCACAGCGGTAATAATCTCCTGATTCAGTTCACATGCGCACAGACCAAATCCTGCCCAATAGTAGGGTAAAGTAGGATTGTTCAACTCACGCTCGCTGCCAAGTTCAACGAGAGATTATCAACCACATTTGGCAAGCGAATGCGTAAGTGACGACACGTCCCTTAATCAACGATACTTCTGCATAGAAAAAATAAGTCTGAAAACACTCCGCCCCTCCAAACTGGCATTTGCACTTACGATCACTATTCATGATAGATTTTAGCTATGTTGCCAACCATAATTTGCAACACGCTCTGCAAATCTTTACCGATGGGGATCGCCAGCGCCGTCATCGGCCGCGTGTCGTCGGTGGCCGCGAACCCACGCCTGCACAAGCTTCTGATAGACGCCCTCGCTCGACACCTCACGACGCTTCAAGGGCCAGCTCCCGTCGGCGGCCCTTGGACTCGTCAGGGACGCCCCCTCCCGGCGATTCATGTGTTCGGCCTTGAACCGTCCCCTGTTCTAGGCAGCTCCATCAAAGCCGCCAACCCGCGCGGATGACGACGCGCACGGCTTCACCAGATACGACAGCCACGCGGCTGAAGGCGCGCAGCGTCTGGCCGTTGCCGAGCGTCAGCTTGACGGCATAACGCTCGCCCTCGAACAGCACGGATTCGACGGTTACCGGAGCCCCCTCGCCGCCGACCACAACATCTTCCGGCCGCACGAGAATATCGGCGCCATCGGTGTTGGCCGCCTGGAGCGCATCCTGCAGTTCATCCCATTCCAGATGGCGTTCGCCGCCCATGACAGGCAGTGTCAGGATCGCGCCGCGTCCGATCAGGCTGCCGACGATGCGGCCCTCCGGCCGGGCATAGATTTCGGCCGGCGGCGCCACCTGCAGCAGCCGGCCTTCGGACATGACGGCGACATCGGTCGCCAGCGCCATCGCCTCGCTCTGGTCATGGGTGACATAGATCATCGTCGCGCCCGAGCGTTGGTGAAATTCTCTAAACGTCTCCTCCATCTCCTGCTTCAGGTGCCGGTCGAGATTGGCGAGCGGCTCGTCGAGGAGGACGACGTCGGGCGATGTCACCAGGCAGCGGGCGAGCGCCACGCGCTGACGCTGGCCGCCGGAGAGATCGGCCGGCCGCCGCCCGGCATGATCGGCAAGCCGGACGGTGGAAAGCGCCTCGCCGACCTTCGTCCGGTATGCCTTGCCGGAGACGCCGCGCACCTTTAGGGGATAGCCGACATTGTCGGCGACGCTCATATGCGGCCAGAGCGCATAGGACTGGAAGACCATCGCCATGTTGCGCTTCTCGGGCGGCAGCGCCTGGGCTGCATTGGCAAGCAGCCGTTCGCCGAGATGGATGGAGCCGTCGGAGGGCGTCTCGAAACCGGCGATCATGCGGAGAACCGTGGTCTTGCCGCAGCCGGAAGGCCCGAGCAGCGCCAGGAAGCCGCCCTCGCGCACATCGAGCGAAAAATCGCTGACGGCGGCGCGGCCGGTGCCGAAATCCTTTGCCACCCGGTTGAGGATCAGCTTCGCCATGGGACCACCCCTTTCGGCAGGCGTTTCGCCAGGAGTTCCAAAAGCACCATCATGACGACGACCATCAGGACGACGAGCACCGACAGCGCCGAGGCAAGGTCGGAGCTGCCGCTGTCGTCGAGATTGTAGATGGCGACGCCGAGCGTCTGGGTGCCGGCCGACCAGAGCAGCGCGGAAATCGTCAGCTCGTTGCAGGCGATCAGGAAGACGAGGATGACGGAAGCGCCGGCGGCGGGCGCAATCAGCGGCACGATGATATCGGAAAGCCGCCGAGAGAAACCGGCGCCGGACAAACGTGCTGCCTCCTCCAGCGCCGGATCGAGCTGGTGGAAGGCGCTGACCACGGGCTTCAGGCTGACGGCGAAGAAGGAGGAGAAATAGGCAATGAGAATGATCCAGATCGTGCCGTAGAGCGAGATGTGGAGGAAGGGGATGGGCGCTGCGAAAACCAGGATGAAAGCGACCGCCATGACGATGCCGGGCAGCGAATAAGGTATCTCGATCAGGCTCGCGATGATGCGGGACGCCGCATCCTTGCGCCGCGTCAGCATATAGGCCGCAAGCACGGTCACCACCAGGAGACACACGGCGGTGGCGCCGGCAAGCGAGATCGAGTTGACGAAAGCCGTGCGCGTCACCGCCTGCCGGAACAGGATCTCCTGGAAGGCATGCAGCGACATGGTCTTGAAGGTGAGCGGCACGCCGTAGGCGGGAACCAGCGCGCCGGCGACGAGCGCGAAGAAGGGTGCGGCGAGCATGAAGAACAGGATCGCCCAGAGGAGCGGCATGAAGGCGAACCGCCAGGCGCCGAGCTCGAAGGCGGCGCTCGCCCCGGACAGGCCGATGACGCGGTAATCGCGGCCTCTGAGCGCCCTATCCTGGATCATCAGCCCGGCGACCGAGATCATCGCGATGATTGCCGACAGCACGGCGACATCGCCGAAGGTACGGCTGGTGAAGGCGGAAAACTTGGTGAAAATCAACGTCGGCAGCGTGAAGATCGAGGCGGGTATGCCGAGAATGGCGGGAATGCCGAAATTGCCGGTGCAGGAGACGAATGAGATCGCAGCACCCGCGATGATGCCGGGCAGCGACAGAGGCAGGATGATGTCGCGGAAGACTCGAAAGCTGGAGGCGCCGGAAAGCCGTGCGGCCTCGACGCCGTCACGCGGCAGCGTCATCAGCCCGGCCCTGAGCGCGAGATAGACGAGCGGCGCATGCTGGACGCCATAGAGCAGCGCGATGCCGCCGACCGAATAGAGCGGCTGCGGCGAGCCGAGCGGCGGAGCGATCGCGAGCGCCTTCAGCAGCGGGCTCGACGGCCCCGACATCTGCACCCAGGCAAGGGCCGTCACCTGCGGCGGGATCATCATCGGCAGCACGAAGAAGAAGCTGAGCAGCCCCTTGCAGCGGATGTCGGTCAGCGTCAGCAGGAAGGCGAAAAGGCAGCCGATGAGAAGTGAGAGGATCGTGCCGAGAACGGATGTGACGACGGTGTAATAGGTGGCCTGCCAGAGCGCCGGGTCGGCGAGCACATCGGTGACACCGCCGCTGGCGAAGCCCGCGATCCCTGCTATGGCAAGGCGGGCGAGCGGCAGCACGCTGAGGATGAGCACGGTAATGACGATAAAAGGAAACAGCCAGGCGGGCTGGCTGTTTCCTGCTCTGACATAGCCTGGCATGAAGAGATCAGTTCGAGCCGTAAATGCCCGAGAAAGTCTTCAGGTCCTGGTCGGTATTCTTCAGCGCTTCAGCCGCATTGACCGGCAGGACCTTGATCGTGTCGCGCGCCGGGAAGCCTTCCGGCACCTTCATGCCGTTGCGGGCCGGGATATAGCCGAGCTTGAGGAAGCCTTGCTGGCCCTTTTCGGAGAGCACGTAATCGACGAACTTCTTGGCGGCCTCGGCATTCTTGCTGCTGGCGAGGATGCCGACCGGCTCGGTGACGGCGGAAACGCCGTCGCTCGGGAAGACGAATTCGACCGGAGCACCCTTGGCCTTTTCGCGGATCGGCAGGTAGTCGACGACCATGCCGTAAGCCTTCTCACCCGAGGCGACCGACTTCAGCACGGCGCCATTGCCGCCGGCGGCAATGGCGCCGTTTGCCTGAAGCGACTTGTAGAAGTTCCAGCCGAGGCCGGGAACGGCGGCAAGCGTCTGTGCATGGATGAGGGCCGCACCCGAAGCAAGCGGGCTCGGCATGGTGACGAGGCCCTTGGCTTCCGGCTTGGCCAGATCCTTCCAGCTCGCAGGCTTCATGCCGGCCGAGGTGTTGTACATGATGCCGGTGGTGATCAGCTTGGTCGAGTAATAGTAGCCGTCGGCGTCATAAAGGGTGGCGTCATACTGGGCGGCTTCCGGCGACTTGTAGGCGAGCAGCTTGCCCTCTTCCTTCAGGCGCTCCAGCGTCACCATGTCGGCGATCAGGAGAAGGTCGGCGACCGGGTTGCCGGCCTGGATCTCGGCCTGCAGTTTGGCCATGATCTTCGGCGTGCCGTCGCGCACCCAGTCGACCTTGATATCGGGATTGGCGGCCATGAAGCCATCGACCGTCGCCTGCGCATCTTCGTTCGGCTGGCTGGTGTAGAGAACGAGGTTTGCGGCCGAAGCCGGAATGGCAAAAAGGCTCGCGGCGAGAAGGGCTGTGGCGGAAACGATCGTTTTCATGGGAGGGATCCTCGGGATTGCGTCACCCTCCCTTATTAGGGGTCGTTGACAGAGATGTGACAGGCGGCGGCAGGCTCCGCCGCCCATGTCACCAGGGCTGCTGCGTGGGCATCACGAAGAGCTCGGCGATATCCATGCGGGCCGGCGCCTGCAGCGCGAAGAGCACCGTCTCGGCAATGTCACCGGCCTTCAGGAATTCCATCTGCTCCTTGAGCGCTTCCATCTGGCCACGATAATTGCCGTCGGAAATATGTTCGAAGAGTTCGGATTCCACCGCGCCCGGCTGGATGCAGGTCACGCGGATATTATGCTTCTTGGAAAGCTCGAGACGCATGCCTTCCGAGATTGCCGTCACCGCGTGTTTGGTGGCGCAATAGACGGCAAGGCCCGGGAAGACCTTCCTTCCGGCGATCGACGAGGTGTTGACGATATGTCCGCCCTTCTGCCTGATCATCATGGGCAGGACCGCGGCAGTCGTGTTCAACAATCCCTTGATGTTGACATCGACCATGCGATGCCACTCATCGGTCTTCAGCGCCTCCAGATCCGAGATCGGCATCAGGCCGGCATTGTTGAAGAGAATGTCGATCGAGCCGAAGGCTTCTGCGAGCTTTTCAGCGCCCGCCGTGACGGAGGCCTGATCGACAACGTCCATTTCGAGAGCGACGGCCTGACCGCCATTGGCAGCGATCTGCTGTTGCAGCGCAGAGAGCCGGTCGAGCCGGCGGGCGGCGAGCCCGATCTTGGCGCCTGCCTTAGCAAGCTTCAGCGCGGTGGCAGCGCCGATACCGCTCGACGCACCGGTGACGAGAGCAACCTTACCATCAATAGACATGTTTGCTTCCTTTCATGTGGCCGCTGCGAATACGGAGCCGGCCGCTGTTGACGGAAGACAATCTAGGAAAGGCGGCTGGCCTTCGCGCTCGGGCCTTTGCGGTCGATGTCGCGATCTTGCGGCAATCGTCAGCCGTCGCGATATTGCGATGGCGTGACGCCAACGGCCTTGCGGAAGACGGTGGCGAAATGGCTGGGGCTGGAATAGCCGACGTCGAGGCCGATCTCGATGATGCCCCGGTCGGTTTCCCGAAGCAGCCTGCGCGCCTCGGCCATCCGCATGCGGATGAAATATTCCGAGGGCGAATAACCCGTCGACTGTTTGAAGACCCGGCTGAAATGGAACGGACTGAGACCTGCTTCGGCCGCAAGCGCTTCCAAGCTGAAGGCCTCGGCAATGCCGCTTGCCATCAGATCCGTCACCCGGCGAAGCTTGAACGCCGGAAGGGCAACCCGGCGCCGCGGCGGCCGATCCGCATCCGCGTAGGAGCGCACGAGATGGACGGCCAGCGCCTGGGCAACGCCCTGCACGAAAATCTCGCTCGGGTCGCTCGCCTCGGTCAATTCGCTGAGGATCAGCTGCAGCAGATGGTTTATCAAGGGATCGCGTCCGGCCGATACGTCGCGCAGGCAAAGCCGGTCGTGGCCGATAGACAGGACCTCCGCGGCGGCCGCCTCGATCAGCGGCAGGCCAAGATAGACATGCATCACGCGGAACGGTTCGGCCGAGGTGGAGGTCCAGCGCATCTCATAGGGCGTCGCCGAATTGGTCAGGTAGAAGTCGCCGACATCGGCGCGGGCGGCCTGCCATTCACCGGAGAATTCGCGCTCTTCTATGACGGCCGAGCCTGAAAGGATCGAGACCAGCAGCGGCTCGGCAACGGCGGGAACGATCAGCCCCTCTTCCCGTCCGCTATGCGACAGGAGATGCACGAGAACGTTCCTCCAGGCAGGTCCCTCGCTTCGTGAGAGAAGGCGGCCATGGATGTGGTCTTTGAGCTTATCGGCGGAGGTTCTGAGCATCCGCGCATTCTGCGAGAACGGCTGCGGTCTTTTCAAGCCCATGATGGGGCTTGCAGCATTCGGGCCACGGCACTCTCGCGCCGTGGCCCTGGAACGAATGTTATTTCGCAGCCTCTTCGATCAGTTCGGCAACCTTGTCAGGATGCGACACCATCACGACGTGGGAGGCGCCATTGACGACGACGGTCCGCTTGGACCCTGCCCGCTCGGCCATGAAGCCAAGGGCTGCGGCCGGGATGTTCTTGTCGCCGGTGCCGTAGACGAACCACGACGGCAGCTTCTTCCAGGCCGGCGCGCCGGATTTGTCGGTGAGCGCCGCCTCGGTGACCGGGCGTTGGCCAGCCGCCATCACGGCCGCCTGTTCAGCCGGCACGTCGCTGGCGAACTGGTCATGGAACTTCGCCTGGTCGATATAAAGATCAACGCCGCCGGTGCTGAGCTTTACCGGGGCCGCCAGCGCTCCGCTCAGCGTGCCGCCCGGAAACTTGCCGGCAAGATCGGCAACCGATTCCCCTGCATCGGGCGCGAAGGCCGCGACATAGACCAGCGACTTGACGTTGTCGTGGCCGTTCGCCGCAGTCGAAATGACCTGGCCGCCATAGGAATGGCCGACGAGGACAACGGGGCCGGCGATGCTGCCGACGACGTCAGAGACATAGGCAGCATCATTGGCAACGCTGCGCAACGGATTGGCGGCGGCCACGACCGGGAAGCCGTCCTTGCGCAGGATTTCGACGACGCCGTTCCAGCTGGATGAATCGGCAAAGGCGCCATGGACGAGGACGACGGTCGGCTTGGCCGGCTGAGCAACGGCAGCACCGGAGAAAAGCGCGCCCGCCAGGGCGACGGCAGCAGCAAACTTGAACATTGGTCATTTCCTTTCGTCGGTTGAGTGTCACAGGAGCCGAAGTGGGGTTGACGCGCTTTCCGGCTCTCGCGTTCGTCATTTAATTTGCAGGCGATTTCTTTGTACACGATCTAATTAGGTCATCTCGTCCGGGACGTCAATAGCTTGCAAACAGATCGCGCACAAATTATATTGAGGCCGAAGGAGAGCGTGATGAAAGACACCACATCGAATGAACTCGCCGACGTGCCCAAGATCGATGAAATGCTTTGCTTTTCGATCTATTCAGCCGGCCACGCCTTCAACCAGCTTTACCGCCCGCTGCTCGACGAATTGGATCTCACCTATCCGCAATTCCTCGTCATGACCGCTCTGTGGGCGCGTGACGACCGCACGGTGAAGGATCTCGGCGAGACGCTTTTCCTCGATTCCAGCACCCTCACCCCGCTGCTGAAGCGGCTCGAAAATGTCGGCCTCGTCACCCGCAACCGAAATCCCGCCGACGAACGCCAGGTGCTGCTGCGCCTGACGAAAGAGGGACAGGCCCTGAAACGCCGCGCCACCCACGTGTACGACTGCATCGGCAAAGCCGTCGGCCTCGACGCCGAGACCGTCGGCAAGATCAGGGACACGATCGCTTCGATCCGCGACACCATTCACAACAGGGATACGGGCGAGGCCTGACGCGAGGCCGCCTCCCCGCGCCGCTGCGACGGTTTTCGTTCGACAAGCCGATAGCATATTGTAGGATCTGTCGGCTGCCGGCACGCGCGATCGGTCATCACCGCCACGCGGCCCGAGACGCCGGTGCCCCGCAAATCTTGCCTAAGCCTCACGCAGGCGTGAACCACGCCGCCATTGCCATTCGGCCGTGCTGAGGTACGTCAATCCTGTTTTGATGAAGGAGGAGTTTTATGGAATATCGTCTGCTCGGCCGTTCCGGCCTGAAAATTTCGACATTGACCATGGGCACGATGACCTTCGGCGGCGTCGGCTGGGCGAAGATGGTCGGCGATCTCGGCGTCTCCGAGGCGAAGAAGATGATCGATATATGCATTGATGCCGGCATCAATCTGATCGACACCGCCAACGTCTATTCATCCGGCGAATGCGAAAACATCATCGGCGAGGCGCTCGCCGGCAAGCGGCCGCAGGGCGTGCTGCTCGCCACCAAGGCCCGCTTCGGCATGGGCGACGGCCCGAACGACCGCGGCCTTTCGCGCTACCATCTGATCCGCGAATGCGAGGCGAGCCTGAAGCGCCTGAAGACCGATGTCATCGACCTCTACCAGGTGCATGAATGGGACGGCCAGACGCCACTCGAAGAGACGATGGAAGCGCTCGACACCCTGATCAAGCAGGGCAAGGTGCGTTATGTCGGCTGCTCGAACTATTCCGGCTGGCACATCATGAAGGCGCTTGGGCTCGCCAACGAGCACGGCTATCAGCGCTTCGTCAGCCAGCAGATCCACTATACGCTCGAATCCCGCGACGCCGAATACGAGCTGCTGCCGATCTCGATCGACCAGGGCCTCGGCGTCCTGGTCTGGAGCCCGTTGGCCGGCGGCCTGCTCTCCGGCAAGCATCGCCGCAACCAGGCTGCACCCGAAGGCACGCGCCAGTTCGCCGGCTGGACAGAACCGCCGATCCGCGATGAAAACCGTCTCTGGAACATCGTCGAGACGCTGGTGGCGATCGGTGACGAGCGCGGCGTCTCGGCCGCTCAGGTGGCGCTCGCCTGGCTGATCGGCCGCAAGGCGGTCACCTCGGTCATCATCGGCGGGCGCACCGAGGCCCAGTTCCGCGACAACATTGCCGCTGCCGAGCTGAAGCTGACGGAAGAAGAGCGCAAGCGCCTCGACGCCGTCAGCCTGCCGCCGATCCTCTATCCCTATTGGCACCAGCTGAACACCGCAAGCGACAGGTTGAGCGAAGCCGATCTCGAACTCTTCGGCCCGCATCTCCAGCAATAGCAGCTGAGGCCTGCTCGGCGGAGGATACGCGTCACAAAAGATGCACTTTATCAGTGCTAGCATGAGATCCCGCCACTGTAGCGAGGTTCTCATGCTGAAGAATTACAAGGTCCTGAAGGGTACGGCGAGCGCGCTCGCCCTTGACGACGACAACGATCCCCATATCGAGATCCGCATCGAGGCGGACGGCGTGAGCTACCGCATCGCGCTGAACGTCCGCTCGAAGATGTCGCCCCACGACCTGCTCTACGCCAATATCGTCGATTTCAAGCACGCGGCGCTGACGGAGGCGCTGGAAGCCCTGCCGATGGGCCTGACCGACATCCGCAAAGACCGTCCGGAGCTTGCGATCGATTATGTCCGCGGCGGCCTGATCGAGCGCGAGGATATGGATGTCGCACCCTTCCAGCTCTCCGGCCCGAAGAACGATCTGAGGGAATTCATCGAGCCGATCGTCGAGGAAGGCATCGCCGATCCCGACATCCATTTCTATGCCTTCGGCGAAGCCTGGGGGCCCGAGCACAACAAGCCCGACCAATATTTCGATTTCGAACCCGGCAACGGCATCCACGACATCCACATGAACCAGGGCGACAATGGCGGCTTCAAGGCCACCAACGGCCCGAACCAGGATGGGGCGCTGCTCGTCCACTTCACCGATACCGACGAATGGGCGGCGATCTTCCTCTGCTTCCAGTCGCAGAACTGGAACACCGATGCGGCCACCGGTCATCCGGTCGCCGAGGATCGCGGCGGCCAGGGCCGCGGCGAAGGCACGCGCCGGCCGCAGCCAGTCGTCGCCTCGTCGCTGCGTATCATCGCCGCGCTGATCAATCCGGTGAATGGCGAAGGCGGCACCGAGGCCGAAACGGTGACGCTGATGAACCGCTCCGACATGTCGGTGTCGCTCGACGGCTGGAAGCTGGAAGACGAAAACGGCCGGACCCAGACGCTGTCGGGAACGCTTGCCGCAGGCGAGATCCGCACCATCGCGCTCGACGCCGCAGCCGGCGGCCCGCAGCTCGCCAACCGCGGCGGCGACATCATCCTGCGCAACACCGACGGAGCGGTGGCCGACCGCGTCGGCTACGGCAAGAGCGAGACGGCGAACGAGGGCTGGACGACGATTTTTTGATTAGACGCTGGTGCACTGGTTTGCAAAAACATGGCAATGGAAGGATAAACGCTTACCCCTTCCCTCTGAGAGAAGAGGGCGTACCGTGCGGCCCCCTCATCCGGCTGCCGCCACCTTCTCCCCGCCGGGGCGAAGGGGTTGTGGCAACGTCTCGCGCTCATCTCTGCAATCGAAAGGCGGGGCAAGCGGCTTGCTCCCTCTCTTCTCCCCAGCGGGGAGAAGGTGGCCCGAAGGGTCGGATGAGGGGGCTGCACGGCACAGCCCCTCGCAAGCAATCACCCACCAATCTCATCCGAGATCAGCTTGCCCAACCGGCTGATCCCATCCCCGATCATTTGCTCGTTGGCGCAGGAGAAGCTGAGGCGGAAGGTGTTGGCGCCGGAGCCGTCGGCGAAGAAGGCCTTGCCGGGTACGAAGGCGACCTTGGCGGTTTCGAGCGATTTCGCCAGGAGCTTGGCGCCATCCATGCCTTCCGGCAGCGTGATCCAGATGAACATGCCGCCTTCCGGCTTCGTCCAGCTGGTGCCCTTGGGCATATATTTCTCAAGCGCCGCCAGCATGCAGTTGCGCCGATGGCTGTAGGCGGCCTTGATCTTGGCGACCTGCGCATCGAATCCACGTTCGGCCACATGGCTGATCGCGATCTGGTTGATGGTCGAGGAATGCAGGTCGGCCGCCTGCTTCATCAGCACCAGCTTGCGGATGACGGGCGCATTGGCGACGATGAAACCGACGCGAAGACCGGGCGCCAATGTCTTGGAGAAGCTGCCGCAATAGATCGTGCGGGTATGGTTGATATGGCCCCTTTCGGCAATCTCCAGCGCCAGGATCGGCGGGATCGGCTCGCCGTCGAAGCGCAGCGACTGATAGGCGGCGTCCTCGATGACGGCGACGTCGAGTTCTTCGGCAAGCGCCAGCACCTGCTTGCGGCCGGCGAGATCGACCGTTTCACCGGTCGGATTGGAGAAATCGGCGGAGAGATAGGCAAATTTCACCTTGCCGCCGGCGGCGGCTGCCGCCGCGCGGTAGGATTCCGGTGTCCGGTTGCCGCCTGGCGTCAGCTGGTCATAGGCCGGCTCATAGGCGTTGAAGGCCTGCAGCGCGCCGAGATAGGTCGGCCAGGTGACCAGCGCGGTGTCATTCGGCGACAGGAACAGCTTGCCGAGATAATCGAGCCCCTGCTGCGAACCGGAGACGATGAAGATGTTGTCGAGTTCGCAGGGAATGCCGAGACCCGCCATCTGCTTGGCCAACCATTCGCGCAGCGGCTTGTAGCCTTCGCTGACCGAATATTGCAGCGCCGAATTGACGGCAGGACCTGCGAAGATATCGGCGTAGGCCTGCTTGAATTCCTGATCCGGAAACAGCGCCGGATCAGGAATGCCGCCGGCAAAGGAGATGATTTCGGGCCGGTCGAGAAGCTTCAGGAGCTCGCGAATTTCGGATGCGCGCATGCGCGACGAGCGCGATGCAAACATGGTGTCCCAGTTCAGCATGGGGTTTCCTCGTATTTTTCTATAATACGGCCGACAAACCATGCGGCGGAAATTATGTCAACAATACTGACCTATTTTCTTGTCATGGTGACATGTTGGAGACTTTATATTCCAAAGCCTTGGATATTCCGGATCTCACTTGATATTGACGCCATCCGATATCGAAGCCGCTCGGTCCCGGATTTGCTGCTCGACAGCAGCCACATCAAGCGATTATTCCTCCGATCAAAGCCGAAACCGACTGATTCAGACCTTTCCAAGACCGGCTCGGCGGCGGTAGTGTCGCCGCCACTCTTCAATTTACTATCAAGGTGCAGCAATGACCGTGACGTCGGCCTCTCCGGAAATCAAAATCGAACTCCACAAATCTCCCGTCTCGGACGCCGAACGTATTCAGGCACTGGAGGCGCCCGGCTTCGGCAAGCTCTTCACGGATCATATGGTCCTGGCACGATGGACGGCCGACAAGGGCTGGCACGATGCGAAGGTTACGCCGAGGCGGCCCCTGGAACTCGATCCGGCGAGCGCCGTGCTGCACTACGCGCAGGAAATCTTCGAGGGCATGAAAGCCTACAAGGCGGACGACGGCCGGATTCTGCTCTTTCGACCTGAAGAGAATGCGCGCCGCTTCGCGCAGTCGGCGACCCGCATGGCGATGCCTCCGGTGCCGGAAGAACTCTTCCTGAAGGCGGTCGAAGAACTGGTCCGCGTCGACAAGGCCTGGATACCTTCCGGCGACGCCAGCCTCTATCTTCGCCCCTTCATGTTCGCCAACGAGGCGTTTCTCGGCGTTCGTCCGGCCCAGGAATACGTCTTCTGCATCATCGCCTCTCCGGTCGGCGCTTACTTCAAGGGCGGCGCGAAGGCCGTCTCCCTCTGGGTCGAGACCGAATACACCCGTGCAGCCGCCGGCGGCACCGGTGCCGCAAAATGCGGCGGAAACTACGCAGCCAGCCTCGTGGCGCAAGCCGAGGCGACGAAGAAGGGTTGCGATCAGGTCGTCTTCCTGGATGCCGCAGAGCATCGCTGGGTCGAAGAACTCGGCGGCATGAACGTCTTCTTCGTGATGAACGATGGGTCGGTAGTCACCCCACCGCTTGGCGGCACGATCCTGCCTGGCATCACCCGGGCTTCCGTGATCGTGCTCGCCGAAGAAAGAGGCTTGCGGGTCGAGCAGCGCCCCTACTCGTTTACGGAATGGCAAAACGACGCTGCCAGTGGCAGGCTCGCCGAAGCGTTCGCTTGCGGCACCGCCGCAGTCCTGGCGGGTATCGGCCTGGTTCGACATGCCGGCGGCGAGTTTCTGATCGGAGACGGACAGACCGGCAAATTGACCAGCGAACTGCGCCAGCAGCTCGTCAGTCTGCAGAAGGGCATAACGAACGATGAGCACGGCTGGACGCGCCTCATCCCGGCCTGAACTCGGTCGTGCGCCGACCTGCTTTCGGAAAGACACCTTCAATTCCAACCGACGTTGGGGATCGGCCGCTCCGCATGCACCGTGACAGCACCTCCGCCTTCTACGACGAAAACGCCGAGATTTATGCAAATCGGGCGCGCAGCCTGCCAAAGCAAGAGCTCGATGCCTTCCTCGCGCGGCTCGCACCGGGTGCCGCAATCCTCGAACTCGGCTGCGGCGGCGGGCAGGACAGCGCCTACATGCTGTCGCAGGATTTCGACGTGACACCGACCGACGGCTCGGCCGAGCTTGCAAGGCAGGCGGAAGTGCTGATCGGCAGGCCGGTCCGGGTCATGCTGTTCCAGCAGCTCGACGCCGAAAACGCCTACGACGGCGTCTGGGCGCATGCGAGCCTGCTCCATGTTCCGAGATCCGAGCTCGCCGACGTCTTCGCCCGTATCCGCCGCGCTCTGAAAACCGGCGGTCTCCTCCATGCAAGTTTCAAAGCAGGCGAGGCTGAAGGCTATGACGGCTTCGGGCGCTACTACAACTATCCCTCCGCAGACTGGCTGTCAGAGCTTTTGACCAAAAGCGGCTGGCGCAACGTCGCCATCAGCGAAAGCGACGGCGGCGGCTATGACGGCAAGCCGACGCGGTGGATCACCGTGATGGCGCTGAGGGCCGCATAACGCGAATACCCGGCGCGGCGACAGGCTCATAAAGGCGGCCGGAAGAGGAGCTCGTCCCGGCCGCTAAATGGCATTCGCAGCGAGTTGGCAGCCTGACTGCCACTCGCCCTGAGGCTCGACGCCGCGTTTCCTGTCGTCAGACCGCAATCTTGCCGCCGCCAGCCTTGGTGATCGCAACGACCGCAGGACGCACCGGCATATCAGGTTTGAAGTCCGGCCAGCGGGTGGAAAGATCCTCGTAATAGGACGGGCGGCCATGGCCCGGCCAGTCCTCGCCGCCATCGCCAGGATGCTGCACGGCGACGAACGCCGTCTGGTCGTCCGGCGTGAACAGCGGGCCGCACATTTCGGCGCCGACCGGCACGCGGAAGAACAGTTTCGAGGTGGCGCGCGCCGCCCCTTCGGTATCGACGGCCCACAGACCGTCGGTGCGGCCGGTGGCCTTGTTGTTATTGCCATCCGTCGACACCCAGAGGCGGCCGGCGGCATCGACGGCACAGTTATCGGGCATGCCGAACCAGCCGTTCTTGGTCGTTTCGGTCGAGAAGGTCGCGCCGACGGCCGCAACCGAGGGATCGCCGCACTTCAGGAGCACTTCCCACTTGCCTGAGGTGGCCGTGAAGTCGCCGTCGTTTTCCGAGATTTCGATGATGTGGCCGAAGGCGTTTTCCGCGCGCGGATTGGCGGCATCCACCTGGTCGGCCTTGCGGCGGGTATTGTTGGTCAGCATGACATAGACCTTGCCGTTGACGCCGTTCGGCTGGACGTCTTCCGGGCGGTCCATCTTGGTGGCGCCGAGCGCGTCACCGGCGCGGCGACATTCGATCAGCACGTCAGCCTGGCTGGTGAAGCCGTTCTCCGCCGTCAGCGGCCCCTGGCCGAAGACCATCGGCAGCCACTGCATGGTACCGTCCTCGTTGAACTTGGCGACGTGGAGCGTGCCGCTGTCGAGCAGGTTCATGTTGGCGGCGCGATCATTCGGGTTGAACGCCGCTGATGTCACGAACTTGTAGACATAATCGAAGCGCTCGTCGTCGCCGAGATAGAAGACGACCTTGCCGTTCTTGGCGACGATCGACTCGGCGCCCTCATGCTTGGTGCGGCCGAGCGCGGTCCGCTTCTTAGGTGCCGCCGTCGGGTCCATGACGTCAACCTCGACGATCCAGCCGAAACGGTTCGGCTCGTTCGGCTCCTTGGAAAGATCGAAGCGGTCGTAGAAATTGGCCCACTCGTAGGCGCCTTCCGGAACGCCGTAACGCTTGTAGTTCGCGGCTTCCTTGTGACCTTCCGGCAGCGCGCCGGAGAAATAGCCGTGGAAGTTTTCTTCGGCCATGATGTAGGTGCCCCAGGGCGTGACGCCGCCGGCGCAGTTGTTGATCGTGCCGATGGCGCGGGTGCCGGTCGCATCGGCGCTGGTCTTCAGACGGTCGTTGCCGGCGGCCGGGCCGGTGATTTCCATCGGCGTGTTGGCGGTGATGCGGCGATTGTATTTGCCGTCGGTGACGACCTGCCACTTGCCACCCGTCTTCCGAATCTCGACGACGGTGCCGCCATGGGCCGCCATCTCGACATCCACCTGCTCCTTGCTGAGCGCGCCCTGCTTGATCTTGCCGTCGACCACCTGCACCAGCCCGGCAAACATCAGATGCGGGTTCGTGTATTCGTGATTGACGACGAGCAGGCCATGTTCGGACGAACCGTCGAGCGGAATGAAGCCGACATAATCGTTGTTGTAGCCGAACTGCTTGCTCTGGGCATCGGCCGTCTGCTTCGTCGGATCGAACGCAGGCGCCCCCGGCAGCACGGCATCGCCCCAGCGCAGCAGAATATCGGCATCATAACCTTCAGCGACATGATGCTTGTCGTCGACGCCGGCCTCCACTTCGGAGAAGTTGAAGGCAGAGCCTTTATTGTCTGCAGCGCGCGCCTCGTCCGCGCTCATCAGCGCGATCGGGCTCACTGTGGCGGCAATGGCGGAAACGGCAAGCGAACCCTGCAGAAAATTGCGGCGCGAAAAACGCTTGCCGATGATTTCACCCATCGTCGGATTGGCGCTGGTGTTGTGGCCGTCACCATCCGCGTCCTCAAGCTGAGTCGTCGGGAAAATTTTCTGGGAAAGATGCTCGTTCATCCGATGCCTCCACGGTTCAAACTGGTGTCAAATTATCTTGTTTTTAGACCCATTCTAAACCTAGAGGCGCGATATTACGGTTTTGCGACAAGAACGCCTTGAGGATGCTGTTCTCTCAGGCGGGAACGATACGGCTCAATCAAAGGCCAAGGCTGGACATTGCCGTGGTCGACACGTTGCCTCCGCCCTATAACTCCCCCGTCATGAAGATGAGGTCGAAGTGCCAGAGACAGGCAGGATAGGCAGAGGAGCTGGAATGGTCTTTAAACCGCAACGATGGATGACTCGTGACTTCATTTTCACGGCGCCGCCCGCATTTCCCGACGTTACCGCCCTCCAACCCGAACGCTTCCACCTTCGGCCGCATCCGCGCAACTCGGAGCTTCCAGCGCTCGTCGTTGCGGCGCTCGACGGAAGCCAGCCGTGGGATCTGGATGCGGGCTTCGCAGCGATTGCCGCGGATCTTATCGGATCAGAAGACCAGACCGAATGGTCTCTCGCCCCCATTCAGGTGCTTGGTCATGAAGGACGATATGGAACGGCAAGCCTGTCCTCTGCAAAGCCGGATGGGGCGACCGCTTCTAAGATCGGCGGGAGCGACGTCGTCAATCCGGCGACCCAACGCGAGAAGGCAGACGCCGCAATTCTCGTATTTCATCGAGTAGTCGCTCGATGAGCCAATCCCGTTGCGGCGGTATAGCATCAATCAAGCCGATGAATGCATTTTCGATGATATCGCCCTTGAGCCATTCAATGACGCGAAGGCGCTTTTCCGGCGCGACATCACACCAGTAGCCATTTCCCCGGTAGAGGCTTTTGAGATCGGCACTGGCGAGTTGCAAGAAGGCGTTCGGCATTGGCTGCTTTAGCCAC
This sequence comes from Rhizobium sp. M10, assembly GCF_002531955.1. Taxonomy (NCBI): domain Bacteria; kingdom Pseudomonadati; phylum Pseudomonadota; class Alphaproteobacteria; order Hyphomicrobiales; family Rhizobiaceae; genus Rhizobium; species Rhizobium sp. M10. The sequence continues at coordinate 20,624 of NZ_NWTA01000022.1, read as the reverse complement.
AGATCAAGGCATGGCTGGAACTGAAGATCGAGCATCGCTATAGCCACGATCCAGTCCCAAGCCGATGCGCCGGAATCGGGGTCCTGCAGCCTCTTATAGGCCCAGGCCGAATAAAAGAAGTTCGCGATGGCTGTCTGCTGGGCAATCGGCCATTGCTGCCAGTCACACAATAAAAGCTTGGAAGCGACAGTCGGCGGCTCGAAGCCTGGTGCGGAAGTATTGAAGAGAGCGCAGTGGAGAATGCGCGGCAGAAAGTGCCTGAAGTCATCGACCGAGCCGACTGTCGTTATCGCACTTGCTGCATATGGGCCAAGCTCCGCCGCATTTATTTCCCGCAAAGGCGCCGATTTGAGCGCGGTGAGGATCTTCTCTGCGTCGCGCAACGGCGAAGCGTCCAGCGAAGACGGAAAAGGATATTCGAAGAATGCGGGATAAAGCGTCTCGAGGCTGTCTTCCAAGTCCTGCCTTGCAGACCGCATAATCGCTTCAAACACATCAAAATCCCAATATGACAGCGTCGATAACGGAGCCAGCAATAGCAAAAGAGGCCGGAGCTTTCACCCCGGCCTCCCGTTCAATGTCAGCGAAATCGCTTAGTTGACCGACTTGTCGACCAGCTTGTTCTTGCCGATCCAGGGCATCATGCCGCGCAGCTTGGCGCCGACTTCCTCGATCTGGTGGCTGTCGTTGTTGCGGCGGATGCCCTTGAAGCGGGCAGCACCGGAGCGGTATTCCTGCATCCACTCGGAGGTGAACTTGCCGGTCTGGATGTCCTTGAGGACGCGCTTCATCTCGGCCTTGGTTTCTTCGGTGATGATGCGCGGACCGGTGACGTATTCGCCCCACTCGGCCGTGTTGGAGATCGAGTAGTTCATGTTGGCGATACCGCCTTCATAGATCAGGTCGACGATCAGCTTCACTTCGTGCAGGCACTCGAAATAGGCCATTTCGGGCGCGTAGCCTGCCTCGGTGAGCGTTTCGAAACCGGCGCGGATGAGCTCGACGAGACCGCCGCAGAGAACGACCTGTTCGCCGAAGAGGTCGGTTTCGCACTCTTCGCGGAAGTTGGTTTCGATGATGCCCGAACGGCCGCCGCCGACGCCGCAGGCGTAGGAGAGAGCGAGTTCAAGCGCATTGCCGGAAGCGTTCTGGTGAACGGCCACGAGGCAGGGAACGCCGCCGCCCTTCTGGTATTCGCCGCGAACCGTGTGGCCCGGGCCCTTGGGCGCGATCATGACGACGTCGACCGAAGCCTTCGGCTCGATCAGGCCGAAATGCACGTTGAGGCCGTGGGCGAAAGCGATGGCAGCGCCGTCACGGATGTTCGGAGCGATATCGGCCTTGTAAATGTCGGCCTGCAGCTCGTCCGGCGTCGCCATCAACATCAGGTCGGCCCAGCCGGCGGCTTCGGCAACCGTCATGACCTTGAAGCCGTCGGCTTCGGCCTTCTTGACTGTGGGCGAACCGGCCTTCAGCGCGATGACGAGGTTCTGGGCGCCGCTGTCCTTGAGGTTCAGCGCATGGGCACGGCCCTGCGAACCGTAGCCGATGACGGCGACCTTCTTGGCCTTGATGAGGTTGAGATCGGCATCACGATCGTAATAGACGCGCATTTGAAGTTCCTTCCCTTGTGCTTGTCCTGTTGACTGTCATTAAGGCGAAATCAGCCGAGAGCCGGCATCTCCGCCAGTACCTTTTCCGTGCCGTAGAGCCGGAGGAAGGCGGTCACCGCCTTCTCCGCCTGGCGCGCGGTATCCTTGAGGCCGGGTTCGCCGAGCAGCATGCGCACATGCAGATCGGAGACAACAAGGCCGTAAAGCGTATGATAGGCCTCGTCGGCATCGGCAAAGCGCAGGAGCCCTGCCCTCTTGCCGGAATCGATCAGCGCCATGGCGCGACGGTCGATCTGGCGGCGGCCGCGCTCGAGAAGGAGCTTGCCGAGCTTCGAGCCGTCGCGATGCGACTGGCCGATAGCGAGCCGGTTCAGCGCCAGCGAGACGTCGCCGGCCAGCACCTCCAGCAGGTCGCGCGCGAAGATGACGACATGGTCGTGCAGGCTCGCCGCCGTCAGCCGCTCACCGTTGCGCTCGAAGGTGCGCACCTTGCTCGCCTGATAGGCGATCATCGCCGAGAGCAGGCCATCGCGGTCGCCGAACCACTTGTAGAGGCTTTCCTTGGAGCAATTGGCGGCACGCGCGACACCCGAGGTCGTCAGCGCCTTCTCACCGCCATCGACGAGCAACCGCAGCGCCTGCTCCAGAACGGCGTTCTGGCGCGGCGAAAATTCGCTCGGCTCTGCAGTATCGACGGACACGGTCATGGCTCCCATATACGTACCGTACGGTACGGTTCGTGAGCTTTATGCGGCAAACCGAACGGGCCGTCAAGCCAGGCCCGGGAGATTTTTATACGGGAAAGGCGGGCGCAGCACCAGAATTGGATAGGCGGACACTGATGGCGATTGCATAATGCTTGTCGAACGTCATTTGCCGGGAGCCTTCCATGCCGCGCCTGTCTGCTGCCCTTCTCCTGGCTGGAGCGATGCTCCTGGCAGCGGCGCCCTTCACCGGCCGCGCCGCCGCGCAGGATAGCGAGGTCTATGATCGCATCGAGGAACTGCACGGCGATGCCGCGGGCTTCGACCGGCCGCTGCGCCAGCTCGTTCTCGCCATGCGCTCCGGCGATGCCGAGACCATTGCCGGCCTTGCCGAATATCCGCTGAGCGTGAAGGCCAATGGCGAGACCTACGATGTCGAGAGCGCCGAGGATTTCGTCGAGAATTTCGACGATCTGGTGACGCCGGAGACCCGCCGCGCCGTCGGCCGCCAGCAATATCAGGATCTCTTCGTCAGCAGCGAGGGCGTCATGCTCGCAAACGGCGCCGTCTGGATGGGCGCGGTCTGCGACGACAACGCCTGCGACGAGAGCCATTGGGCGATCATCGCCATCAACAATTAGCCTCGCGCAGCCATGTCAGCTGCGAAGCTTGCGCGCCAGCGTCTGCAGCTCCTTGAACGCTTCGTAACGCTTGCGGTGGAGGTCGGAAACCTCGCCGTCTGACGGCTGAAAACGTGTTTCCACCCTGGTGAGTTCGCCCATCGCCGCGCGCACGTCGGCAAATTGGCGGCCGGCGACGGCGCCGAGGATCGCTGCGCCGAGCAGCACCGGCTCTTCGGCCTTCGTGGCGACCACCGGCTTGCCGCTTGCATCGGCGAGCACCTGGCGGACGAAATCGTGCTGGCCGGCGCCGCCGCTGATGACGATGTTTTCGACGCTGACGCCCGCCTCGGCCTGCGTTTCGATGATCTGCCTGAGGCCGTAGCCGATGCCGCAAAGCCCGGCGATGTAGAGCGCAACCAGGCTGTCGACATCCCGCTCCATGCCGAGACCGGCGATAACAGCCCGGGCATGCGGATCGGCAAAGGGCGCGCGGTTGCCGAGGAACTCGGGAACGACATGCAGCCCGGCCGCCAGCTTGACCGCATCGGAAGCACGGCCCGCCTTGTCGGCGGCCATGTCGGCAAGCAGGACCGGCAGCGCAATGCCCGCGCTCGTCGCAAGCTCCCTCGCCTCGCCGGCCGCCGGATGGAAGGAGAGGAGCTGGTCGATCGCCGCGCCGGCGGCGCTCTGGCCGCCCTCGTTCAACCAGAGGCCCGGCACCATCGCCGAATAGTAAGGACCCCAGACGCCGGAAACGAAAGACGGTTCCGCCGTCGATGTCATCGTGCAGGAAGAGGTCCCGAAAACATAGGCGAGATTGGCCTGCGGATCGGCGCCGACGGTTCCGACGCCGCCGGCATGGGCATCGATCAGCCCGGCCGCGACCGCCGTTCCCGGCAGCAGACCGAGTTCATCCGCTGCCGCAGCGGTCAGTCCCTGACCAAGCGCCGAACCCGGCTCGACGATGGACGTGCCGATGCGGGCAAAACCTTCGTCTGCCAGCACGCCGAGGCCGATCTGATGGAAATAGCTGCCGTCCCAGCGCTTCTCATGGGCGAGATAGGTCCACTTGCAGGTGACCGTGCAGGTCGAGCGCGACAGGTCGCCGGTCGCCCGCCAGGTGAGGAAATCCGCAAGATCGAAGAATTGCCAGGCGGCATCGAACACGGCGGGACGGTTTTCCCGGAGCCAGAGAAGCTTCGGCGTTTCCATCTCCGGCGAGATGCGGCCGCCGACATAACGCAGCACGTCATGCCCGAAGGCGTTGATGCGCTCCGCTTGCGGGACGGCCCGGTGGTCCATCCACACGATGATATCCCGGTCCGGATCTTCCGAAGGCCCGACGGGCAGCGGCTTGCCGCCTTCGCCGAGGACGACGAGCGAGCAAGTGGCGTCGAAGCCGAGCCCGACCACCGAAGCCCGATCGATGCCGGCTGCTGCAACCGCCTCCCGCACGGCGGCGCAAACAGCGCGCCAGATCTCGCTGCTCGACTGCTCGACGATGGAACCGGCTTCATGAAACAGGCTGATATTGCGCTTGGCGGAGGCAAGCATGCTGCCGGCCATATCGAACAGGCCCGCCCGGGCGCTGCCGGTGCCGACATCGACGCCGATGACATATTTGGCGCCGGCTTCCGGGGTGTGGGATGTGTCGCTCATGGTCTCTCGTTTCAGATCGCCAGGGATCGGGTTGATGGGCAGCTGTGGCCGGGGACGCTGACATTACGCGGTCGCGGCGACATGGCAAGGCGAGCACGCGCTGGCGAGCTCGCCGTCACAGCCTGCCTCCGACATTTTCCAGAATGGCGGTGAGCTCCCCTGCCCCTGTCGCGACGGCGGCGGCTCCGGCGGCATCGAGCACCCCGCGGCGGCCGGGCCTCGGATCGGCCGGATCGACGAATCCGATGGCCGTCATGCCTGCGGCCAGTGCCGCCGCCACGCCGTGAACGCTGTCGTCGATCATGACTGACTTGCCCGGACGGGCCCGGAAGCGCTCGGCGCAATGCAACAGCAGGTCGGGTGCCGGTTTCGGCCGCGAGACAGCTTCGGCGCTGAACACGCCCTCGGCGAAGGCGCTCCAGAGATCGAGCTTGCCGAGGCTGTTGCGCAGCCGCTGCATCGTGCTGTTCGATGCGACGCATTTCGGACGGTCGAGGTTGTTGACGACCTCGGCAATGCCGGCAATCGGCTTCAGCGAGCGTTCGAATTCCTCGAACAGATGGCGATGCCACTGCTCGAACAGCGCGGGCACATCGCTGATCCCGTATTCGCGCCGGCACATTTCGGCGATGATGCTTTCCGAATTGCCGGTGAATTTGACATGGGCCTCCGCCGCGCTGATCGCAATACCGGCGCCTTGCAGCGTTTCCGCGAGCGTGCGGCTGGCGATCGGCTCGCTGTCGATCAGCACGCCGTCGCAATCGAAGATCACGAGGTCGATGCTGTCCATGGCGCCTCGCGTGCCGGGATGATCGATGCGGCTATCGAGCATGCCTCACCTCCGCGCCTGCAGGGCGAGATCCGGCCGGTCCGTGGTGATCTGCCGGATCGGTTTGGCGAGCCAATATTCGAGTTCGCTCGTTTCGTTCGGAACCCAGGCGCCGAGCCGGTCAAGCGGCACGAGCTGAGTGATCTCGTCCCACTTCGCCTGAAGCAGCGACTTCTCGATCGCGATAATATCCGAGCACTGCTTCATCAGGCGGAGGCCGCTCGCAAGGCCGAGGCGCTCGGCCGACTTGGCGTCGAAGGACGACAAGGTGCGAATTCCGGGCGCGGCCTTGCGAATATCGGCAAGCACGTCGGGATGAAAGCTCGTCAGGATCGAGCGCTCCTTTAGACCAAGCCGCTCGACGGCAGCGAATGCCTTGGCCGCCAACCCCTCGTAAGGCGTCCCATCGGCAAGGGTCTTCAGTTCGATGTGAAGTTCGAGCGGCGTGGCCTTGAAGATGGCAAGGACCTCTTCCAGCGTCGGTATCGCCTCCCCGTCGCTGTCCTTGAGGCGGATTTCACGATGTTTTCCGGGTCCGAGATCGGCGACCGGCCCATGTGTATCGGTGGTGCGTTCGAGCGTCGGGTCATGAATGACGAGCATTTCGCCAGACCGTGTCAGGTGGATGTCGAATTCCACGCCGTCGACCGGCATCTGCGCAAGTTTTCGGAAGCCCGAAAGACTGTTTTCAGGCCAGAGATTGCGGCCACCGCGGTGGCCGATGATATGCACCATCGTCTGAATATCCTTGAAATCTTCGTGTTACTTTCCGGAGTCCACCAGCCCCTTGGTGAACCAGCGTTGCATGAAGAGAATGACGGCCGCGGGCGGCAGCATAACGAGCAGCGCAGCGCTCATCGCAATGTTCCAGGCAGGTGCCGAGTCGGAAACGGGAACGAGCTGCTTCAGCCCGAGGACGGCCGTTCCCATCTCCTTGTCGGTGGTGAAGAGCAGCGGCCACAAATACTGGTTCCAGCCGTAGAGAAACAGAATGATCGACAGCGCCGCGATATTGGCGCGCGACAGCGGCAGCAGGATATCCTTGAAGAATTTCAGGGGGCCGGCGCCGTCGAGCTTGGCCGCCTCGCAAAGCTCGTCGGGAACGGTCAGGAAGAACTGCCGGAACAGGAAGGTCGCCGAGGCAGAGGCGATCAGCGGCAGGATCAGCCCGGCATAGCTGTTGACCATGTTCCATTTCAGCGAGGCTTCGATGCTGTATCCGGTCAGCCGTTCGACGACGCCGGAAAGGCCGATCGTGCCGGCAAGCCAGCGGATCGGCCCGGCAGCATCGGCGACCGCTTCATAGGTTGGAATGATGCGGACCTCGACCGGAAGCATCAGCGACACGAAGATCAGCCAGAACGCCGTCATGCGGAACGGGAAGCGGAAATAGGTGACGCCGAATGCGGCGATCAGCGAGATCGCCAGCTTGCCGACGACGATGCCGGCGGTGACGATGATCGAATTCAGGAATAACTGGGAGAACTCGCCCTGCTGCCAGGCGGCGGCCAGGTTTTCGAAGAAATGCGAGCCGGGCAAGATCGGGAACGGCGCCTGCTGAACCTCCTGCAAGGTGAGCGAGCCGGCGACGAAGGCGAAGTAGAGCGGCAGGCAGACGAAAACCGCGCCGATCAACAATATGGCGTGGCAGAAGATCGATAGACCGAGATGGCGTTCGGGCATGGCTACACCTGGTAATTGACCTTGCGCTCGAGCGCGCGGAATTGAACGATGGTGAAGAGGATGGCGATCAGCATCAAAAGCACCGACTGGGCGGCCGACGAGCCGAGGTCGAGCTGCACGAAACCATCCTGATAAACCTTGTAGACCAGGCTGTTCGTCGCCCCCGCCGGACCGCCGCGGGTGACCGCGTCGATGATGCCGAAGGTTTCGAACAGGCCGTAGACGAAGTTCATCACCACGAGGAAGAAGATTGTCGGCGAGATGAGCGGAAGCGAAATGGTGAAGAAGCGCCGGACAGGCCTTGCGCCGTCGAGCTTTGCCGCCTCCAGCAGCGAGGCCGGCACGGCCAGCAATGCGGCGACGAGGAAGATGTAATCGTAGCAGACATTCTTCCAGACAGAGGCGATCGTCACCAGAAGCTGCGCATCGAAAGGACGCCGGTTCGGGTCCCATTCGAAACCGAACCCATGCAGAAGCTGCGCGACCGGCCCCACCGCCGGATTGAAGAGGAAGGCCCAGATCACGCCCGAAATGACAGGCGCGATCGCATAGGGAAGCAGGATGATGCTCTTGTAGATCCCCCTGCCCCTGATCACGAAATCAGTGGCAAAGGCGAACAGGCCGGCAAGCAGAAGCGTCGCAGCGTTCTGTGCAACGGTGAACCAGAGCGTAAACAGCGCGCTGCCGCGATATTCCGGACTGGCGAAGAGATTGTAGAAATTCGTGAGCCCGACGAAAATCTGCGTGCCGCCGAAGGGATCGACCTGAACGAAGGCCAGCGACAGCGCCTTGTAGGACGGGATGAAAAAGAAGAACAGCAGGATCAGCAGCTGCGGCGCGACCAGGCCGAAGGCAAGCCACGGCCTGTTGAAATGGGCGGACTTCAACCCGGCCTCGGAAGGCTGCGCGATCGAGCGCCCCGTCGACAGAAGATCCGGGATGCGAAGGCGCCGGGAGGCGCCTTCCATCTTTCCCAAGGTTCTACTTTGCTGCATGAAGCTGCTCATACTGGCGAAGGATCTGGTTGCCGCGCGCCGCCGCCGCATCCAGCGCCTCCTGGGGGGTCTTCTGGCCGGTCCACACACCCTGGATCTCTTCCACCAGAAGCGCCATCGACTGGTTATGGTTGCCGAAACGGAAGCCGCGCGAATTGTCGGTCGGCGTGCCGCGCGTGAGCTGGAGAATGGCGATCTCGCGGGTCGGGTGATCCTTGAAATAGCCCTCGGACTTGGCCTGTTCATAGGCGGCGTTGGTGACGGGCACATAGCCGGTCTGCTTGCTCCACCACACCTGCGTCTTCGGTGAGGCGAGGAAGTTCAGGAAGGCGGCGGCACCGGCATATTCTTCCTCCGACTTGCCTTTCAGGACCCAGAGCGCGCCGCCGCCGATGGTGCTGTTCTTCGGCTCGATGCCCTCCTCATGCGGCAGGAACGTCGCGCTCCAATTGAATTTCGCACCGCTTTCGACGGCAGCATGCGCGGCGGTGGAGGCCACATAGGTCGAGCAGGTGCCCGAGGTGAAGAGCTGGTCGGGCGAGAGGCCCTGCCCGGCGATCTGCAGGATGCCGGCGTCGAGCCAGGTCTTGAGGCGCGTCACCTGGCCGACCACCAGCGGACTCTTGTTGAAGATGAATTCGGTGTCGAGGCCGCCGAAGCCATTCGCCTTGGTGCCGTAAGGCTGGTCCTGGATCGCCGCGTAGTTCTCGATCAGGCTCCAGTAGAAGTCGTTCGCCAGCGCCATCTGGCACTTCGAAACGCCCTTCTCCTTGATGGCACGCAGCTGCTTGTCGAGCTCCTGCCAGGTCTCGCCCGGCTTGTCGAAACCGGCTGCCTTGAAGTGATCGGCATTGTACCAGAAGATCGGCGTCGAGCTGTTGAACGGCATCGCCGCCGGCTTGCCGTCGACCAGATAGAAACCGGCGACCGGCGCGACGAAATCGTTCCAGTCGATCTTGTAGCCTTCCTTCTCCATCAGTTGCGGCACCGGAATGATGGCGCCGGAATTGTACATGGTCAGGAATCCCCGCTCGGCCGCCTGGATCAGCACCGGCTGCTGGTGGACGCGGTAGGCGGCCACCATCGCCGCCATGGTCTCCTCGTAATTGCCTTTGCCGATGCCGACGACCTCGTATTTGTCCTGCGAGGCGTTGAAGTCGGCAATCAGCTTGTTGGTGATCTCGGCGAGGCGCCCGCCTGCCGCATTCCACCATTCGATCTTGACGCGATCGGCCGCGCTGGCGTCACCCGCAGCTGCCAATCCGAGCGTCGCCAGAGCCGCGCCCGCCGCGAACGAGCGGATCGTCCGCCGCAAGCGGGCGCCCATCGAAGACTTTGCCGTCATTTCGTTTTCCTCTCCATAGCCGTTGTTCGCCGACCGGCGCGTCTGCGCCGGTCAACCCCTCCCAGAGTGGCGATAAAACAAGGTTGGGGTTACTTGTTACAAATGTCAATAGCGTGTTACAAATGTATGACGACGACGAAGGAGGATGCCATGGCAGCAATCGAACTGATCGATCTGAAGAAGAATTACGGAGCGGTCCCCGCGGTAAAAGGGATCAATCTCAGCGTCGCCGATGGCGAGATGATCGTGCTGGTCGGCCCGTCGGGATGCGGAAAATCGACCCTGCTGCGGATGATTGCCGGCCTCGAAGCCATCAGCTCCGGCCATCTCAGGATCGCAGGAAACGATGTCGGCCATGTCGATCCGGCCGACCGCAACATCGCCATGGTCTTCCAGAATTACGCGCTCTATCCCCACATGACCGTTCGCCAGAATCTCGAATACGGCCTCAAGAACCGCCGCGTGCCGCGCGGCGAGATCGACCGGCGGATCGCCAACGCCGCCGGCATTCTGGAGATCGGCGAGTTCCTCGAGCGGCGCCCCCGCCAGCTCTCGGGCGGCCAGCGCCAGCGCGTCGCCATGGGCCGCGCCATCGTCCGCGATCCCGCCGCCTTCCTGTTCGACGAGCCCTTGTCCAATCTCGATGCGAAGCTTCGCGTGCAGATGCGCGTCGAAATCCGCAGGCTGCAGCGGCAGCTGAAGACGACGAGCCTCTACGTCACGCACGACCAGCTCGAAGCGATGACGCTGGCCGACCGGCTGGTCGTCATGAACGGCGGCAGGATCGAGCAGATCGGCACACCGATCGAGGTCTATCGCCGCCCCGAGACCGTGTTCGTTGCCGGCTTCATCGGTTCTCCGCCGATGAACCTCATCGATCTCGACGAGTTCGGCCCCTGCGACCTCCCGCTACCGAGGGATACCGATCTCATCGGCATCAGGCCGGGCGCGGTCGATCTCGGCGCCGGATCGGCGCACGATCTCCGGTTCGACGCTTATGTCGAATTGATCGAGACCGTTGGTGATGAGAACAACGTGCATTTGCGCATCGACGGCAGCGATAAGCGCATCGTCGCGAGCGTCCCTACCGATCAGCATCTGCAGGAGGGCGACCGGATTTCCTGTCATGTGAGAAGGGATGATCTGCATCCCTTCAACCGGACGACGGGGCGGCGAACCGATTGACCGGCTGACGGCAGGCCCCTGCGATTGACAAGCGCCGGGGATTTGAGATCCATGGCGTCGAAGCGGAGGCGCAGTTTATCGCATGTCACAGAACAGAAGTGCTTCTCTTGCGCCTGCAGCGCTCCCCGACGAGCAGATGCAGGTGCGCGTCGTCTGGCTCTACTACATGGAGGGACGCACGCAGGGCGAGATCGCCGAAGCGCTGTCGACCAACCGGCTTCGCGTCAACAAGATCATCGCCGAGGCGCGCCGCTCCGGCCTCGTGACGATCACCCTCAATTCCCGGCTCACCTCCTGCGTCGCCCTGGAGCAGCAGCTGGCGGCCGAATTCTCGCTCAATCGGGCAATCATCGTTCCGACGCCCGAGGATGCGGAACTCATCCCCGTCCTGCTCGGACAGGCGGCAGCCGATTATCTCGTGCAATTGCTGAACGGCGGCAACATCCGCGGCGTCGGCGTCGGCTGGGGAGCGACGCTTCGCGAAATGGTGCGCCACATGCCGTCGCTGAGACGGCCCGATCTCTGCGTCAACTCGGTCATGGGCGGACTGACGCACGGCATCGAGATCAATACGTTCGACATTGCGAGCGATCTCGCCCGCCAGCTCAATGCCGAATGCGCCTATCTTGCAGCGCCGATCTATGCCGGCAGCCCGGAGTCGCGCACTGCGATCATCAAGCAGGATGTTTTTGAAACGGCCTTTCGCCAGATCGAGGCCAACGATGTCATCGTGCTCAGCATCGGCGACATGACCGAACGCTCGCTGCTGATGCGCTACGGCCTGCCGAGCAGCATCAATATCGAGGAACTGGTTGCAGCCGGCGCCTGCGGCGATGTTCTCGGCCAGTTCGTCGACAAGACAGGGCAGCCGATCGAACATGCGATCAACAGATGCGCGATCGCGCCCGAGCTCGAAGCGCTGCGCGCCATTCCGAACGTCATCTTCGCCTCTGGCGGCCTGAACAAGGCGCAGGCCATCGCCGCCGTGCTGCTGTCCGGTCTGGGCAACGTGCTGATCTGCGACGAAGACACGGCCCGCCAGGCGCGACAGCTTGCGCTCGATCTCAGGGCTGGCAGCGGTTCATGAGCCGACACGCAACCGGCGGGAACCGAAAGAGGTTCTCCCGGCGCCGCCTTGTCGATCGCGTAGAGCTTGGCGAAACCGGCATCCTCGACCAGCGTCACGCCGACCGGCATCGAGGCGCCGACATAACGGTCGGGAATATCGGCGTTGGCGACCAGGATAAAATCGAAACGGCCGCGCCAGTCGGAGAGATAAGGCGCATAGGCTTTGTATACCTGCATCATCTCAGGGCAGGAAAGCACGCCGACCGATACCAGATTGCCCTCGGGAACCGCGATCTCCGACCAGGGCGGCAGAACGGTGAGCGGCTGCTTGCCTTTAGCGGTAAAGAGCGTCGGCACGAAAGCATGCGAAAAGGGCACGGCGAGCGTCGGCAGGTGCCGGAAAGTGTCCAGCCCCCAGGCGAAATGCCGGTTGGAATGGGCAAAGCCGCCGACCATCTCGGCCTCATGCCCCAAAGGCAGTACGGCCGCACCGGCCGGCACCTTTTTGAGCACGGTCTCGACGGCAGCGACGTCCTTCTGCGCCAGCCACCAATTCCAGCCGACCCAGCCGGTCCGGCCGAAAACCGCGAGATTGACGACGAGCGCCATAAACAGTGCGTGGCGGCGCGTCAGATTGGCAAAGGGGCACACCATCGCCATGGCGACGAGCGCCGCCATCACAGGAAAGCGCCAGCTGATCCACCCGGTGCCGAGCATGTGGAGCGGTGCGGTGCAGGAGAGAAGCAGCAGTCCGCAGGCGGCAACCGCAAGGCCCGCATGAATACGGATGTCGCCTGCGCGAGCGGCGCGCGTGCAGATGAGGATCAGCGGCAGAACCAGCAGGACATCCACGACCGGGACATAGGTGGTGATGACGGAAAGCAGGTTCATGACGATCGGGACGAGGCCATCGTTCCAGACCAGCCCGAGGCCATCGCCGCCGGCATTCGGCAAGGCGGTCGTGCGCAGATAGAGCGCAAGCGGCGGCAAGGAACAGGCGCCGATCGCCAGCGCCAGACGGCCGGCGAGCCTCACCAGCCCTGCCTTCGATCGCAGGATGTCGAAACGCCAGGAAAATTCGAGGCCGCAGACAACAGCCATATAGAAGCCGAGCGAGAAGAGGTGCATCACCGTCAACAGCAGCGCGGCGGCAAGCCTCCAGGCAAACAGCAGCGCGAAATTTCGGCGCTGCAGCCGCAGGTCGGCACAGGCGAAGAACAGAGCCATGCCGAGGCCGATCTGGAAGTTGATGAAGCCGCCGATCATTGTGGCGCACCAGCCAAGCGACAGCATGGCGATCTGCCAATAATGCCGGCCGCCGAAGAGCGTCCGGTGCAGACTGATCGCGCCAAGCGGCGGCAGCACGATCGCCAGGAAAAGCAGGGCTCGCGCCAGCCGGTCGGCGCCGACGAGCGGCCCTATCCAGGCTGCCAGAAGATCGATCCCGACATTGGTGAAGGTTCGGTTCCAGTCGATCGCATAGATCTCGGGAAACGGCTGATCGCCGATGCCGCCCGAAAGCAGCCAGATGCGGGCGTAGTGATTGGCGTAATCGAGAACCGGCGGAAAGGGAAAGAGCACCACCAGCGCCGCGGCGAGCGCAACGAAAGCGATGATCGCAACCGTGGAGTCTTGCCGGGCGGTCAGATCCTCAAGTCCGGCTGCCGCATGAACAGGCGCAGCAATCCGATCCATCATCCGGCCCGGCTGTTCTTTTTCGCGCGCGCTTCGCCTGGCACGAAGGCCGCATCCAGTGCTGCGCGCTTGTCGCCGGCGCCCATCTCGGAAAAAGCGGTCGGCAGCTCGGCATGTTCGCTGCCACGCAGGATCGTCTCGATCATGAACATCGGCCGCCTCTTGCTCTCCTGCACGAGACGGCCGAGATATTCGCCGATGATGCCGATGCAGATCAGCTGGATGGCGCTGAAGGCGCTGACGGCGGCCATGATCGACGACCAGCCGGTGACCGTCTCGCCCTGCAGCCAGCGCACGAAGGTATAGACGAGCAAGGCCATCGCCACACCGGCGCTGATCATGCCGAGCCATGTGGCGATGCGTAGCGGCGTCGTCGAAAAGCTGGTGATCGCATCGAGCGCGAAATTGATCATCTTGCGCAACGGATATTTCGTCGTGCCGGCAAAACGCGCGTCGCGCTCATAGGGCAGCGCCACCTGCCTGCCGCCGATCCAGCTGACCATGCCGCGGATGAAGCGATCGCGTTCCGGCATCGCCAGCAGAATATCGACGACGCGCCGGCGCATCAGCCGGAAATCGCCGGTATCGCGCGGGATGGTCACGGAAGCGAGCCTGGAAAGCGTGCGATAGAACAGCGAAGCGGTGGCGAGCTTGAACCAGGTTTCGCCCTCGCGGCGCGTGCGCTGGCCGTAGACGACGTCTGCGCCGCGCTCCATGATCGGCATCATCATCAAAAGCAGTTCGGGCGGATCCTGAAGATCGGCGTCGATCAGGAGAACGCGCTCGCCCCGCGAGGCGGAAAGGCCCGCCGTCGACGCCAGCTGGTGGCCATGATTGCGCAACAGGCGAACCCCGAGCACCTGCGGCACTTTTGCAGCCAGTTCCGAAATGATCTCCCAGGTGCCGTCGGAAGAACCGTCATCGACGAGAATGAGCTCGAAGGCATCGCCGGCAACGCTCTGCGCGGCAGCGGAGGCGCGGCGGCAGAATTCGCGCAGCCCCTCTTCCTCGTTGTGACAAGGCGCGACGATAGAAAGAAACGGTGCTTGCGTCATGCGGACGACGGTGCCTGCTTGATGGATGGCGCCAGCCTAGCCGGGAAACGTCAAGCATCCTTTAATACAGCGGAAAGCAAGTGTATCGCGCCGGGCGCAGCGCTCTATTCGGCCGCCATCATCTCGCGCACGCCGTCGATATCGCGGGCCGGCGAAGCGCCGTAGAGGCGGCTGTATTCGCGGCTGAACTGCGACGGGCTCTGATAGCCGACGCGGTGGCCGGCGGTGCCGGCATCGAGCCGCTCCACCAGCATCAGCCGGCGCGCCTCGTGCAGGCGCAGCTGCTTCTGGTATTGCACCGGCGTCATCGCCGTCACCGACTTGAAATGGTGATAGAAGGAGGACACGCTCATATTGACGCGCTCGGCGAGGTCCTCGATGCGCAGCGGCCGGGCGAAATTCTCCTTCAGCCAGGCGACGGCACGGGCGATCCTGTTGCTGTGGCTGTCAGCCGTCGCGATATTGATCAGCCGCGCGCCGTGCGGCCCGGTCAGCACGCGGTAGAGGATCTCCTGCTCGATCAGCGGCGCCATGGCGGGAATGTCGCCTGGACGATCGAGCAAGCGCAGCAAACGAACGGCGGCATCCATCAGCTCCGGCGGCGCGACGTTCACCACCATGCCGCGCTGCCCGTCGGTATCGGCGGCCGGGCGCGGAATGTCGATGCGGCTCAGCAATTCCAAGAGCTTCTCGGAATCGATTGCCAGCCCCAGGCAGAGATGCGGAACCTCGGGGCTAGCCTCGGTGACGCGCCAGGCGACCGGCAGGTCGAGCGAGGTCAAGAGATAATCCCCGGTGCCGTAGCTGATGAGCTCCGTGCCGAGCTGCAGGCTTTTGGCCCCCTGCAGCACGAAGGCAAAGCAGGGCCGGTAGCTGCTGTGCAAGGGATCGCTGGGCTTGGACCGACGGCTGACATGGAGATTGCCGATCGCGGTCGAAAACTCGCCATCGCCAGGCGCGAAGCGCATCGCGATGTCGACGATTTCCTGGTAGGGGCTGAAGGGCAAAGTCATGCGGCAACTCTTTCTGTCTGACGCCTGCTGATCGGCTCTAATCCGAAGTGGCTTCTATCTAGGTTCGCCCGGGCATTTCGAAAACGGGCCGTCCGCTCATTTTTGCAGGATCGTGCAAGAAGCTTGGAGGATCACTCTACCTCCCTCGCCGCGTTCGGGGCAATAGTGCGTCATACCGCTCAACCCCCACCTCAAAAATCGAAAAAGGAAGGTTCCATGCCTATTGCAAGAGGCTATGCCGCCACCGACGCTTCCAAGCCGCTGACCCCTTTTACCTTCGAACGCCGCGAGCCGAACGCCGACGACGTCGTCATCGACATCAAGTTTGCCGGCATCTGCCATTCGGACATCCACACCGTGCGCAACGAGTGGAAGAACGCCGTCTATCCGATCGTGCCGGGCCATGAGATCGCCGGCATCGTTTCGGCCGTCGGCTCCGCCGTCACCAAGTTCAAGGTCGGCGACCGCGTCGGCGTCGGCTGCTTCGTCGATTCCTGCGTCGGCTGCGCCGAGCGCGACCTCGACCGCGAGCAGTATATGCCGGGTCTCAGCGGCACCTACAACGACTTCGAAGCCGACGGAAAGACGCGGACGCAGGGCGGCTATTCCGACTCGATCGTCGTCAGGGAAGGCTACGTCATGTCCATCCCGGACAATCTGCCGCTCGATGCTTCCGCGCCGCTGCTCTGCGCCGGCATCACGCTCTATTCGCCGCTGCGCCACTGGAATGCCGGCCCCGGCAAGAAGGTCGCGATCGTCGGCATGGGCGGCCTCGGCCACATGGGCGTCAAGCTGGGTTCGGCGATGGGCGCCGATATCACCGTTCTCTCCCAGAGCCTTTCCAAGAAGGAAGACGGCCTGAAGCTCGGCGCCAAGGAATATTACGCCACCAACGATCCGGAGACTTTCACGAAGCTCGCCGGCACCTTCGATCTCATCATCTGCACCGTCAGCGCTGAGATCGACTGGAACGCCTATCTCGGCCTGCTGAAGGTCGACGGTTCCTTCGTGGTGGTCGGCGCGCCCGAGAATCCGATCCCGGTGCACGCCTTCGCGATCATCCCCGGCCGCAGGAGCATCTCCGGCTCGATGATCGGCTCGATCAAGGAAACCCAGGAAATGCTGGATTTCTGCGGCAAGCACAACATCGTCTCCGAGATCGAGAAGATCAACATCCAGCAGGTCAACGAAGCCTATGAACGCGTCCTGAAGAGCGACGTCCGCTACCGCTTCGTCATCGACATCGCCTCGCTGGCGGCTTAAGGAACAAGAGCGGCTCCTTCGGGAGCCGCTTTTTTATTGGTGGCACACCCAAGCTTCCTCATGCTGGGGTGCGCAGCCCGCAAGGCGGAGCCTTGAAGCACGAGGCTCTCTCTGTACAGGAAGCTTAAGAGTCATTCACGGCGCGGACGCGCCGTGGCTGGATTCCTGTGACGAGCACAGGAATGAGGGGAGGAGAAGTGGTGCCCCGACAGCGGATCAGCCCCTCCGCGCCACTACATCGGCCCATCCAACACCTTGTCGCGAGGACAGATTTGATGGGAGCGCCCGCCCCACCCTCCCTCATTCCTGTGCTCGTCACAGGAATCCAGCCACCGCGCGTCGGCGCGGTGAATGACCCTGCATGAGTGCGAGAACCGCTTCAACCGTCTCGCGACACGCGCTCCCCACCTCCCCGCAACCGCAGCAGATATTCCACCGGGTTGAACGGATCAGGCCCCGAACGCGGACGCAGGCGCGGCGGCCCCTAACATCGGGGCATAGTGATCGAAAGCCGTCTCCATCGTCCCTGCCCCGCTCGTCAGCCCCGGCAATTGCTGCTGGACGCT
Organism: Rhizobium sp. M10; assembly: GCF_002531955.1. Lineage (NCBI taxonomy): Bacteria > Pseudomonadati > Pseudomonadota > Alphaproteobacteria > Hyphomicrobiales > Rhizobiaceae > Rhizobium > Rhizobium sp. M10. The sequence continues at coordinate 3,328 of NZ_NWTA01000022.1, read as the reverse complement.
TTGAACCATCTGAGACGCCAGAGTGCCTTCCAGATGCGCCACCCCATCGGCAATCACCGAATCCGTCGTCATCGCGGCGGATTTCGCCAGCAGGGTCAGCACGCCGCCCAGGCTCTCGGCCGGCGTTTCGAGATGAAAGCGGTCGACCGGTTCGCAGAGCACGGTTTGCGCGGCCGAGAGCGCCGTTGCCAGAACCCAGGGCGTCAGCTGCCGGAAGTCGGCGGCAGTGCTGGCCGGTGAGCTATGGCGCGCCGCCGTCATCGCCACATGGCAATCGATGACCTGCCAGCCGAAGATGCCCTGCTTCAGCGTTTCGAACACGGTTTCCTCGACCGCCCGGTAAAAAGCGACGGGCATCTGGCCGACATCCACTTCGAGCGCAAAGCTGTTGCCCGCCCCGGCGGGACGCGGCTCGACCCGCAGGCCGACGGTGGCAAGAAACGGATTGGGCTCTTTGAAGAGGATCTGCAGGCCGCTTCCCGTTGCCGCCGGCCTCTCGGCCAAGATGACCGTGCTTTCCTCGAAGCTCGCCTCGAGGCCGAAATCCGCCAGAAGGGTCGATTGGATAACCTCCTTCTGCACCTCGCCGTAGAGCGATACGAAGACCTCGTCGGCATCTTCGTTCCGGTGCAGGTTGATCAGCGGATCCTGTTCGGCCATCTGGCTTAACGCCAGCCACAGCGCCGCCCTCTCCGAAGGCCGCCGGGCAAGCACGCGGGTTTCGAGCGTCGGCGGCGCGAAGTGAGCCCTTCCGGCCGCACCCCGATCGCCGCCCACCACATCGCCGATCCGGGCGCCGGCAAGCCCGCTGACGCGCGCGATCTGTCCGGCGGCAAAGCTCTCGGCGCCATGGCTGCGCCCGGCCTGAAAGAGCTGGATTGCGGTCACTCTCTCCGGGCCATTCGGCAGATCGAGATATTGCCGCAGCCGCACCGTGCCTGATGTCAGATACACATAACTCAGCTTCTCGCCGCCCCAGCCGCGCTCGATCTTGAAGATCCTGCCGGCGACCGGCCCATCCGGGTTGGGGCGCCGCTCGGGCAAGATCGCGGCGATGGCCGAGGCCAGCGCCGGCACGCCGGCGCCGGTCATGGCCGCGCCCGCGAAGACGGGATGCACAAGGCCGCGCGCCACCTGATCGGCCAGAGCGCGGCCGAGCCTTTCCCCCGTCAGGCGCTCGGGGGCGAGCACATAATCATCGAGCAGCACTTCGTCGTTTTCCCCGAGCGCCTCGCAGAGCGCCGAAAAAAGTGGCTCGTTTCCCGGGTCCAGGGCCTCCACCCCGGCAAGCTTGCTGCCGGCATTTATGACCGAAGACATGGGGATCGGCCGGACGGCCAACTGCATGGCAAGCGCCTCCATCACCTCCCCATATCGGGCGCCAAGGCGATCGACCTTGTTGATGAAGAAGACGAAGGGAACGCCGAGCCGCCGCAGCGCCCGCACCAGCACGCGCGTCTGCGCCTGCACGCCTTCGACCGCCGAAACCACGACCACCGCCGCATCCAGCAATCCCAGCACCCGTTCCACTTCGGCAATGAAATCCGGATGGCCGGGCGTATCGATCAGATTGACGGTCCTGCCGCCGATCGCAAACGACACCACCGCGGCCCGGATCGTGATGCCGCGCTGCCGTTCGAGTTCGAGCGTATCCGTCTGTGTATCGCCGCTATCGACGCTGCCTGGCTTGTCGATGACGCCGGCGTTAAAAAGCAGTCTTTCGGTAAGGCTAGTCTTGCCTGCATCCACATGGGCGAGGATGCCCAGATTCATAGTGCGCATGAACCACCATCTTCTCAGAAATTCGGATGTGATTTTCGTGAGAAGTGACTCGGCGCATTGGAACCTCTGTCCGTTGTTACGGCTGGATACGATGCCCCAGGTGGTGGGGCAGACGCGGGCGGGATGCTAAGGGCGTGTGGGGAGATGTGTCAAGGTTGGGCGTGTGCGTAGGACACAACGATCAGCCCTCATGGTGAGGGTGAGGAGCAAAGCAATCGATCCAGTGAATCGATTGCAGCGATGAACGAAGGGCCGTCTCGAACCACGAGGGCGGGTGCGTGCTGTATGCCGATAACGCTGGGTGAAGCGGCGGTGGCCGGCCTCGTCCTTCGAGGCCCTTCGGGCACCTCAGAGCTTGTGAAGCTTTTAAATCTGGTGCGTTTCTGGCCGGCCTTGGTTGGCCGATGCAATCGAGCGTTAGACGATTGCGAGGTGAGTTCGGATGGTCGCTTGTTGGCGTCTGGGTGATTGCACCGGTTTAGCCATTGGCAAGCCGATGGGCTTGCAAGATATTGTTGGTGAGTGCGTAACAGAGCACGACGGCACGGACCTTTTCGATGCCGCGCACCGTCAATTGTCGTAGGTTCCAGTTGCGCCAGCGGGCATGGATGCATTCGCAGATCGAGCGGGCTTTGTACTGAGCCTTGCCCGTCTCGCTTGCCATGCGAGCCCGCCATGCCGACACACCCGGACCGTCGCCGTGCCGCGGCAAGAAGGGATCGGTTCCATGCTTGGACTGAGTGGGCGGACAAAAGACCTCAACCCCTTCGCCATGCGCCCACTCGATATCTTCAGCGCTGCCAAAGCCGCCATCGGCGAGATAGCGTCGCGGCAGATGGCCGCTTAACGCGCACAACCGCTCCAGCATCGGCCGCATGAGGCCGCGATCGGAGCCGACATTGGTCACCTCGAGCCCGACCACGAACTGCTCACCGGCCACGCTCGCAACCTGCACATTATAACCCGGACGGAAGCCGCCGTCGGCCATCTTCATCACCCGCGCCTGTGCATCCGTGCTGGAGGCGCGCGGCTCCTTCGGCTTTTTGCCATTGCCGCGCTTTTCTTCGCGCGCCTGACGCCGGCGCTCGATCTCTTCAAGCGCGGCCCGGGCTGCTCTGACCCGCTCGCCGCGCTCGCGCGCCGCTCGTTCCCTGGCCGCCTTGATACGCCGATTGCTGGCATCCGAACGCGCATCGACCTCGTGCTTGAGCTGATCCACAACGGCCTCGGCAATCGAAAGATGCCGATCAAGCGTCGCCTTGCGGCCGAACGAGGCGGCCCCCGCGCTCGCCCGTACCCGCACGCCATCCTGCGCCAGACTGTCGAGAGTGACGAGGCCGGCATCGGCAAGCGCCGCCAGATGCTCGCAAAGCAGTCGGTCGAGCAGATCGGCGCAACCAACCCGAAAATCCGCCAACGTGTGATAGTTCACCGAGACGCCGCCGCACAGCCAGCGATAGACGTCGTGGCTCCCGCACAGCCGTTCCAGCGCCCGCGCGCTGCCGACGCCGTCGCTGCTGGCATAGAGCCACAGCGCCAGCAAAAG
>NZ_NWTA01000021.1:0-74852 GCF_002531955.1 Rhizobium sp. M10 | reverse complement strand
GATGGCCATCCGCCGGAGTGCGCACCGATCATCCAACAATCAGCGCAAATTGAACATGCAAGGGGGCCGCGCGGCACAACCTCACATCATCATTCGTTCCAACCGTCCTTGGAGTCCAAGGGCGGCATCGAGACGTTGCGCCGCAAGCGCGTCCCAGCCTTTTCCCGCTTGAAAATCTCCCGATATGCGCTAGCTCTGAGCATCGTCATACCACCGACATTTGCATGTTTAATTGATAGAAGACATTTCGGATTGCTGCCTATGCCCGATGCCAGCGCTGCCCTGTTTTCCCAAGAACGCCGTCTGGCCTCGGCATCATCCAGAACACATGAACCGCAAGGACTCGCCGGCCGGCATCGCTGAGGGCGGTGCGGTGAGGAGGGGCGAGCGAGGGAGGACTGACGATGTTCGTTGAGGGTTTGAAGAGGCTGCTGCGCGGCCGTTCGGAAACGCAGGACGTTGCCGCCGGGGGCGGGCTGACGGCGACCGACCGGGATGCAGTTGTCGCCGACTTCGCCTCCTTCGAAGGGGTGGAGAAGGGGCTCGGCAAAGCCCTAGCCGGCTACGTGCTGTCGGGCGCCGGCGACGCGACCGTGCTTCATCTCAGCAATCTTCTGAAGAATCCCAAGGATGAAATCCGCGTCAGGCTTCACAACGCCTTCATGGCCATTGCCGATGATTGGAAAAACAAGGCGGAGGTTGAAAAACGCAGCAAGGCGAGAGAACGGGTGCTGTTCGGTCTCGAAGGGTTCGACGCCGCCGCACTCTATCGTTACTTCCTGCTGCACAGCGAGTTTCGTCTCCAGAACAGGGCCTGGAACTTTCCCGGCAGCGATCGATCGCCGCATTGGCTGCGCGCAGCCACCTATCTTCTCGATACGCGCGTGCCTGAAGGCGGTCCTCCATTCGGCTTTCTCAACGCCGAACGCGCGCTCGAGATGATGGCGGCGGCCGGACTTCTCCCCTCGGTCGCGCCGCTGATCGATTGCGCCTTTGCCGATGGCGACGTGCCCTACGGAAATCTGACCCAGCGCATGCTGAAGCTTCCGGGCCTGGCCGATGCCATCGCCGCCATGCCGGAGGAGGCGGTCAAGGCGATCGGCGGTCTTGCGGCCGGCGGCCGCGAGGTCATGACCAGCTTCATCGGCCAGAACGGCCTCATCGATCGCGAGCCGCATTTCTTCGATTTCGCCTTCGCCATGGCAAGCGACGGCGCCAAGGCGGTGCGCGACGTCGCCGCCAATGCGCTGAAAGCGGCGGATGCAGCCAAGGTTCAGGCCAAGGCCGAGGAGTTCCTCGCCTCCCGCAAGGCGAATGAGCGGCTGGCCGGCGTCACCATTCTCGCCGCATTGCTGCGCGAGCGGTGCCTGCCGATCCTCGAAAAGCACGAAGGCCAGGAAAAATCCAATACTGTCATCGCGGCGATCGGCACGATCCGCGCCACCTATGCCGCGAGTGCTGTCGGCTCGGGCGAGGACGGCCAGGCGGATGGCGGCGACGGCTATATCGCGATCGACGGCAGTTTCGTCGCCGTGCCGCCGGTCGCCTCCGCGCCGGAGATGCCGCTGCCGGCCGATCTGGAAGAGGCCTTCCGCAAGCTGCTTGCCGAAACCAATGCGGCATCCCGCATCGATTACGACCAGACGCCGCCGGGCAAGGAATGGAACCAGCGGCCGGCGCGCCCCTTTGCGGCCCCCTTCGATCCGGCGGTCGCCAAACACGTCGTCGCCGCCATGTCCGGCGAGCGCCTGAGCGAGGCGCAGCGCCGCCAGGTCTGGGCCGCGATCGACGGCAAGGGCGGCTATCACTGGGAGCGCCAGAGGAACCAGGTCCATGGCAATGGGCTGAAGGCGATCTTCGCCCGCGCCGATATTTCCTTCGAGGCGCTGTCGCGGCTGCTGTTCCAGGCGACCGATGGGCGCCATTGGCAGCATATATTGCGCGTCGTGCTCGGCGTGCCGAATTACTGGATGCGCGGTCCCGACACTGAGATCGTCGCCCGCATCCGGGCCGGCGCCGATATCCGCATCCTCGCCGATATCGCCGCGGCGGCCGGCGCGCCGGCCTTCGGTGCCATGACAAACGAGCTTGTCGACAAGGCCTATGTCAATATCGCCGAGATGATCGACGAGCCGGCGCCGGCCAATGTCTGGCCGCTGCTGGCCGAAAATTTTGCGGCGATCGATGCAGCACTCGCCGGCGACGGGCTGAAGGAGCGCTGGACCGAGGATTTCATCTTCTCCTGGCTGCGCTTCTTTCCGCATCTGCCGCGCCGCTATTTCCCGCTGGTCGCCGATCGCGCCCTGCAGGCCGGCGTGCGCCAGCGCGACTTCGCCCGCCACCTCCTGCGCGAGGTCGACGATCTCACGCCCTTGATCACGCCGATGCTGACATCAGGCCCGGAGACCAAGCGCCTTGCCGCCGCCCGCTGGCTGGCCGAGCGGCGGGATGCCAATGCGATCGCGCCGCTGCGCGCAGCCATTGCCAAGGAAAAATCCGTCGCGGTCAAGGCGGCCGCCCTGTCGGCGCTCGCCGCCTGCGGCGATGATACCTCGGATTTCTTCGCCGAGGATGCGCTGATTGCCGAGGCGGAAAAGGGGCTGGCCTCGACCAAGGTCGATTATTCGCCGCTGTTTGATGCCGAAAACCTGCCCGTTCTGCATTGGGCGGATGGCCGCGACGTCTCGCCGGTGCTGGTGCGCTGGTGGTTTGCCCGGTCGCACAAGCTGAAAATGCCGGGCGGCGATCCGCTGATCCACATGGCGCTCGAGCGGCTCGACCGCAAGGATGCCGAACGGCTGGGGGCGGCGGTCGTCTCGGCCTTCATCTCCTACGACACGCAGCACCCGACGAGCGAAGAGGCCAATGCCTATGCCGCCGCCGGTGCCAAGCAGCGCTACGATTATATGAAAAAATGGCGCACCGATTTTTCCGAGGAGCTGGCCTTTGCCGAGCTGCGCCGGGAAAAGCTCGCCATCTATTTGAACAGCGCGCTCGATCATCGCGGCCTGCTGGCGCTCGCCCGTTTCGCGCCGCCGGCCGAGACCACGCTTCTCGTCAAGCGCTATCTGCGCGAACACGGCAAGCGGCCGAACCAGTGCCGGGCGCTTCTCGATGCGCTGATGGCAAACCCGGTTCCGCAGGTGCTGCAGCTCGTGCTGATCGCCTCGCAGCGTCACAAGCAGCCGGGCATGCGCAAATATGCCGGCGAGGTGATCTCCGCCTTTGCCGAGGCGCGCGGCTGGACGCCGGCCGAGCTCGGCGACCGCACCATGCCGTCGGCCGGCATCGATGAGGACGGCTTCCTCGAACTGCCGATCGGTGAACGTCTCTATCGCGCCCGCCTCGTCGCCGAAGCGGCCAAGAACGGCAGGGAGGAGATGAAGCTGATCCTGGAAAATCCCGACGGCAAGCCGATCGCCTCGCTGCCGACGCCTTCGAATCCGGAGGAAGCGGAAGAGGCCAAGGAGGCCAAGAAACTGCTCTCCAGCGCCAAGAAGGAACTGAAGCAGACGGTGGAGCTGCAGAGCGGCCGTCTCTACGAGGCGATGTGCGCGGCCCGTATCTGGCCGCGCGAGGATTTCGAAACCTTCCTGCTTGCCCATCCGATCGTCGGCCGGCTGCTGCGCCGCCTGGTTCTGGCCGGCCATGACGACAAGGGCAAAATCGTCGCAAGCTTCCGCGCGCTGGACGACGGCACCTTCACCGATGCCGAGGACGAAGCCGTCGATCTCAAAAATTTTGCCGGCATCTCGATCGCCCACCGCGTCAGCCTCGGCGAGGCCGGCGCCAAGGCCTGGAAGACCCATCTCGACGATTACGAGGTCAAGCCGCTGTTCGAGCAGCTCGACCGGCCGGTGCTTTCCGAGGACAAGCCGCACGCCAAGCGCATCGACGACCGCAAGGGCTGGATGATCGACAATCTGACGCTGCGTTCGGCCGCCGAGGCGCTCGGCTATGTCAGAGGCCCGGTCGAGGACGGCGCCGGCTTCTACACCTATGAGAAGACGTTCGGCGATTGCGGCATGGCCGCCATCATCGAATTCACCGGCAGCTATATCGGCGAGAGCGAACGCGTGCCGAAGGCGCTGACGGAGATGCGCTTTGCCCGCATCCAGCCGGGCGGCCGGGTGACCTATGGCGGCGAGACGCCGCTTGCCAAGGTGCCGCCGGTGCTGCTCAGCGAAACCTGGAACGATCTGCGCGCCATCGCCGACAAGGGCACCGGCTTCGATGCCGCTTGGGAAAAGAAGGGCGGATGGTGAAGATGGATCAGTCAGTTCTTCGTCCGGCAACGGAAATCCTGCATGCGGCCGAACTCGCCAGGCTCGCCGAGACCGACAAGGGGCCGCGGCCGCCGGGCTGGCGGCTTTCGGCGCGCGCCGTGCGCGCCTTCGTGCTCGGCGATGCCGCGCACGGCATCTCCCGCAAATTCTACGGCGACGATGCGCTCGTCGAGCGGGCGATCGTCAGCCTGATGGGGGAGCAGGGGCTGCTGCTCGTCGGCGAGCCGGGCACGGCCAAATCGATGCTGAGCGAGCTGCTGGCCGCCGCCGTCACCGGCTCGACCCGCCTCGTCGTGCAGGGCTCGGCCGGCACGATGGAAGAGCATCTGCGCTATGGCTGGAACTATGCGCTGCTGATTGCCGAAGGCCCGAGCGAAAAGGCGCTGGTGCCGTCGCCGGTGCTGCAGGCGATGCGCGCCGGCCTGGTCATGCGCATCGAGGAGCTGACGCGCTGCCCGCCGGAAATCCAGGACGGGCTGATCTCCATCCTGTCGGAAAAGATGATCGCCATTCCCGAACTCGGCGATTCCGCCATCGTGCGCGCCGCGCCGGGCTTCAACATCATCGGCACGGCGAACCTGCGCGACCGCGGCGTCAGCGAAATGTCGAGCGCCCTGAAGCGGCGCTTCAACTTCGAAACCGTGCATCCGATCACCGACCCTGCCTTCGAGCGCGAGCTGATCCGCCGCCGTCTCGCCGACCGGCTGGCGCCGTCAGGCGTCAAGCCGGATCTGCCGGAGGCAGCACTCGCCATCCTCGTCTCCTGTTTCCAGGAGCTGCGGGCCGGGCGCACCGCCGAGGGCGTGACGCTGCAGAAGCCGGCCGCCGTCATGTCGACGGCCGAAGCGGTCAATGTCGCCCATGCGGCCGCCCTCGAAGCCGCCTATCTCGGCGACGGCATGGTGACCGGCGCCCATCTTGCCCGCCAGATCGGCGGCATCGTGCTGAAGGACGATCCGGAAGACGGCCGCAAGTTCAAGTCCTATGTCGATCACGTCATCAAGGACCGCGCCCGCTCGGGCAGCGACTGGCGCTCCTTCTATGAGGCGGCGCGCACCCTGAGGCTCGGCTGAATGGAGGCGGAGGCGGCTGAACGCGAGGCCTTTGCCGCCTATGGGCAGCGGCTGACAGCGGGCGAAGGCGGTTTTTTCTTCTTTCCGATCCGCCACCACAGCCCGGCCTGCGCGCTGCATCTGACCGCCGCCCTGGCCGAGATCGGCCCGCGCGCCATCGTGCTGGAGATGCCGGCGGATTTTGCCGCCCTGCTGCCGCTCTTGTCGCATCCCGAGATCAGGCTGCCGATCGCCATCGTCTCCGTCGCCGACGGCGAACGCGCCTCCGACGAGCGCCTTCCCGTCGGCTACTGGCCGTTCTCGGCGACCTCGCCGGAATGGGCGGCGTTGCGGCTCGCCGGAGAGCGCGGCTGCCCGGTTGTTTTTGCCGATCAGGAGAGCGGCGCCCGCCTTGCCGCCGCCCGCCAGGAGAAGGCGACCGAAGAGGGCGAGGAGCAGGCGTCGGGCGAGGAGGCGACAGCGCCGGCGCTTCTGACCGACGAGGGCCAGCTTGCCTATTCCTGTTATGCCGAGGGCCTGGTGAAGCGGCTCGGCGTGCGCGATTTCAACGAGGTCTGGGACCGGCTGTTCGAATCCCGCGCCGCCGAGAAGGATTGGCGCGGCTTTTTCCGCGACGTCGGCATTCACTGTGCCCTGTCGCGCCTGGCCACCCCGGTCGCCGCGATCGCCGCCGACGATACGCTCTCCCGCGAGATCTGCATGCGCGCGGCGATGGCAAAGGCGGCGCTCTCGCCGGGCGAGGGGCCGATCGCCGTCGTCACCGGCGGATTTCACACGCCGGCGCTGATCGATCCGCCGGCGGAAGAAAATCGGACGGAAGCGGGCGGGCCGTCGCTGGCGGCCCCGGCTGTCCGCACGAAATCCTATCTGATCCGCTACACCCATGATCACCTTGACCGGATCAACGGCTACGGCGCCGGCATGCCCTCGCCGCACTGGTACGAGCGGCTGCTCGGGCGGGTCGGCGAAGGCCATGACGATCCCTTCACCGAGGCGGCCGCCGATGTGGTGCTGGCGCTGGCCGAGCGCCTTCGCCGCGACCGGCCGAATTTCATGCCGCCTCTGCCCTCGCTTGCCGCCACCGTCGCCCAGGCGCGGGCGCTCGCCGATCTGCGCGGCCTGCCGGGGCCGGGGCGGGCCGAGATCATCGATGCGGCGCGCTCCTGCCTGGTGAAGGGCGAGGATCCGCGCGATCAATCGCCGCTGATCGAGGTGCTGCTGACCGAGCTTGCCGGCGAAGGCATCGGCGAGGTGCCGCGCGGCGCCGGCGCGCCGCCGCTGGTCGAGGCGGTGCGCAACCGCGCCCGGGCGCTCGGCTTCCGCATCGACGACGGCACCGAGCGCAACCGCCTGCTCGATATTCACCGCAAACCCCGGCATCTTGCCGCAAGCCGCTTCCTGCATGTCATGGTGCTGCTCGGCACCGGCTTCGGCCGCTGCATGCGTGGCCCGGACTGGGTGGGCGGCACCGCCACCGACGTGCTGTTCGAGGAATGGACCTATCGCTGGTCGCCGGCCGTCGAAAGTCGGCTGGTGGCGCTGTCGATCGACGGCGATACGGTCGAGCGCGCCGCCGACGCCGTATTGTCGCGCAGCGTCGAGGCGCTCGGGCAGGAAGGCAAGGCGCGCAATGCGCTTGCGGCGATCCGCCTGCTGCTGATAGCCGGCCAGGCCGGTCTTGCCGGCGCCTGCGGCGGGCTGATGGCAGCGATCGGTCCGGCCGTTGCCGCCGATCCGGATTTCGGCCGGGTGGCGCTCTGCCTGTCGATGCTCGACAATCTCCGCCGCGGCCGCAAGATCCTCGGCTTTGCCGGCATGGCCGGCCCCGATGCGCTGCGGCTTGCCGCCTATCGCCGCGCCATCGATCTGCTGCCGACGCTCGAAGGCGCAAGGGAAGAGGACGTGCCGCGTTATGTCGAGGCGCTGGCGACGCTGAACGAGATCGCCGAAGCCGGCGCTGCGGCCGGCGATGGCGACGAGCGGCTCGATCTCGATCTTCTCGACGAGGGCATATCGGCCCTGCTCGACGGCGATCTCGCGCCAAGGGCGGCGGGTGCGGTCGCCGCGATCGCCCATATGTCCGGCCGGGTGAGCGCGGCGGCGCTTGCAACCTGCATCATCGGCCCGCTGCAATTCGGCGTCGGCGACCCGCCCGCCCGGGTGGAGCCGCTGACCGGCCTGCTGGCGGTGCAGCCGGCGCTGCTGAAGCGCACGCCGGCCCTGCTGGAGGGGCTCGATGCGGTGCTCGCCGGTTTTGACGAGGCCGATTTCATCGCGGTGCTGGCGCCGCTGCGCCTTGCCTTCACCGCGCTTGCGCCTGACGAAACGGATGCGCTCGCCGCCGTCATCGCCGACACCAAGGGCAGTGCGCTCGATCTCGCGCCGCGTTTTTCCGGCGGCCCGAGCGAGGCCGGCATGCTCGCCAATGCCCGCCTCAACGCCACCCTTGCCGAGCTGATGCGGGCCGACGGTCTTGCTGCCTGGCTTGAGGAGCCGGCATCATGAGCGATCGGAAGAAGCCCGAGGAGAGCCTTCGCCGCTGGCGCCTGGTGCTCGGCCGCTTCGCCGAGCGCCAGCTTTCGGGCTGCTGCAACGGTGCCGACGCCCGCCGCGACGCCGTGCTGGAACGCATCTACGGTGAATCCTATCGCCGCCGCGGCATCCGCACGGGCGGGCCCGAGAGCGGCAGGAAGAACCGGAAAGGCGGCGCCGAGCCGCCGCAGATGACGCTGCCGGAATGGTATGGCGAGATGCGCTCGCTGTTTCCGAAATCGGTGCTGGAGCGGGTGGAAAAGGATGCGCTCGGCCGCTTCGGCATGACCGAGCTTCTCGACGATCCCAAGGCGCTCGCCGAACTCAATCCCGATCCGTCGCTGCTTGCCGCGCTGCTTGCCCATCGCGGCCGCTCCGATCCCGTCATCGCCGCCAAGATCCGCGAAGTCGCCAAGCGCGTCGTCGAGGAATTGAGCAAGCGGCTGCGGCTGCAGACGAGCCGGGCGCTCTCGGGCGCCAGGCGGCGCGGCGAGACGACGGCGCGCCGCTCATCCGCCCGCGACATCGCCTGGAACCAGACGATCCGCAAGAACCTGAAGAACTGGGATCAGGAGCGGCGTGTGCTGATCGCCGAACATCTGCATTTCCACGCCGCCACCCGCCGGCATCTGCCCTGGCGGATCGTGCTCTGCATCGACCAGTCGGGCTCGATGGCGACCTCACTGATCTACAGCGCCGTGATGGCCTCGATCCTGTCGACCCTGCCGGCGGTGACGGTGAAGCTCGTGCTGTTCGACACGACGGTGGTCGACCTCAGCGACGAGGTCGGCGATCCCGTCGACGTGCTGATGTCGGTCCAGCTCGGCGGCGGCACCGACATCGGCCGGGCGGTCGCCTATTGCGAGGCGACGCATATCGCCGAGCCGCAGCGGACGATCTTCGTGCTGGTCTCCGATTTTTGCGAAGGCGCGCCGGCCGCCCCGCTCTTTGCCGCCGTCCGCCGGCTTGCCGGCGCCCGCGTCAAGCTGCTCGGCCTTGCCGCTCTCGATGAGGCCGCCCGGCCGGCCTATGACCGGGAGACCGCCGCCCGCCTCGTCGATGCCGGCATGGAGATCGCCGCGCTGACGCCGGAGCATTTCGCCGACTGGGTTGCGGGGCATATGAGGTGAGCGGCGCCAAGACGGAAAATTCCGCCCGGTTCGATGCCGCGGCCCTCGGCGACGAGCTGCTGGAAGCAGCCTCCTCCAAGGGGCTGCTGCGCCGCGCCCGCCGCGACGTCGAGGCCGGCCTCGTGCGCCTGACCGGCTGGGATGGCGGCACGGCGCTCGCCGAAGCCGATGGCGAGAGCGTGCGGCTCACCCCCGGGCCGCTCGCCGCAGCAGGCTGCAGCTGCCCGGCGACCGGCCTGTGCCGGCATATTCTCGCCGGCATCCTGTTCATCCGCGACGCCGGGGAGGGGACGCCGGCCGATGCGGCGGAACCGGCCGAGACGGCGCCGGCCGCCGCTGCGGCCGCACCGGATGCGCATGCAGAAATCCTTTCGCTCGGCGAGGATGCCATCGCCCGTGCCTTCGGCCGCGCCGCCTATATCAAGGCGCAGGCGCTGCTGGCTACGCTCGACCAGGGCGCCGTCCGGATCGAGCCGAGCGCCACTGCCGTCCGCATCGCGCTCGGCGACCATCCCGCCGTGCTCTATCCCGTCGGCGGCGGCCCGGCCGGCATGATCTCGAAGGCCGCGACTTCGCTACGCGCCACGCTGCATGCGGCCGCCCTGCTTGCGGTGCGCGGTCCCGGCGAGCCGATTGTCGAAGCGGAACAGGCGTCGGAAGAGGCGGAAGGGCCGGCATCCGGCGTGCTCGAAGAGGCCGCCGTGCTGCTCTGCGATGCCGCGCGCCAGGCGCTGTCGAAGGCGCCTGTCGGTCTCGAGGAGCGGATCGGCGATCTTGTATTGTCCTCGCGCGCCGAGGCCATGCCGCGGCTGGCCGCCGAGTTTCGCACCATTGCCGCCATGATCCGGCGGCGGCGCGAGCGGCTGGAGGCGGCCGATCCCGCCGAGCTTCTCACCATGCTGGCGCGCGCCTATGCCCTGACGCAGGCGCTGCAGGCCTCTCCCGACGCAGCCTTGCTCTCCGGCGCCGGCTCGGAGGCGCCGCAGCCGCTTGAAGCGGTCGATCTCCTCGGCTGCGGCTTGCGCCTGTGGCAGAGCGAAAGCGGCGCGCGCGGCGTCACCGGCTATTATCTCGCAGCCGACGGGCGAAGCTTCAGCGCCACGCTGGCGCGCGCGCCCGGCAGCGATCCCGGTTTTACGCCGCGCCATGCGGCAACCGGCGAAACCGTCTTCGGCCGCTCGCTTGCGGCGATCGCCGGCAGCGCCTTCCGCCTCGAGGGGGCCGCGGTCAGCAGCAGTGGCCGGCTGCACACCGGCAGCGGCCGCGCCGAACTTGTGGAAGCCGGCTGGGAGGCGGCGGTCAAACGGATCGCCGGCGTCGCCATCGACGATTGGAGCCAATGCGCCCAGCGCCTGGCCCGCGCCTTCCAGCCGAAGCTCGCCGCCCCGCCGCGCCGCGGCGAGCCGCTGATCCTGCGGCCCGTCCAGTTCGGCCCAATGCGCTTCGACGGCGTGGCGCAGGTCGGACGCTGGCCGGTGCGCGACCGCGACGGCCGCTGGCTGGAGCTGGAGATCGAGGGCGACGACCGGCTGGAGGCGAATTTCGCCCGGCTGGGGGCGATCAGCGACCGACAGCCGCCGCTGCTGGCCGTCCTCGCCGAAGCCCGCGGCGCCGAGATCGTACTCTCGCCGCTGGGCTTTGGAACCGACAGCCTGACCACGCTGGATCTGCCGCCGCCGCCACAGGCGCCGATCGCGCAAAAGCCGAGCCTGCTGTCGCGCCTGACCAAAAGCCTGGCGCTCTCCGGCGCGGCCGAGCGCGTGAGCGCCGAAATGCGCTTCGAGGCGATGGCCCGCCCGCAGGCGGCAAGCCTGCGGCTGGTCGCCGCCGCCTTCGACGAGATCCTGGCGCTGGCCGAACTCGGCGGGCGGATGGAGGATCCGGAGCGGCTGCAGCGCCTGGAGGGGTTGGGCCAGAGGCTCGACGAGGCGGGCCTGGCGCTGGCCGGCCGACTTCTGACGAAGCTTGCCGCCGCCCCCGGCCGCAAACGCGCCGATCACCTGCTGCGCGCCGCCTATGCGCTCGATCTGATAAACCGCATCGATCCGCAGCTGCCCTTCGTGCGGATGCTTTGAGGCTGACTGCATTTCCGTTTTTCGTGAGACCGGCCCCTCATCCGCCTGCCGGCACCTTCTCCCCGTTCTGACGGGGAGAAGGGACTATGCCGCAACCTCTCCGTCCCTCGCTAGCCTCTCGCAGGGCGCGTCCCCTCTCCCCGTAAAACGGGGAGAGGGTTAGGGTGAGGGGCACATCCGGGGTCGGAACCCGACGAACCGTCCGTTACTTCTGTTCGGGCGCCAGGAACTCTGCGCAATAGGACGGGCCGTTGACACCAGGGATGTCGGCGACGGTGCGGATATCGCGGATCGTGTAGTCGGAGTTGGTGGTGATTTCGGCCTGGCAGCGCAGATAGGCGGTGCGGGCGGCGGCGATCTGTTTGCCGCGCTTGCCATCGGCGCCCTCGGCATATTTGGCCGGAATGCGCACGGTCTTATAGCCGCCGCGCCAGGTATAGATGGTGCTCGCACCTTCCTCGCGGTCGCTGATCGGCGGCCCGTAGGCGGCAAAGAAGATGCCGGCCGATTTGCCGACCCAGCGGGCCTCGATCGGATTGCCGGCGGAAGGAATGGTCGTGCATCCGGCAAGCGCAATTGCAAGCCCGGCCGCGGTGATGGTGCGGAGTTTCATCGTGTCGTCCCTGATCTCTGACGCATTGGCCGCGAAGCCGCCGTCGCGGCGGTTTCGCCTGTCCCGCGTGCCTTTAGCGCGGAACCTGGCAAAAGAAAATTGCTCCTTCGACACTTCCGTTTAATTTGCCCGGGGTGTGTCTTTTTGCTGCAGCAGCCCATTCCGGCCCCCTGTCATCAACCCGTCAAAAATTCCCTCGGGTTTTTGAATTTTGGCGCTTGTGCAACCAGATAGGCTGTTCTATAGAAGCGCCGCTGGTCACGGAGTGTAGCGCAGTCTGGTAGCGCACCACGTTCGGGACGTGGGGGTCGAGTGTTCGAATCACTCCACTCCGACCAGCTAGAAACCCCGCTTCGGCGGGGTTTTTCGTTTTTCGAAGCGAGCTTCGCTTAAGGAAACGCGGTCGGTAGGCTGTCGTCGAGAATATAGAAGTGTTCGCCGATCTTGCTGACGCTGATGAATGCGTTCGGACCGGGATCGAGAGTGACGCATTCCTTCCTTTTTTCAGAACAGAATTTCTGAAGGCGCTTTTGCCAGGCTGCGGTTTGTGCGCCTTTGGGCAAGGCAATCTCACCGCTCTCGTCATAGACCAGCGTCGAGTAGGTTTTATGCCTGAATGTATCGTCCCATACGAATGTCCGGAAGCGCTGTCCTTCCTCCGGGGGATCGGCTCGTTTGATCTCCGCCAGATATGTTTGCCGGGTAAGCGCGAATCGAACGCTATCGGGCGTTATGCCGGCGATGGCGAGAAGCTGGAGGCAGACGAGCAGCAGCAGCGGCGCTGTCAGGAGAGACAGGACGCGTCGCCAGCGCCGCAGCACCAGGTTGAAGCAGAGGGAGCCTGCCATGGCAATCAGCGTTGCGAGAAAGACGATCAGATCGATCGTCCACCAGTCCCATTGGGGAGCAAGCCAATAAACCCAATCCGCTCCCAGAAACGGCAACAGCCAGAGGGCATATGTCCAGGTAAATTGGTCGCTGCTTTTGATTTGCTCTGGCACGTTTGTTACCGGGTATTCTTGGTTTGAGGATTACATGGAGGCGGAGTATGGCATCCCGACCACGCGCATGTTCACGTGATTACCAACTGGATCCGTAAAAGTTCGCTTAAACGCCGTAACTAACGGGATCTTCGCCGATTTCCGCCATGCCTTTGGCGAGGGTGGACAGATGCTGCTGCTCTTGCCTCCCAGTTATAATTTTCCTGCCGAAAAGTTATAACCAAGACGCGGGATAAAAAACGCAGGCCCCGGAACGAGTCTCCAAGTGATTCGTTGAGTCGCGTGTTCCGCGTGAGGGGGCTGCATCATGAGCAGGCGGCGAAGCTTCAAACCGGTGAAGATCACCATCAATGGCAAGACAAGGACGGTCTATAATGTCGTGCAGGCCGGCAATATGCTGCTGAGCGACTGGCCCGAGCAGACGCCGGCGGCCAAGGCTGCCGAGCTGCTCGTGCTCGACGTCTTCAACGATGCCGCCGGGCCTGAGCAGGTGCGCCGCGCCTTCATAACGGCGGCCAAGGCGAGCGACATCAAGTTCAGTTCCTGACCGGTTTGGCCGATCACGCCGGCCGGAAAGCGGCCGGAAGATCAACGGGCACATCGAGCGGCTGAAAAT
Organism: Rhizobium sp. M10; assembly: GCF_002531955.1. Taxonomy (NCBI): domain Bacteria; kingdom Pseudomonadati; phylum Pseudomonadota; class Alphaproteobacteria; order Hyphomicrobiales; family Rhizobiaceae; genus Rhizobium; species Rhizobium sp. M10. The sequence continues at coordinate 61,526 of NZ_NWTA01000021.1, read as the reverse complement.
GCCGCAGGTTTTCGGTGACGACGGTGAGGTCATAGGCCCGCGCCGTCGCGGCAATGATGAGATCGCCGAGACCGGGATGACAGGCTTTGCTTTCCGCCTCATCTTCCAGAGCGCCGACGATCCTGGCGACGATGGTATCCATCGGCAATATCCGGTCTGCGAATGTGTCGGTGACGACATCAAGCCACTCCGAAAGCCGTTTCGCCCGCTCGATCCCGCCGCGACGGTGAAGGCTGCGCATCCCCTTCTCGATCTCCGCCACGGAGAGAGCCGACAGGAAGAGAGCCTCGGCCTGCCCCTGATCGTGAAACCATCTCCGCACCGGATCGGACGGCGGCGCCTTGCCCGGCGCGAACTTCGAAATGATATTCGTGTCGAGAAGGTAGGCCGTCACAGATCGACGCCCCTCATTTTTGAGGGGTTTCGCTCCAGCTCGACGCCGCCCGGGAAGGTCAGCAGGAAATCCCCGAAATTCGGCCGCGGTTTGTTCAAGGCCTTCTTGGCAGCCTCGGCCGCTTCGACCGACACCAGCACGGCGGCGGGCTTACCATGGCGGGTGATCGTCACGAATTCGCCGTTTGCGGCTTCGTCCACCAGGCCGGCGAAACCGGCCTTTGCCTCTGCCACGCTGATTGTCGACATGACGCTCTCCCGATCGATATGACCATTTATGGTCATAATAGGCTTGCCGGCGTTGGAATCAAGGGAAATACCCATCCAGGCGGCTGAGGCGATTGCTGCGAGGAAGCCGAAGGCGATGCAGGTGAGGGCCTGGATCCGCCAGGAGACGAAGGTGACCGGCGCCGGGGTGATAGGCCTCTCCACGCATTGACCGGGCGGGCAGGGGCAGCCGGAAAAGGCCTTGATGATGCAATCGGCGGACATCTCCGTTTCTCCCTCAGGCGTAAAGCTGATCGCGGTCGGTGATGCCCATGATCTCGCGGGCATAGCGGTAATGCGCCGCCACACTTGATGTGGCGCCGCGCAGCCAGGACGGGCCGCGGAGCAGATGTTCGGGGCGGCTGAGATAGGCAAAACCGAGGGCGCCCATGCGCTGGGCTTCGTTGGCCATATAGGCGCTACAGTCGTCGAGCCGGCGAGCGGCATTCCAGCGGGCGTCCCTTAGGCTCTGCTCGGTCTCGATCTTGCGGAAATGCTGCATGCTTTGCCCTCTCTCGCGCTGTCTGATCGGCATGCAAGATAAGGTATATATAATACCCAATCGCGTCAATGGAATTGGGTACAAAAAATACCTCTTCGATTGACGAGGTACGAATCGTAGGCGTATGAGTGAGCGCAGTGATTGGGCGACCGGGTGCAACTCCCGAGCTGACGAAGCCCAGCGGCGCGGGAAGCGAAAGTCCTTAAGTGCGCTGTCAGAAAATCAGGACGAGGGCGAAGCGAATGGCCCCTCTGGCACGTGTCCCATCCCGGCTCCGGCCTTCAGGACATGGCCAATGCTCTCCCGGCTTCATGGGCTTTGCTCATGGGGTAGGGGGAAGCTTTGGCCGGAACCCTCCCTCACCAGCCTTCAGGATCGGGAAAGAGATGGAAGAGAGAAGGAGTGAAAGAGATCAGGATACCATGCGCGGGCGGCGGTGACCGGCTCGGAGGCGGTCACGATCTCCAAGATTCGCTGCCTGCGCTTGAAGCGCTTGTTTCCAGGCATGCCAGTCTCGCCAGGTCGCTGCGCACGTTTTGCGTGTGGCGATTGGAGCGCCGGCCGAGCCGGTTTCGATGCCTTCGATCGTCGAGGCGAAGCTCAGCTCAATGCAGCATTGCCCGGGCGGCGCCGAAAGCGATGATCAGCACGGCGAGTGTGACGATATAGAACCAAATTCTGCCGGCGCGTGAGGAAGGGCGGATCATCTTGAATCTTTTTCGGAAGAGGTTGGCGTTCTGCTGGAATGGCGATTTCTATGTCTTGGAATAGATTCGTGTTTTAGCGAAAATCCGCATTCTCACATCTCGATCACCGAGCGGCGGACGCGGCCGACGATGGTGACGGCGCCCTGGAATTCCGGCGGCGGCACCTCCTCGTAGGAGGCGGGCTGGAAGGGCGGATTGTCGTTCGGGCGGTAGCGCTTGTAGGTCGCGGCCCCGGTCTCGTCGGCGACGACGTAAAGCGCGTTCGGCGCCAGGCGCTTGTCGCGGCGGTTGACGAAAATGATCGAGCCCGGTGGCGAGATCTTGTTCATCGAATTGCCTTCGACCTCGAGCGCGATCCAGTCGCCGTCGGGCAGGTCGAGCGCGGCGACCGTCGGGAATTCCGAGAAGTCGGTGATCGGCGCCTGCTCGGTCAGCTGGCCGGCGCTGACCCAGGAGATTTTCGGCACGTCGGCAACGGAGACCGGCCGCTCCTCCGGATCGAGCGCGTCGCCGGTTCCGAACTGCAGCCAGTTGAGATTGACCTTGAACGCCTTGGCATATTTCTTCGCGTCGGCGATGCCGAAGCCGTTCCGGCCCGACTCATGCGCCTTGTAGACATTGGCGTTCCAGCCGAAACGATCGACGATCGCCTTCGGCCCGGCAAAGCCGGCGTTCTTCCTGGCCATGACCAGACGCTTTGCGCGTTCTTCGCGCTCAAATTGTTCCTGATCTTTCAACATGATATAAATTATACCCTAAAAAAAGGTACATGTAATGCCCTAAATCGCTTGACGTGCGAGGTATTTTATATACCCTTATCGCCATGACAAACATTGATATCAACAACCGGCCCAGGCTTTCCGGCTTCGCCAATGATCTCATTCGCAAGATTTCGGGCGCGCGGCGCATCCAGCGCCCGGGCGACCGCTACACCGGCTGCCCGAGCTGTGGCAGGGCGCTGTCGATCGCCGAGGTGATCGAGCGCCATTGCGAAAATTGCGGCCGACAGACCCATCCGGAAGAGATGCGGCGGACGACGATCCTCCCCGCTTCCTTGCCGGTCACCAGATCCGACAGCCGCACGCCTCCCTGACGGCTGTCGGTCGCCGGCGTCGTCGCCCTCCCTCGGCGACGCCGGCATCTCCTGGACGCGACTCGTCGCGCTGCCACAGGGCAGCAGCCCTGGGAGACGACATCAGGAGCCCGTGCTTCCGCAACAGAGCGGGCTCCTGATGTCAGCAACGAATTCAACAAATGAAGGACGGCCAAGGCCCGCTTTGCCGGGAGCATCCGGCCGCGTCCTGGGGAAAGAGGATCAAGCGATGAGCATCGCCCCAGCCTGTCAGGGCATTGAGATGAGCGCCCTCGCGCTCTTCCGCTCCGGCCGGGACTACATCGAAATCGCCGCCATCCTCGGCATGACGGTGCCTGAAGTGGAGACAGAGATCCACCGGCTGCGCAGCGCCGAGAAGGGCGACACGGCCCAAGAGGATTACGCCGTCGGCAAGGTCCGGCGGTTTGCCGGCCGCGCCGCCCGGCCGGGCGCTCCGGTCAATTTCGCCGCAGCGCGACGCAGGCTGCGGGCCTGAGGGGGCGACGCGGAAAGGGATGCGCATGGAAAAGGAAGCGATGAACAAGGACATCATGGACATCCTCAGCCCGGTGCTGGGGCAGGAGCTGGCGGCGGCGATCATCGAGCATCGCAGCCGCACGCTGAAGAAGCCGCTGACGGCTTACGCGGCGAAGATCCAGGTCAAAGAGTATCTCAAGACCGGCAATCCGGTCGACGCCGCCGAGATGCAGATCCTGCGCGGCTGGCGAGCGATCAAATCCGACTGGTATTTCAATGAGAAGGCGAGGGAAGCGGGATCGACCGATGCAAACACGGGCAGAAGGACATTGGTCGATGCCGCAAGAGATTTCCTCTCCGGTGACGATCATAGCGGGGATGCTTTCGGGCTTTCCGGTCTCCGCCGGCACTGATCCCGACATGCAGATCCGCGCCTATCTCGTCGCCATCGACGGCATCCCGGCCGAGGCGGTCTGGCGCGCCGCCAAGCTGTTCCTGTCAGGCAAGGTCAGGGACCATAACCGCGCCTTCGCCCCGAGCGCGGCGAGCTTTGCCGAAACCGCCCGCCAGCAGCAGGCGGTGATGGCCAGGGAAAGCCGCCCGCCGATCGAAGTGCGGCCCGAACCGCCGCAGCCGAAGGTCGCGGCCTACAAGATGCAGCTGCTGAGACAGGCGGCGAACGGCAGCCTGCACGCCAGGCGGCAGCTCGCCAGGATGTTTCCCGACAACCCGGTCATCGCAAAGGCCGCACAAGACGCACAGGAGGCAATGGGATGAGAGCGCTGTTCTGGACCGAAGACAAGATCGTCGAGGCGCAGAAATTCTGGCAGGCGGGGTACTCGGCACGAGAGATCGCCGAGCTGTTCGGCTCGAAGAAGAACACCGTCATCAACATGGCACACCGCAACCGCGACAGGTTTCCCTCGCGGCAGCAGGCGCTGAGGCCGCCCGACGCTGAGGTATCCGTGCCGACCCGCCATCCCGACCGGGTGACGCGGGTGACGCTGTCGGGCGCCCATGTGACGATGCCGCGCGTGCCGACCATCGACGGGCCGGCGCCATGAGTGCCGTCACCCCGCGCGAGCGCGAAATCATCGGCTGGATGGCGGCAGGCAAGACCGCCGCCGAGATCGGCGCCATCCTCGCCATCTCGCCGATCACCGTCAACACCCACATCGCCAATGCCAAGGCGAAGCTCGGCGTCTTCAAGGAAACCGCCCTGGTCGCCGCAGCACTCAGAAACGGCATCATTCGATAGAAGGACAATCAGCATGGGCGGCAAGGCCACCAAGGTGAAGATACAACGGGCAGGAAAGGGCGCCGGCCGGCCGCGCAAGGCCAATGTCGAGCGTTTCCCCTGCGGCAAGATCAAGCCCTTCGAGACCGAGAAGGACAATGTCAGCGTCGCGGTCGCCGCCCGCCGCCGCATCCACGGCTTCAACAGGACGGTTGATGACGAGACGGTCAGGAGTCCCTATGCCGGCTATACCCTCGGCCGCATGTTCCTCGATGGCGTCATCACCGACGAGCAGCGCCAGGCCGGCGACGACTATGCCGAAGCCATGGCCCGCTACCACAAGACAACAGGCATCCCGGCTCCGAGCCCGAGGGCGCAATCGCTCTTTGCCGTCAAGGGCCATGAAGGCGAGGTGACCGAAAGCCTCGCCGAACGCGCCCGCAAGGCCAGCAACCGCATGATGGCGCTGCAGGCGATCCTGCTCGCCTGCGAGGACGGCCCGCAGGTGAAGAGCACCGTCTATAATGTCGCGGTGATGGACTACGAACACCTGCGCCACATGCCGCCGCAGCAATTGCTGTGGCTGCGGCGCGGGCTGATCGCGCTGCGGAAAGCGAAGGGCGGGTGAGGGTTCTTCTGCACGTGCCGCGGTGTCGCGCCAGAGCCCGTCGTCCTCGGGCTTGACCCGAGGACCCATGCCGGCCTCGCCATGCGGCCATGGATTCCAGGCTCAAGGCCTGGAATGACGGAGGGTCGGGGAGGGCTATCGGCAAGAGGTGCAACGCCGCTGCTAATTCCATCACCATCTGGATGATGTGGTCTCGATGTGGCGGGAGTGGGCCGCACAGAGTATCGAAGTGCATGGCTGTGTTGTTAGCACCTCCGCACGGCCCATAATCCTTACGATCGACGGAGCCTCTTGTTCCCGCGCCGATGAAATATTTTGATCGGCCGTGTCAGGCGCGGGTTGCAACCGCTCACCTCCAGCGGCGTTCAAAGAACTTCGTCTTGATACCGAGTGCGAGAAGAGCAAACAGCAGGGCGAAGCCGGCATAGCGGTGGACATAGCCGGTCGCCAGAAAGACGAGCGCGATGCCGCTGCCGCAAATGAAGCCGAAGCGGAGCGAATAGGGCTTGCCGTTTCCTCCCCATCCAAAAGCGAGGCTCAGGATGAGCCACACGAGGACGATGAAGGTGGGCATCCCCCATTCGGACAGCCAGAACGACCGGAACAGGACACCCGACATCGCCAAGAAACAGCCCACAATGAGCAGAGGTATTTTCACTTTCCACGTCATGCTTTCACCACTGAGAAGAAAAGGAATTGCGTCGAAAGGCTCGGAAGGCCTGCGGAAAAGCCGGCGCGAGGGGCTGCCGGCTCGCAGACGCTCTCGAGCGGAAAGCCGCATGCTCCGCGATTCATTGCTGTGTTCCGATCGTGAAGGTCACCATTCCCGACCCGCTTGTGATCCAGGCTTCTTTGCCGTCCGGAGAGAAGCCGAGGGTTGGGCTGGCCCAGCCGGAGATTTCAAAGCGCTGAAGAACAGAACCATCCGTCATCGATACAAGGCCAACGTAATTCTTTTCGCTTGGGATCGTTATAAGAGCATAGCGGTCATCCGGGCTGATGGCGGGGATCAGGCTGAAGGAGCCGATAGCGGTTGTCCCCGTGATCGACCAGATCAATCGGCCCGAGATCACCTCCCTTAACTCCGCGATCACTCCCGATTGCGGAATCGGCGGCGGGCAGGGAATCTGAAAATCGCAACTCTCTCCGATTCCTTTGAGATTTCCCATGATCAGCACTTTGTTTCCGTCCATGGAAAGCGTGTAGCGTGGATGCATTGTCTTGTTGTGGATCGGCAAAATCCTTGGCTTTTCGCCGCGATCCCAAAGCATCCAGATGTCCGGCTGCCAGGCGGTCAGCACACGTAGCCGGCCGCTCCGGTCGATCCGGGAAGACGCCGCGAAAAAGCGCCTGTAGTCAGGCGGGTTTGGGATCGTTGCGATTTCAACGGCATCCAGCACCCGGCCTGCCTTGGCGTCGACGAGGGCGATCGTCGGGTGCGGGTCGTCATGTTCGGGCCTGTAGTGGGAACCCCGGGTGCCGAACATTGCGAAGGCCAGGCCGGTGCCGCCGATCCAAAACATCTCGTCCAGCGGGCCATTCGGATGGGTGAGAACAGGCAAAGGCGTCTGGTCGCCGGTCTCGGTGAACAGATACGGCTGCAGGCCTCCGAGCGCGAAGCCTCCATCGGCTTTGTTTTGTGCGACACCAAGGACCGCAGACGAGTCGGGCAGCCATTCGAAGGGTACCATCGGCGTCCAGAGGGAGCTGAACCCATGCATCGGGAATGTGTGGCTGGCACCGGCCCGATCGACGCTGCCGACCCACAGCCCGTTGATAGCGTGAGAGGTAAAGGCCTTGCCTCCATCGGGGGACGGGTAAACCGGGTAGCCGTCGCGGACGATGGGCAGGCAGCGACTGGCCGACAGACGCAGCGGCCCTGCAGGTTTGGGTTCGAGGGGTTTGAGGGCCTCGAGGGTCTTCGTCAAGTTGCCTTTGCAGCCGATCACCTCAGGAGAAGCCATTGCGGCTGAAGCAAAGCTTAGGCTGAGCGCCGCCAGCACGGTATATATGAACAAGGCCTGCTCTCCGATCTCGCTGGACGGGATCATGCCTACAAAGCCATAAGGGAATGTGAAACGCGCTGGTTGCATTCGATGTAATCAGCAACACCAGAATTGCGTCTGCTCCGGCGAGGCTGGACGATCAAAGACGGCAACCCGTCGTTCTGTCGTGCTGATCGAAAAGATCGACTTTGGGCCGCCACCGCGATGAAACCGGCGCGGTGGCGACATGGCCGGAAAGCGGCCGCCGCTTTGATCAGAGGATGAAATCCGAACCGGTCAAGCCCAGGTTTGTGCCTGTTAAGACGATCGTCGTTTCGTCGGTATTCGCGTCCCCATTGGTATCGAAGTGAAGGATCGTGTTGCCGCCGCTTTCCGTGTACCAGGCGCTGTGGGTCGTGGCCGTCGTTCCACTCCAGGCGAAGGCTTGATCGCCCGGGGTGTTGGGGTTGAGCGTGTATGCGTCGAGCCCGCTCACATCGATCTTGTCAAACCCATGGTGGAAGTCAAAGATCGTGTCCGGGGCGCCGGACGCGCTGTCGCCCGCGGAGATAAACAAAAATGTGTCATTGCCCGAGCCACCCCAAAGGTCATCCTGCTCGCCGCTACCATTGAGCGTGTCGTTGCCGGAGCCCCCGTACAACGTGTCCAAGCCTTGGCTTCCGATCAGTATGTCGTTACCTGCCTGGCCGTAGAGCTTGTCGACCCCGTTATTTCCATTCAGCGTGTCGTTACCTGCCTGGCCATAAAGCGTATCACCGGAGTTGCCGCCGCTGATTGTATTGTCGGCCGCATTTCCGACCTTGGTATCGACACCGTTGGTTTCGCCCCAATTTGTCGTTGTTGCGGTCGCCGTGTCCGTATCGTGGTCGTTGCTCGTATCGCTGTCGCTTTCGATCACGTCGGTGATGCCGAGATGGAAGCTATGCGAGGCATCCGGCGTGCCGCCAACCGTTGCATCATTCACATCAACGGTCACGTCGTAGCCGGCCTTTACTTCGAAGTCCGCGCCACCGTTGAAGTACAGCGCGCCGTTCAGGATCGTGAATGACGCGGCGTCACTTCCAGACAGCGACAGCACGTTGTTTCCGGAATCGACATCCGTGACCGCGATCTCGGCAACTTTGATCACGCCCCCATTTTCGGGCGTCGACGTCACTGTGTTCGACAACACAACCGCCGACGGTGCATCATTGACCGCCGCCAGCGTGAAGCTCTGGCTTGCCGGCACACTGCCGCCGTTGCCGTCGGTGACGGAGTAGCTGAGGCTGACCGGGCCGTTGTAGTTGGCATCAGGCGTGAAGGTCCAGCTGCCGTCATTGTTGTCGACCAGGGCGCCATGATCGGCGCTGAGGCCGGCGACCGACAGCTGATCGCCGTCGACATCGGTAAAGCCGGCCAGCAGGTCAGCGGTGCTGAAGGTGTAGGGCGTGTCCTCGCTGCCTGCCGAAAGCGTCGCCGCATTGCCGCTGAGGACAGGTGCGTCGTTGACGGAATCAAGCGTGAAGCTCTGCGTTGCCGGCACACTGCCGCCGTTGCCGTCGGTGACGGTGTAGCTGAGGTTGACCGGGCCATTGTAGTTGGCATCAGGCGTGAAGGTCCAGGTGCCGTCATTGTTGTCGACCAGCGCGCCATGATTGGCGCTGAGGCCGGCGACCGACAGCTGGTCGCCGTCGACATCGGTGAAGCCGGCCAGCAGGTCGGCGGTGTTGAAGGTGTAGGGCGTGTCCTCGCTGCCTGCCGAAAGCGTCGCCGCATTGCCGCTGAGGGCCGGCGCGTCGTTGACCGCCGCCAGCGTGAAGCTCTGCGTTGCCGGGACACTGCCGCCGTTGCCGTCGGTGACGGTGTAGCTGAGGCTGACCGGGCCATTGTAGTTGGCATCAGGCGTGAAGGTCCAGGTGCCGTCATTGTTGTCGACCAGGGCGCCATGATCGGCGCTGAGGCCGGTGACCGACAACTGGTCGCCGTCGACATCGGAGAAGCCGGCCAGCAGGTCGGCGGCGCTGATCGTGTAGGGCGTGTCCTCGCTGCCTGCCGAAAGCGTCGCCGCATTGCCGCTGAGGACAGGTGCGTCGTTGACGGAATCAAGCGTGAAGCTCTGGCTTGCCGGCACACTGCCGCCATTGCCGTCGGTGACGGTGTAGCTGAGGCTGACCGGGCCGTTGTAGTTGGCATCAGGCGTGAAGGTCCAGGTGCCGTCATTGTTGTCGACCAGGGCGCCATGATCGGCGGTGAGGCCGGCGACCGACAGCTGGTCGCCGTCGACATCGGTGAAGCCGGCCAGCAGGTCGGCGGTGTTGAAGGTGTAGGGCGTGTCCTCGCTGCCTGCCGCCAGCGTCGCCGCATTGCCGCTGAGAACCGGCGCGTCGTTGACCGCATCCAGCGTGAAGCTCTGGCTTGCCGGGACACTGCCGCCGTTGCCGTCGGTGACGGAGTAGCTGAGGTTGACCGGGCCGTTGTAGTTGGCATCAGGCGTGAATGTCCAGGTGCCGTCATTGTTGTCGACCAGGGCGCCATGATTGGCGGTGAGGCCGGCGACCGACAGCTGGTCGCCATCGACATCGGTGAAGCCGGCCAGCAGGTCGGCAGTGCTGATCGTGTAGGGCGTGTCCTCGCTGCCCGCCGAAAGCGTCGCCGCATTGCCGCTGAGGACCGGCGCGTCGTTGACGGCATCCAGCGTGAAGCTCTGGCTTGCCGGGACACTGCCGCCATTGCCGTCGGTGACGGAGTAGCTGAGGTTGACCGGGCCGTTGTAGTTGGCATCAGGCGTGAAAGTCCAGGTGCCGTCATTGTTGTCGACCAGGGCGCCATGATCGGCGGTGAGGCCGGAGACTGAGATCTGATTGCCCTCGGCATCGGTGAAGCCGGCAAGCAGGTCAGCAGTACTGATCGTGTAGGGCGTGTCCTCGCTGCCTGCCGCCAGCGTCGCTGGGTTGCCGCTGAGGACGGGTGCGTCGTTGACGCCGTTGATCACAACCGTCAGCGTGCCGACGCTGAGCGTGCCGTTCGACATCTTGATCGTGTACTGGATTGTGTCGGTGAAGGTTTCTCCGGCATCGAGCGCGTTGATCTGCGCGCTTATGCCGGCTGCGTCATAATGGATCTGGTTGTCACTGCCGATCCAGAATGTTGCTCCCATCTGGCTGGTTTGGCTGAAGCTAATGCCCACGCCGTCCTGCATCAGCAGGTCCTTGTTGTAATCGACAAACGCCTTGTTGGTGACGATGATCGCTGCCCCTCCGTCGTCGTTCTTGACGCCGTCATCCACCGAATAGATCGTCGTCTTCACGCCGCCGCCGCTTGCGGCCAGCACGTCGAATGTGAACTGAAGGCTGCCGTCTTCGGTGCCGGATTGTGTCAGATTGGCTGCCGCACCTGAATTCGAAAACGTGACGGTCGTGCCTGAAACTGTCGTAGTCGCCATTTACAATTCCCCCCAGTGATACTGCGAACGACGAAAGTGTTCGCCGCCCAATTACTATTTCCAATCTGGGTGCCCACCACGTCGCCGAAGAAATCGCGGAATAAACATGCCCATCTGCACGGTATATTATATTTTTCTAAATAGTAACCCAGAGGATGCATAAAATGATGCCAACTATACAGTAGAGTTAAAGTTGATTGTGGATAAACTCGTTCGACAATTCATATGATTATTTGCGCCAGCGTCCGAATGGCCTGCACTTTCCGTTTATCGACACGGAAGAGTTCCCCACCGCGGACGGCGTGGTGCGGTATGCGCGGATAAAGGTTGGGGCCCGCTGCGGGAACTCTGCTCAACTCTCAGAAAACGCGAACGAAGAGCTTCGATGGTTGGCGGACAAATCCGTGTCGACGCAGGCGATGGAGCTGGACGATCGGAAGACGACAACCTAAAAGAGTTGCGGCCAAACCCGCTTCTTGCAGGAGACGAAAAAATGCAGCGCATCGAGAGGGAAGTGAGCGGCGGCTGCCAGTGCGGTGCCGTGCGCTACCACGCAAGCGTCATGCTCGACAATTCGCATCTCTGCCATTGCCGCATGTGCCAGAAAGCCTCGGGCAGCATCTTTGCCGCGCTCGTCGCCGCGCCCGATGATGCGCTGACCTGGACACGCGGCCAGCCGAGCGTCTGGAAGAGCTCGGAGCTTGTCGAGCGCGGCTTCTGCGCCAATTGCGGCACGCCGTTGTTCTTCCACCACCGCGAAAACGGCCGCACCAACCTGATGATCGGCTCGCTTGACGATCCCAACGCCTTCCCGCCGCTCGCCAATACCTGCACCGAAAACATGGTGACATGGTTCGAGACGATCACGGCCATGGAAAACACCGGCGCGACCGAAACCAACGGCGCCGACTGGGCGGCGGCGATCAAGGCGAGCAACAACCAGCATCCCGATCACGATACCGCCTCCTGGGCGGTTAGGGGGCGTGACGGCTGAGACCTGCCGCAGCCGTAAGATGGCGCATCTCCGCTCCGGCGGAATGAAGCGCCGAAATATCGTGGGGATCATTGAACATGGCGGTTGCGCTACAGCCATCCGCATCGGCGCGAAGAATCGTCCGCTTCTGGCCTAAAGTGGCCCTTCAGGGATCACTCGCGGTTTCGGCGATGGTAGTCGTGGTCCAAGTCTTTCCAGACGTAGAACCCATTCCAAAGACAGAGCCAGGCTGACAATGCTCCCAAGGGTCAGTATTTATAATCTGATAGATTGAACTTTCACCATGCGAGGGGTCGATTTTCTTCACCCAAACACCGATGAGGGCTGCCATCCACCATACAGCGATTATCAGCGCCGCAAGGGACCAGATATAGACGATGGCCGCAAGACAAATAATCAATATCGATCTGTAGATGTTGAGCTTCGACATTCGACTCCGATCTGAAGCATCAAAATTCCCGCAACTTTGGGGCTACTCGAAGTCATCAAAAGTTGCAACGACCCATGAGAGAGTAGACCGTTCTTGGACGGGCGGCGATGATCGCTTATGGCGCGAAGTTGAAGTTCGGCAACCTTGGCCTTTTGACGATTTGCACCGCATACCGGTCACCTTTCCCCCTCCGGCGGAATGAAGCGCCGAACGGCACGGAGGTCTTCGAACACGAAGGTTTGCGCTACAGCCGTCCTTCTCGAACGGATCGCGGCAACGTCCTCTGACTTTTGAATGTGTTGGAGGGCGGCGGTGGCGCAGGCCACGCCGAGGTCAGAATGTCGGTCCACCTCCGATCCGTCAACACATCGCAATGTCTGGTAGTGGCGCCCCGCCGGTGTGCCCGCTTATCTATTCAGGCACGCACAGGCTGGTCAGGAGGCTGACAGGCGCTAGATTAGCAAGGCAGGGAACCCGCCGGAGGTCACGGCGTTCCCTCAAATATCTTCTTCCGCTCGGTTGTCGGCGACATCCCAGCCTTATTCCAGGTCCGTATGACGACACAGCAGATCATCGCGTTTTCTGTCATCGGGCTCATGATGGCGATCTTCATCTGGGATCGCTTCCGCTATGATGTCGTTGCCTGTTGCGCGCTCGTTTTGGCGGTCGCGACCGGGATAGTCCCGCCGGAAAAAGCCTTTTCCGGCTTTTCGGATGACATTGTCATCATCGTTGGCAGCGCCCTGATCGTGAGCGCGGGCGTGGCCCGGTCGGGCATCGTCGATGCCGCGATCAAGCGGTTTTTCCCAAACCTGAACACGTTTCATACCCAACTCGCGCTCCTGACGATCGCCGTGGCGTTGCTGTCTGCCTTCATCAAGAATATCGGCGCACTCGCCATCATGATGCCGGTCGCCTTTCAGTTCGCAAGGAAATCCGGCGCTTCTCCCTCGAAATACCTGATGCCGATGTCCTTCGCCGCCTTGCTTGGCGGACTGATGACGCAGGTCGGCACGTCGCCGAACATCGTCGTATCGCGGCTTCGGGAGGAGATGACCGGAACATCCTTCACCATGTTCGACTTCACGCCGATAGGCGCCATCCTGACGGTCGTCGGTATCACCTTTCTGCTGTTCTTTCACAGGCTGGTGCCAAGCCGCACCAAGCAGGACCACGCCATCGAAGATGTCGTGGAGATCAAGAATTACACGAGCGAAGTCGCAATCACCGACCAGTCGACGCTGCTTCAGCGGGCGCTCAGCGACCTCGTGAAGCTCGGCGATGGCGAGGTCATCGCCACGGCCGTCCTGCGCGGCGGCACCAGGATGGCGCCCTTTCCTGATCTGACGCTCCGCTCCGACGATATTGTGATGCTGGAAGGCCCCTCGGCAGCCATGGACCGCATCGTATCACAAGGGAAATTGAAGCTTTCCGGCAAGCCTTTGACGAAAGATGGCCTGCCGGACAGGAACATCATTTCGCTCGAAGCGATCGTCAGCCAGGACTCGTCCCTCACCGGGCTTTCGGCCAAGGAGCTGGCGCTCTCCTACACGCGCGGGGTCAACATCCTGGCGATCAGCCGGCGCGGGGAACGCCTCAAGGAACGGCTGGGCAGCTTGACCCTCGGCGTCGGCGACATCCTCCTCCTGCAGGGCAGCCGGGCAAGCCTGGCCGCACTTCTGCAGGATTTTGGCCTGTTGCCGCTCGCCCAGCGGGAGGTGATGCTCGGCACCCGCCGCCGTGCCTTCATTCCGCTTCTGATCCTGGCCCTCGCCATGGCCACGACCGCCGTTGGCCTCGCGCCGGTTCCGGTGGCTTTCTTCGCAGCGGCGCTAGGCATGGTCGTTTTCCGGGCCATTCCACTGACGGATATCTATAAAGCGGTCGACGGCCCGATCCTGGTTATGCTCGCCGCCCTTATTCCCGTCTCGGATTCCTTGCGCACCTCCGGCGGCAGCGACCTGATCGCCGGTTGGCTGGGTGCGGTGGCGATGAATCTGCCGGCATGGGGGGCACTCGGCCTGATCCTGGTCAGCGCCATGGCCGTTACACCCTTTCTCAACAACGCCGCGACCGTTCTCGTCATGGCACCGATCGCCGCGAGCTTTGCAACCAGTCTCGGCTTCAGGCCGGAAGCCTTCCTGATGGCGGTGGCAATTGGCGCCGGCTGCGACTTCCTGACCCCGGTCGGCCATCAATGCAACACGCTCGTCTTCGGTCCCGGCGGTTACCGGTTCTCCGATTACCCACGTCTCGGCCTGCCGCTGTCGGCATTGATCATCCTGGTCAGCGTGCCAGCGCTGCTTTTTGTCTGGCCGGTGAAGTAGGTCGCTGGGGCGGCAGCCGCAGGCGGTGACGGATTTGGGGCCGATTGCCGGCGGCAGCGACAGACGCGGCGCATCCGCGTCCGAAAGCTGACATGTAGTCGTCGACGAGGCAGTCCCTAGGACGTGTTGCGCTCTGATCGCCGAGCCAGCCTCAGCCCACAATGCATCCCGCAGGCGAACATGCCGACGATGGCTCCATAATTGAGAAAGAACTCCAGCGACGACTCGTTGAAATCCCACATGTCCAACGAATAGGTCAGCATGAGCTTCGACCCGAACCCCATATCGACGGAACTTTTGAGACCCCATGCAGCGATGGCCAAGGCGGCCAGTCGTAACGCGGCCGTGCGATAGACGTTTGGGGCAGAGATCCGGAACACGCCCCGGCCGACATTCATCACCACCTGCCAACGCGTCCCGAGATGCATTGAAACGATCAGCAACACCCAGTATCCCGCGAACATATGGATTTCGCGGACAGCAAAGGCGCCGCCGGCCGCCGCGAATGGGAACGCATCCCGAGAGATGAGCAGGCTGGTGACGAGCATGACAGTCATGCCGATGCCGAGACAGGCGATCACAGCCAGGTTCACCAGGCGGACGGCATTCATGTTCCGCTGCGCGACACCGCCGTACCAACGCCTGTTGAAGACGTTATGGACGATGACGAGCGCGAACAGCGCCGTCCCGAACAACTCGTGAGAGAGGTTGTCGAGCCACCAATAGGCAAGACATGCGATGATCAGGACAACCGCCAGGAAGTCCAGCAACAGGCGGAAAGGCAAGATGCGGCTCATTCCAACTCGAACCGTCGCATGTCGTTGTAGGTGTAGAGGAACTCACGGCCGGATCGCGAGGTATGACACCGCTGGCAGCGCTCGGTGTTCTCGTCCATGTTGATCGTGCCGTCGGGCTTAAACCACTGGAACTGCCAGTCGGCCGTACGTCGGTTCTCGTCGTAGTCCTGCCCCCAGCCCTCGCCCTTCTCCATGATGAAGTAACGGAAGACCTTGCCGTCTCGGTAGTCGACAAGCGCGACATGGGTGCCGTTCGGAATCGGCTCGCCGCGCTTGACGGCCTCGATCGCCTCGCGGGTCGCCATGATGTGCTCGGTCACCTCGCCCCGCTCGACGGTGGTATAATGAACAAGCTTGCCAATGTCAGGCATCGTAGTGCGCGTTGGCTCGGCGTGGACTTGCATCCCCACCGAGACGACCGTCAGTCCAGCCAGAGCCGCACCACTTATGCCGCCAATTATTTTCTTCATCGAAACCTCATCGACGTTGGACCAGAGCTCACCGCGCGTATTGTTCGTCGGAAACATGTTCCATCCACGCGACCGACTTGCCGTCCAGTGCCTCGGAAATGGCGATATGCGACATTCCGGTGGTCGCCGTCGCGCCGTGCCAGTGCTTCACCCCCGGCGGTATCCAGGTGATGTCGCCCGGACGGATTTCCTGCACTTCGCCATCCCAATGCTGGACGAGGCCGACGCCTGCCGTGACGATCAGGGTCTGACCAAGAGGATGGGTGTGCCAGGCGGTGCGCGCGCCGGGCTCGAAGGTCACCGTGCCTCCACTGACTGTAGCGGGGGCAGTCGCGGAAAAGCGGGAATCGACTCGGACGGCTCCGGTGAAGCTGGTCGACGGACCGGCCGTCGATGGTTGGGTACCGGCTCGGGTTACCGTCACGCCCTTGTCGGGTTCGGCGAAAGCAGCGGATGCGCCAAGGGATAGGGCAACAGTCATAAGGGTCGTCATGTTCATGGGGTACCTGTCATGGTGAGGGCCGTGCTGGCTCGACCGTGATCTACTTCTCTGCGAAGACATCCTTGGCGATCGCCACCGCCGACACAGCGCTCGGCCAGCCGGAATAGAACGCCATATGCGTGATGGTCTCGACGAGCTGCTCTTCCGTCAGGCCGTTGGCCTTGGCGCGAACGAGATGTGAACGAAGCTGGTCAGGACGGTTGAGGGCGATCAGCGCTGCGACCGTCACCAGGCTACGGTCTCGTTGAGAGAGCTGCGGCCGTTCCCATACATCGGCGTAAAGGACGTCGTCCGTCAGTTCCGCCAGCTTGGGTGCGATATCGCCCATCAGTTGCTGAGTTCGCGAACGGGCGGACTCGAGATTCGATGCTGGCTCCTGTGCCATGGTTGTCTCCATTCCGGCTCCAAAGACGATGGCAGCGCTGAGTATTCCCGACATGAGTTTCTTCAAGTTGATTTCCTCTCGATAATTCAGTGCATGGCTCCTGCCGACGATTGGGCAGCAGGCGCTTCGCACGCCTGGGAAAACCGTCACGTGGAAGCGAGGTGACGGTCGAAGAACGGCTTCAACCTGGACAGGGCCGCTTCGACATACTCGGGAACCCAATAGGTCTCGATGTGCTTGGCACCCTCGATCTTGAACAGTTCCTTGTCCCTGGTGCCCGTCGCTTTCGGGAACGCGTCCTCGGTCAGGTAAAGGGTGTCGGCTTCGCTGCCCGCAATCATCAGGAGAGGCACGTCGATGAGCGCGATCTCGCCCGTGGCGTCCCAGCGCATCAAATCCATCAAGCTGCTTGTCGTGTACCTGAAGGTCGAGCCAGGATGTGCATGGGTGCGCCAGTAGTAGTGATAGCCCTGCCGATAAAGATCGAACGGAAGAGCATCGATCTGGGCGTCCGTCAGATTGGCGTCCCCGGAATAGAGGATCTCGCCGCCCGCTGCTTCCTGTGCGCGGGCTGCCGAGGCCTGCTGCAGGCGCTGCTGTATCGTTTCCATCTGGCTGTCCTGGAAGCCGTTGCGGCGGACGCGGCCAGAATTGAACATGCTGAGCGTCGCCACGGCCTTGAAGCGCTTGTCGGTCTTTGCAGCCGCCAGAGAGTAGCCGCCACCGCCGCAGATGCCGAAAAGGCCGAGGCGTGCCGTGTCAACACCGGGGAAGCGACTGATGAAGTCCGCCATTCCGTGGATATCTTCGATGCGGAACTGCGGCTTGTCGGTGTTGCGCGGTTCACCGCCGCTTCCGCCCTGATAGGCGGCGTCGGCCGTGATCGTGATGAAACCTCGCTCCGCCAGACGCTGCGCGTAAAGGCCCGTGGTCTGCTCTTTCACGCCCCCGTTCGGATGCGCCAGAACGATCGTGGGATGCTTTTTCGCCGGATCGTAGCCGGGCGGCGTGTAGACGTTGGCGACGATGTCGAGACCATTGAGCTTGTAGTTCACCGGATGGATGTTCACCTTCCCCGGCTCGTTCCTGATGATCGCGCCGTCGTAAACGAGTGTGAACGGATTCTGCTTGTAATCGGCGGCGGCAGCGGTGGTCGTCATTGCGGAAACTCCCAGCATCGCACCGGAGATGACGAGAGCACCTGCACCCAGGAAGTCGCGTCGTCTTGTGTCGATGATTTCAATTGCCATTTTGAGGCTCCTCAATATGTGAAGTTCCGCGCGCTGACGCTTTCCGACAGCGCGCAGATTGGTCAGTCGAGCTTCTTGTCCGCGAGGAACTTCGAGACCTGGTCGGCGATCTCAACGTTGTTCAGATCCGACATCAGGAAGTGCGTACCGCCCTTTATGCCGATATCCGGCAGATGAACGAGCGTGGCATCGCCGCCGTGCTTGTTCACGGTTTCTACCCAGAGCTTCGCCATCGCCAGGCGGACGCGCCAGTTGTCCTGTCCGCGTTCCTGGGTCGGTTCGAGCGGGAAATTGTCGCCGTAGTAGATAACGATCGGTAGCTTGGTGAGCTTTTCGAAGTCCGCGGCGGGAACGGCCTCGGCCTTGAGGGTGCCGGCGGCACTCGGCATATCGGCCGGGACCTCGCCTTCGGGAAAAATGAAACCGCTGCCCGGTTCCAGCGCCACGATGCCCTTGACGTTGGGGTTCTTGATCGCCGTCAGCCATCCCGGTCCGCCCGCCTGCGAATGCGTGAACAGGATTGCCGGTCCGGTCCTTGTGAACAGGGTCGACATGGCGTCCGAGATCACGTTTGCATCGAATGGGCCTGTGTTCGGCGTGACCGAGCGGAAGAACTGGTTCAGCGCTTCGGGATCACGCGAGAACTGGACGTCGCCGAAGTAGTCCGGCCATTTGCCAATCCGGAACTGGTCAAAGAACAACTGGTCGTATGGCGTCGGCTCGATCGTCGTCGCGACGGTGCTGTTGCCCGCGCGGCCGCGACGCGGTTGATCCACCAGATAGATGGGATACCCACGGCGCAGGAAAATGTTCTGGAAGCCGTCTCGACCGTCTGGCGTAGTCTCCCAGGAGCGTGCCGACTGATAGGCTCCGTGGAGCATGACGATCGGCAGCGACTTCGGGTTCTCGGGCACCTGATAGAAGACGTAGGCGTGGTCGCCGTGAAGCGTCTGACCCTCGGAGGTCGGAGCATTGTTGTTGTAGGTTCCGGCTGTGGCCGACACCGCGCCGCCAACTGCGAAGCTGCCCTGCTCCCGGACTACGAGAGGCTCCGGTTTGGCGACTGGTTGGGCGTAAACAGCACCTGAAGACAGAACGAGCGCGGAAAACGCGACGGCCGAAAGAGTTTTGGAAAACATGCCCGATACCTGCCTTGCAACATGAAGTTGGAAGAAGGCTACGCGAGCAGCATTCAGGTGATTAGATGCTCATTTCCGATTGAAGGTATTAGCCTGCCTTATTAATCACAGACGGTTGATCACCGTGTTACCCGCGGTACCGCAGAGCTTCTACCACCAGTGCGAATGCCGGCGAGGCGTGTCGTCGGTTAGGATAGTAGAGGTGGTAACCTGCAAATGGCGCGCACCAGTCCTCAAGAACGCGGACAAGCCTGCCCTGCGCGATATCGTCTGCTACCAGATCGTCGGGCATATAGGCGAGACCGAGGCCTCGCCTCACGGCATCAAGGCGCATTGCAATGTTGTTGAACACCATCTGGCCTTCGACCCGGACCTTGAGTTCGTGGTCGTCCTTCTCGAACTCCCACGCGAGGATGTTGCCATAGGTTGGCATCCGGATCTGAACGCAATTATGCGCCGTCAGGTCCTGCGGGATCTCGGGCCACGGATGCTGCCGGAAATAGGAAGGCGCTCCCACCACCGCCATGCGCATTTCCGGGCCGATTTTCACAGCGATCATGTCTTTCGCCAGTTGCTCGCCGAGCCGCACGCCCGCATCGTAGCGTTCGGCGACGATATCCGTCAGGCCGTAGTCCACGGTGATCTCGACGTTGACGTCCGGATTGTCGGGCAGGAACTTTTCGAGCGCCGGCGCAAGGACCGAGATCGCGGCATGCTCGCCGGCCGTGATCCGGACCGTCCCGGCCGGCTTGTCCCGCATCTCGCTGAGCGCAGCGAGTTCCGCCTGAATCTCTTCGAACCTCGGTCCCGCCGTCAGAAGAAGACGTTCACCCGCCGCCGTCGGTGATACCCGCCGCGTCGTGCGCGTCAGCAGCCGAATGCCCAGCCGCTCTTCGAGACCACGGACAGTCTGACTAAGCGCCGACTGCGAGACGCCAAGCTTCAAGGCGGCGCGAGTGAAACTCTCCTCGCGCGCCACGGTGACGAAGGCGAGCAGATCGTTGAAGTTCTCCTGCGGCATTCATTAGACACCCTTATAGCCTCATGCCGATTACTGCCCCTAATCTAAAATGTCGGCAAGGGATATCTTTTAGCCCGGCCGGCAACCTCGAAGTCTCGGCGCTCGGCCTTGGGTGCAAGGGCGCGACCCGCGGACGCGCTCTCCAAGGTCGATATCGTTGGCGACAGATATCCTACACACCTTCAGGCGCGCGTCGGCAAGTGAAACGGCGGCGATCCGCAGAGCTCTCGCGTTAGAGAGAAGGAAAATGACATGACCAGTACCGTTCCCACAGTGACCCTGAACAACGGGATCGAGATGCCGATCCTTGGCTTCGGCGTCTTTCAGGTACCCGATCCTGCCGAGTGCGAGCGCAGCGTCCGTGACGCGATCGATGTAGGATATCGTTTGCTCGACACCGCAACTTCCTATGGCAACGAAGAGGCCGTAGGCACCGCGATCCGCAACCATGGCATTGATCGAAGCGATCTGTTTGTAACAACCAAGCTCTGGATCGAGGACGCGACGTATGAGGGCGCCAAGGCCGCTTTCCAACGTTCCCTAAACAAGCTGCAGCTCGACTATCTGGACCTCTGGCTCATCCACCAGCCTTTCGGTGATGTCTATGGGGCATGGCGTGCGATGGAAGAACTGTACAAGGCGGGTCGCATCCGCACGATCGGCGTCAGCAACTTCTATCCCGACCGTTTGCTGGATTTCGTGCTTCACAACGAGATCGTGCCCGCGGTCAATCAGATCGAAATCCACCCGTTCCATCAGCAGGAGGACGCAGAGAAGCTGCTCCAGGAATACAACGTTCAACCCGAAGCATGGGGTCCTTTCGCGGAGGGGAAGAACGGGCTGTTCACAAACGAACTCTTGCGGTCGATTGGTAACAAGCATGGCAAAAGCATTGCGCAGGTCGTGCTACGATGGCTGATCCAACGCAACATCGTCGCCATCCCTAAATCGGTGCGTAAAGAGCGGATGGCGGAGAACTTTTCGATCTTCGACTTCGCGCTGGACCAGAAAGACGTTGAGGCGATCGGTTCGCTCGACCAGAAGGCCAGCAGCTTCTTCGATCATCGCGATCCGGCAATGGTGAAGTGGCTTGGCACGCGCAAGCTCTGAACCAATGCTGCCTACGTTCCCCGTTCCCTCGAACTCAGCGCGCCTTTACCGCCGCCGTCCCGAACGCCGTGGTCGGCAAGCGGGTCGACGAGGTGAAAGACGGCAAGCTGGCAGGCTCCAGGCCGCGCGACGATGGTCGCGAAGTTTGAATAACGAAAGAGAATGACGATGACAGAAAACCAGAGAATGGAACTGAATCGACGGGGATTGCTGATGTCCGCGGCAAGTCTCGCCATAGCGGCAAACGCGGACATCGCGTCCGCGCAGTCCTCGACTACACCAGCGGCCTCAACAGCTGCGTCAGTTTCGGCAATCGGCCGCAGGAAGCTCGGCGCGCTCGAAGTTTCGAGTGTCGGTCTAGGCGTCCAGAACATGAGCCGCACCTACCAGCAGACAATCCCGACACGCGCCGAGATGCACAATATCATCCGTTCGGCGTTCGACAACGGCCTGACCTTCTATGATGCGGCCGAGGCCTACGGCCCCCACGAAGTCGAGCGCATTCTCGGCGAAGGCGTCGAGCCGTTCCGGCACCAGATCGTCATCGCATCGAAGTTCGGATGGAACATCGATCTTGAGACTGGAGCGCGCCGACCGGGGCTCAACAGCCGGCCGGAGCATATCAAGCTGGCTGTCGAGGGCATGCTGAAACGGTTGCGGACGGATCGCATCGACCTTCTCTACCAGCACCGCGTCGATCCGCAGGTGCCGATCGAGGACGTGGCTGGTGCCGTCAAGGACCTGATGGACCAAGGAAAGGTTCTGCACTGGGGCCTTTCCGAGATGGGTCTGAACACCCTCCGTAGAGCCCATGCGGAACTTCCCGTGACTGCCGTCCAGAGCGAGTATTCGATGTTGTGGCGCGGACCGGAGAAGACATCGATCCCGGTCTGCCAGGAACTGGGCATAGGCTTCGTACCCTGGAGCCCGCTGGGTGTCGGCTTCCTAAACGGCGCAATCGACGAGAAGACTCGATTTGCGGAGGGCGACATCCGCGGCATCGAGGGACGCTTCTCTCCAGATAACCTTCCCCACAATCTTGCCCTCGTAGAACTTTTGAAGACCTGGGCTGAGCGGAAGAGGGCAAGGCTGGGACAAGTTGCGCTCGCTTGGCTCCTGGCCCAGAAGCCGTGGATCGTGCCGATACCCGGCACGACGCAGATGGCACACATGATCGAAAACATCGGCTCCTCTGCCATGTCGTTCTCGTCGTCGGAGATCGCGGAACTGAACCAATCCGTTGCTGTGATCGAGATCAAAGGGCCAAGGCTGCCGGGTGCCGTACAGGCGTTTTCGGATGTAGAAGCACCCCCGAAGTCCTAACCGCCGAGCTCTAAAATGTCCGTTTTGGGTTTCTCATGGACAAGAAGCGAGTTGGGGAGGGCGTTTGCCCTCCCCAGGTTTGATCAGGCGACTTCGGTCGCAAAGCGCTGAAACAGCGGTTTCAGGCGGGGGTGGCGGGCTGCCGGCGGCGGATGGATTTCAATGGCACGACCGGCCCTTGCCTCGCGTCGTAGCCATTCGCTGATGGTTTCGGCGCTGGTGTGATCCATGTAATGGAGGTCCTCGCCGACAATCTTGACCTTGCGGCCCTCGGGCAGCTGCTCGAGCGTGTTGAGCAGAATGGGAACATCCTTGCAGGTGGCTGCGCCGCCGAGCCGGACATGGATTTCCTCGTCTATCTCGGCGTGTCTGATCGCGAGTTTTCGCCTGAGGTAGGGCACGATCTCGATGATCGACAGCGCCAGGCCGAGCGCGACACCGACCAGCAGGTCCTGCAGGACGACCATGGCGACGGTCACCGCCCAGATGCCGACCGGCACCAATCCATGATGCTCGAACAGGTGTCTGACATGGCGCAGGCTGATCAACCGCCATCCGGTGACGAGCAGAACCGCGGCGAGGGCCGACAAGGGAACCAGGGTCAAGAGGCTTGGCGCCAGCGCCACCAGGCCCAATATCCAGATCCCGTGGAAGATGGCGGAGGCCCGCGTGCGTGCGCCGGCCTGAATGTTGGCCGAGGAACGGACGATGACGCCGGTGATCGGCAAGCCGCCGAGCAGGCCGCAGAGCCCGTTGCCGACGCCCTGGGCAAACAGCTCCTTGTTGAACCGGGTGCGCACGCCGTCATGCATCCGGTCGACGGCGGCGGCCGAGAGAAGGGTTTCGGCACTCGCGATGACGGCAATCATTACCGCCATGAGAATGACGCCGGGCTCCAGCAACCGGGCGAAATTTTCCGCGGTCGGCAGTGTGATGCTGTCCACGAGCGAGGCGGGCACCTCGACGCGGGCGATCGGCAATTGCAACGCGGCGGCAAGAACCGTCGCCGCTGCGACACCGACCAGCGCTCCCGGAACCAGCGCAAGCGATTTCGGACGGCACTTCTCCCAGCACACCATGGCAAGCAGGGATATGAGGCCGACCTTCAAAGCGGTTGCCTGGCTCGTCAGGCCAGTTCCCCAAAGACGGGCGAAACTGTCCTCCATCGCCGCGACGTTCTCCATCCCGCCTGCAGCGGGCTTGGCATCCATCAGCACATGAATCTGCCCCAATATGATCAGAATGCCGATGCCGGCGAGCATGCCGTGAACGACGGCCGGCGAGATCGCCCGGAACCAGGAGCCGACCCGCAGGAACCCGCCGGCGATCTGCAGGAAGCCGACGGCGATCAGGACGGGGGCGAGCATGGCGACGCCGTATTCCTCGACGAAGCCGAAGACGATGACGGCAAGTCCGGCGGCAGGTCCGGAGACCTGCAGCGGCGAGCCCGACAGGAAACCGACGACGATGCCGCCGATGATGCCGGAGATCAGGCCCATCGACGCCGGCACGCCGGAGGCGATGGCGATCCCGAGGCACAGGGGGATGGCGACGAGAAAGACGACCAGCGACGAGGCGAGGTCGCGCGAAAAGGTGGAGCTCACTGCTGTCATGGCGCTACTCCGCGGCAAGTGTTGCTGCGATTTGCGCCATGACATGCGGCCGATCGCGGCCGGTCACCGCAACCGGCAGCGGCTCTCCCTCCTGCGGCACCGTGAAGGTCGCTGTTGCCCCATCGTAAACCTGGACTTCCCCGGTCTCGATGTCGAAGAACCAGCCATGAAGGGTGATCTCGCTGGTGGCGAGTTTCGCGGCCACGGAAGGATGCGTCTTCAGGTGATCGAGCTGAACGACGACGTTTTCCATCGCCACGGCGCGCACGCGGTCACTCTCGGAAAGGTCATCCGGATAGGCCCGGCAGACGATCGAATAGGCGGCGTGGCTGTGGCGCAGCCAGGCCGCGACATTGGGCATCGGCTGGAGCAGCTCCGGATGGCACAGGCCCTTCATGGCGCCGCAATCCGAATGGCCGCAGACGACGATGTCGCTGACGCCGAGCGCCAGAATGGCATATTCGATGGCGGAGGAGACGCCGCCATTAAGCGTCGAGAAGGGCGGAACGATGTTGCCGGCATTGCGGCAGACGAAGAGATCGCCGGGACCGGCCTGCGTGATGGTTTCGGGCATCACCCGGCTGTCGGCGCAGGATATCATCAGAGCCTGTGGTTGCTGGCCTTCCCGCGCCAGCTTGCGATAAAGCGCCGACTGGTTGGGAAAAACCGCGCCGCGAAAACTGGAGATACCTTTCAGGAGATCACCCATGTTCGGATCCTCTTTCTGGCCGGACGTCGGACTGGGAGGAATGTCTCTCGTCCGGCGGGTTACAGAAGCGAGTTGTTCGCAGGTGCGAAAAGAACAGCAAAAAGTGTGCGGTGCAACCAGCCGCTGCGATATCGCGATCAACAACACGTGAGGAGGGTGCCGGGGTCCGACGAAGGCTGGCCATTCTTTCGGCTGGAACGCAAGGTCAGCAATGCGACCTCATCTCGGCCACAGCGGCGAGCTTGCCTTCGCCCGAAGCCGACGTTCCGGTGACCACTTGGAGTTCATAGCGGCGCCACAACCGGTCATTCCCGCAAGTTCTGTTTGCCTCACGCCCGACTCGCCCGAACGCTCAGCCAGCGATCATGGGGCCTTCCGACGTAGCGCCGTACCTCGCTGACAATCCAGCCGGCGTCTGTGAGTGCTGACCGCAGGGCAGGCTCGCGCCAGTACGTCTCGACGTAGCGCCGAGGTGCTGCAGCACTACCGTGTGTGGACACATCCTCGCCGTCGCCCTCCCTGACCGAGACGTGCAGTCGACCACCGGTCCGGGTCGCCTCGGCAAGCCGCCCAAGCACCGTGCCGAAATCCCCGCGCGCGACATGAATGAGGCAGGCACAGGCCCAGATCCCGTCGTACGGCATGCCGGGACGCTGCGGGTCGGCCAGGTCATCGGTCAGCGGGTCCAACAGGTCGGCCTCGAAGCCGCTTTCGCGAAGCAGTTCGACGAAACCCTTTGAAATGTCGGTGCGCCGGACGCTGATGCCCCGCTTCTCAAGCTCAAGTGCATCTCGCCCGCCACCGCTTCCGATCTCCAGCACCCTGCCCGAGCCGGGGAGCTCGGTCACGAACGCATCGATCTCGGTCGCGACCCATTCGGGCATCACCGCGGCCTCGGCAGCGTACTCCGCCGCGGCCGCATCATAGGACCGCACAGTCTCCCGGTCGGTGCTCATCCCAGCGCTCCTCCTCCAAGACAAGAGGCCATCAACCCGTTGCGCCCTTCACACTTCGGCAGTTGGTGACATCGCGGGCGATCTACTCCCCAGCTTTAGCAGAAATGCGATCAAATACACCACCGACCGACTGCCAATGCTGCTGGCGGCAATGCGCCGATTGCGGTCATTGCTTCAGGCGCAGGGGCCTGACTATATTGCTCTCGTGCCCGGCAGTGATGATCAGGCTATCGGCTACGGACCACCAAACTCCGGAGAAAAGCTCTGGGGCAGCGGCCCGCCGTCCTTCAGAACCTTCAGGCAAAAAAAGTGTAATGTCCAACGCCCCCGCTCAGAACCTCGGACTTGCAATGAGGGATGTGTTCGGACACCCGCTCACTCGAACAATTGCGACACCGACACTTGCCGGATGCGCCGTTCGTCCGAGGTGAAGCTTAGAAGCATCCGCTTGTCTCCAAGCACCCAGCGATCGTTTTTCAAACTACCACCGCTGCTCCATTCCGGCTCCCCGAACTTTGCTCGCGCCTGCTCCCGGGTCATGGTCATATCGAGATCGAAAGGCGTCCCATCGATCGGTCTTCCTGCTTCCTCCGGAAGAACGAAGAATGTACGCAGAACCAACTCCCCTTCCGCAAAGCGCGTCCCGTTCGGCAACTCGCTTCCGAGAGTAAAGAGCAGTTCAATCTGTTGACCGGGGACCTCGACGTTCGTTTCCTTCTCGCCGCGTGGCGGCCGCTTGAGCGGGAGCGTCGCACCCAGCGACTTCAAGTAGTCCACGACCGCTGCGTCGGTTTCCGACTTTCCCAGCAATGCCAGCGCGCCCTTGTAGATTGCCATGCAACAGCTCCAATGCTTACTTGCGACGATTGCCATGAAAATCGGTACCGGGACGCCGCGAAGACCCTGTCAATAATGAGCAACGACGATTGGGACAAGTCGGTCAAGAAGATGATCCGGAACAATTGAGAAGGCAGGTGAAAAAATGAATGCAGATCGACTGTTTACCCAAACTGAATTGCCCGGAAAACCGGCCGATCGGTTCATCCAGGACGGCGGACATTCATTATCGATCAGCTTGATTAAGCGGAATCGATTTCCTTGCAATCAACAGCTTCTGATCTGCGAGTATCAGTGAAATCCTCCTGATTGACCGGAATGCGCCAATTTCGGACGTCCTTGAAGCGTTTAAGTCGGTCTGCTCCCGAGCAAGGCGAAGATAGCGGCTGATCTCTGATCCGCCGCAAGCGGTCATTCCCAGCAGAACAAGTTGCGTGTAAATCAGATATCGAATCCTATCGCGGGATAGGCAGCATTTCGACTAGCGGACCGTAGTGGGGGGCTCGATTGCAGACGGACGACCTTCCCAACTACCGCTTCACTGCGAAGATCCCGAGGTATCGCGATACCCCGCAAAAGGTCGAGATGGCCTACGTCATCGAGGACCGGGGCCTCTCGGTGACGCGAGGGCGGTCCGTCAGCCTCGTCCCGTGGACGTCGCTTCGATTCCTGCACCTCCACTTCACGAGTGGGGTCGGCACTACTGGCTTTCCAGTCTACAGCGCGCGCCTAAGGACGCTCTTCGTGTCAAGGGAAATCTCCTCGCTCGATTGGCTCGGAGAAACGGGCGTCGATCGGTCCGCCGACTACGTTCGCTTCATGGAAGAACTGATTCCGTTTGCGGCCGCACGGAACCCACCGCTCCGCTTGCGATACGGTGGCGATCCCATGTTGGAAACGGCGATTCCGATGGTGCTGACCCTCTTCGTCGCCCCGCTCGTCCTCATCCTATTCTTCGTCGTGAAGTTGCCGCTCGGTGTTCTTGCAATCGCGTGGAAGAAGCCCCTTGCGAAGCTCGCGCCGTTGCTTTTCAGCACAGGGTTCGGCGTGGCGTTGAACGCGCTCCCCTGGTCCAGCGGGAAACCGTTCGAGGCACACGATCTGCCCGCGGCCGAACTTCCGATGAGATATCGGGAAGGTGCCGTCTACAAGAGCCATGTCGATCTTGACCAACGGTGACGCACTAGCCCTCCATCGTTACTCTCGGGAACCTGGCGCATCGCGGCTTGGCTGGCACACGCAACGTCGCCTTTTGCACGTTCAGACCTGAAGCTGACCGGCCGCTAACCACCCCATCGCAGACAAGAGTGAACCACTCCCGAATGCCCGCTTTGGGTCGACAGCAGACGAGTGGCTTCGGCTGGATTGCGCCAATTGCGGTCATGGCCGGCGGCGCTGTAGAGTTCGCGTCCATCAGCCAAACTTCCTCGCGCCCGTGCCGCAGGAGGGTTGCTCATTGTCGGCCATCGGGCGGGGTTTTGTCGTCCAGCCATCTCAGCCGGGAAATACCTGCAACATTCAGGAGAACGCATGACGAAGCATCGCATCTATTCGGTCAGCGTCGCGAGCGTCTATCCCCACTATGTCGCCAAGGCGGAGAAGAAGGGACGCACGAAGGCGGAAGTCGACGAAATCATCTGCTGGCTGACGGGCTATAGCCGGGAGGCCCTGGACGATCAGCTGGCGAGGAACACCAACTTCGAGGATTTCTTTGCGCAGGCACCTGAGATGAACCCCTCCCGATCGCAGATCACAGGCGTGATCTGCGGCGTCCGCGTGGAAGAAATCCAGGAAACGACCATGCGGGAAATCCGCTACCTGGACAAACTGATCGACGAACTCGCGAAGGGCAGGGCAATGGAGAAAATCCTGCGAAAATAGCCGGCGAGGAGACTGGCCGCATCTGGAGAGTTAGAGCCTTTCCGGGCGCGGTTGAATGGTTTGTGATGCTCATTTTCTCAAATCAAAACGGGTTGCGGGTCAGCTACGGTCAACGGCTCCGCGGCCGGCAGCAGGACGATCCTGTCGTCTGCCAGCGGCCGCTGCAGCCTGCTTGCCTCTTCCCACGGCGCAGTGAGCCAAGTTTCAATCTCATCCTGGTTGCCGAGGATAACCGGCATCGCCTTTTGATGGATCGGAGCCACGATGGCGTTGGGCTCCGTGGTGAGGAAGCCGAACAGGTCGGTCGTGATCAGTCCTTCCTTGATCTTCCGCACGCTCGTCCACTGCGGCACCCACAGCCCCGCGAAGAACATGACAGGTTCGTCCGGCGCGCCGAACCACGCATTCGGCGTCCTGCCACCATCTGGCTTGTTCGCGGGGTCAGGTTCGGCAAAGCGTGTGAACGGCACCACGCACCGGTACTCGACACCAAGCCAGCGCTTCCAATGCTTACTGCTGACGTTGCGGACGTTCGTCGTTCCACCATCCGGCTCCATTTTCAGCAGCTCGTCGAAGTCGACCGGCTTCCCCTTCTTGCGCAGCCCGTCAGCGCGTTTGGTCGCTGCATCCAATAGAGCCTTCGAAGAGCTTGGCAGTCCCCAGCGGACGTTAGCGAGTTCCCGGCCGGCGGGCGTGTTGCGAACAATCGGTGCCATTCTGTCGGGCCAGATCTCTTGCTGCGGCTCCATGTTGCCGGTGCTGTCGATCATCGCCCGCGTGATCGCTCGGATGGCCTGCTGGTTGCTCATCATCCGATATAAATTGCACACATCACCCTCCCTTGGCGTCCACACGCCTTTCCTGCTCACCTCGTCCGTATCGATGAATTGACCGTTCCAACGGTCCCTGAATTGCGTTGCAGCTTCGCGATTTCCGAAGCAGAAAACAAGATACTGATCCCATTCGACCGCAGCGAAATAGGACTTGGAAGACCGGTCTATAGCCAGTGCAGAGTTGATTATCTCGCTTCGCTGGCGGAAGTGGTGAGCATGTTCGCCGGAATTATAGTTGCCCCAAAAGATAATCACGTGATGGGGCAGGAGGGAGTTCAAGCGCCAGCGGGCGAGGGGATTATCTCTTCGGTCGGCCATCTTATAAGACCCCATCTTCCCATATCGGCTTTTTCACCGTGTTGATCCCGACCAGGCGGCGCACCTCGAGCCTGCCGTATTCCGAGCCCCAGAGTTGAATCACCTTGAGCGACACATAGTCTGCCCGATCGCAGCGCTGGCAACGGAACCGGCTTGGCAGTCGATCGAGGCTGATATTCTTGGTCAGCTTCAACAGATCCCGCGGGAAATAGCGGTAGGTGGTTCTGCAGAATTGGCAGGTGACTTCCAGCAGCTGGCCGGCCGCGTCCGCATCGCTCAGACTCCAGCCGCGCAACTTTTTGGAATAGTTCATTTCCGGCATTGTTCAGTCTCGGTCGTATCTCGGCCGCCACCCCCGCGTGATCCCTCGACCCATCGCGCCTTCTGTCAAGACCAGCTGCCAACGAAGATGGCGGATGTCATTCAGGAGGGTTCCGATCGCTGCTTGTGCATCGCCCTGGTGATAGGCGAGCACCTCCGCAATCTCATCATCAACCATGGCTTCGCCGATCGGCTGCTCGCGCATATCCGTGCTCCATACTCCAGTTTTCAGATTGGCGGCCGCCTCGCCGATGTTCCTATTATGTTCTCGGTCGCCCTGGAGTCAATAATCAATCTTGGTCAATTGCTTTTTAAGGTGTTGCTGATGAACTGCGGGCATGACAAAGCCGCCTCGCAAGCCTTCCCAGCCGCTGCTCGGTGATGCGGAGGCGCCGATCCGCAGCCGGCCGCGGAAGAAGCGTGATCCGGCCCAGCCTCAACTTACTCTCGATCCCATGCCGGAGCGCATCGATCCCTGCCTCGCTCTCCTCAAGCCGAAGCCGCCGAAAGGCAGGCAGTGGGCTTTCGAGGTGAAATGGGACGGCTATCGCTTGGCGGTGCACATCGAACCGTCTGGCGTGCGGATCGTGACGCGGGGTGGGCACGACTGGACGGCCCGATTTCCCGCGATCCTGGCGGCTGCAAAGCGCCTTCCTGTCGCGACGGCGATATTGGATGGCGAAGCCGTCGTGTTCGACGAGCAGGGCCGCTCCGACTTCGGCAGGCTTCAGCAATCGCTCGGCGGCCGCGGCGGGAATAGGTCATCCCGGGAAGCGGTCATGATGGCGTTCGACCTCCTCTATTTCGATCGTCATGATCTGATGGAGACAGAATTCACCGCGCGGCGCCATCTCCTCGAGGGGCTGGTGCCTGCCGGCGGCGAAGAAGCTATCCGGCTATCGGAGGAGATCGAGGCGGATGGAGATACGCTCCTGCGCATCGCCTGCGAGAGTGGTCTGGAAGGCATCATTGCCAAAGACCGCAACAGCACCTATCGCAGCGGCCGCCTCGGCGACTGGCTGAAAATCAAATGCATCCAGAGCGATGGTTTCGCGATCGTTGGCTATCAGATGTCCGGCGTGGCGTTCGGGAACATCGGCGCGCTTCTGCTGGCTGCTCGGAAGAGTGACGAGCTGGTTTACGTAGGATCGGTCGGAACGGGCTTTAAGGCAAACGAGGCGATGAAGCTTCGCGCGATGATGGACAAGATCAAGACGACCAAGCCGGCCGTCAAATATTCCGGTGGGCGCAGAACCTGATCTGGATCAAGCCGAAGTTGGTTGCCGAGATCGAATATCGAGGCTGGACGCATGACGGCAAGCTGCGCCACCCGTCCTATAAGGGACTGCGCGATGCTGCTGATAATGCGGCGGTTTATGAGTTGGAATAGTCACTGGAGAAACCTATCTTCCAAAAAAATTACTAAATGATTCATGCACCGTGATGACAGTTATTACTGTGCCAAATATAGAAACAACCAGACATACCAATAGTATAGCTATATTTTTCCATATACTTCTCTCTTTCCAGCCGCTTATGAGTTTCTCTGATAAAAAGATTGCCAGATCGGATAATGGACCCATTAAAACTCCTTGTTGAATTTAAGCAAAACGTTCTCCGGTCATTTCTCTTAACGAGAGCTATCGCCAAAATTGGAATTTTGGCCAATGATCCAAGGTAAAGTCAGAAAAGCATCCATCCCCTCGGCCAGCACAGGCGCGGCTTACAAACTCAGATTGCAGCTGTTGTGTTCGTTTACCGTTGCTAGGGTCACGCACCAATGTCAATGCCAGCCACAAGGCAGCGTGGAAGCGTGACGGGAAGCTACGGCACGCGGCCTATAAGGGGCTGCGCGACGTGCAGGACAATGCGGCAGTTTATGAGGTCACGTAGCCGTTCGCCGAGCTGGCAGAGGGACTGCATCGCCAGGCCTGAGTAAGTCAGTTTTGGTCAGCTCCTTATCCCAAACAGATCAGGCTTCCGCATGTCAATCTTTAGAAATTTGGTTATTCCGCGCCTTTCAAAATCCTCCGGAACGATCTCTTCACCCACGGCCTCAGAAGTACGGAATATGCCTTTTCTGCCGTCAAGCTGTAGTCCCCCGTCGTTCAATTGGAAGATCGTAGGCAATCCAATATCGGTCGCTCCGTCTTCATAGGACGAGATGACTTTTTCCACATATCGCTCGATCGGAGGGTCTTCCCGTAATTTAGTAACGAAAGGGAGCTGCCTCGTTGAGAAATTGCGTCTCGTATATAAAAAATGCCAGGGAACCGTGTCGTTTTCGATTTCGCTAAGCTTCTTGGGCGCTTTTGATTTGACAGTTTCAGCGTCCGCAATCAGGCAACCAGCCTCGAACGGTTCGCATTCTCCGTCTCCGCTTCCTTTCACCCAGTAAGACCGCTGGGGTTCGGTGGAATAAAAGCAGTATGCAGGGAAGAGACTATTCGCGTTTGCATCTTCAATGAGCAACTCTATCTGCGGCTTGGCGGCCCCTTTTCCCATCTGCTTCAGGTTTCCAATTCCACCGGCCTTATGAATTCTCTTGGCTTGTACGCGCATCTTCAGGGTGTAGGCTTTTCCAATCAAGTGCCATTCCCAGTCGGCTCCTGTGTTCTTGCTCTCCTGCGATTTCGAAAAAGTTAGCAGTGTTACTTTGTGCGGATGGCGCCGTCTGATCTCCAGCAAATTCGATTCGGTAATCGTCTCTTCTCCAAAACTGATCTTTACTCCAGGCGATTGAGAAAATTCCAGGTTCTGAGAGGTGGAGTGGCCAAGTTCTAGTAGTGTATGGAGTAAAGAAAACATGCTTTTTCCTATTATTAAGGAGGTAACACCGGCAGATCAATGTTCTTCTTCATCCACTCCCGCACGATATACCTGATGGTATCATTGCGCGTCTTGCCGATCTCGGCGGACAGATCCCGGAGCGCTTCTTCTATATCGTCGTCAAAGGCGATCGAGCCGGAGTTTCGCAAGAGCAGCGCGGCGCGGCGCCGCATGATCTGCAGATCTGCCCGGGAAATGTCGGCGATCCGATCGGCGGCGTCTTCAAGGAGGGCGGCGGTGTCGGGCATGGTCATGGGGTCTCGGCCGGCCGTAACCGTTATTCCGACGGGTTGGAGAAGCCGCGGTAGAAGCGTGTCGGCTTCAGCAGCGAACTGACGATGTTGGCGACGATCGGCCCATCCGCCTCGCTCTTCGCCTTCGCTTCCTGCCACTCCGGATCGGCGATGAACTCGGCCCATTTCTGCTCGCGCTCCGCCAGCGACCGCCATTCGATCAGGTAAGTCAGATCGTTGCTGGAAGAACCGACCATCGTCGTCCAGAAGCCGAGTGAGCGGATGCCGAGGCGTTCCCAAATCGCCAGCGTCGCGGTCTCGAAACGCTGTTGCAGCGCCGGCAGCCTCTCCGGCAGACATGTATAGATGCGCAATTCGTGGATCATCGGATGCTCCTCATGCCGGATGCCCTTTGGAGCGTCCTAACCGCTCTCGGAAATGAGCGGCAGCTTATAAAATTCTATAAGGTAATCAATAGTCCCGGCGGCGCCCTTCAGTAAGACGGGAAGCTCCGGCATGCGTCATTAAGGGGCTGCGCGAAGAACATGATAGTGCGGACGTTTTCTCATTTCAGTTTTAGGCGAGGGTATGCGACCGGTAGAGCTTCTATTTGCTCAGTCGGGATTGCATCCTCTATTTCCGTCAGCCAGGCTTCTAACTCTTCCAGGTTTGAGGCGCTAAAGAGCCTCGTGCCCCATCTCCCCGTCAAATCGACCGTGTCCGTTCTCAACAGCTCATGCATGCTGCGGTCCACT
This sequence comes from Rhizobium sp. M10, assembly GCF_002531955.1. Taxonomy (NCBI): domain Bacteria; kingdom Pseudomonadati; phylum Pseudomonadota; class Alphaproteobacteria; order Hyphomicrobiales; family Rhizobiaceae; genus Rhizobium; species Rhizobium sp. M10. The sequence goes on along the minus strand of NZ_NWTA01000021.1, from coordinate 27,762 downwards.
ATCATGGCATCGAAGTAAGGCGCGTAAACGGAGATATGATTGACGTCGAAGAAGAAGCCACTCAGTCGGTCGATCGCTTTTTCCTTGTTCGCATATGCGCCTCGCCTCACTTGTTCCCGAAGTGCGGCATAGATCCGAGCGGATATCGACTGCGCTGGCATCGCTGCAAAATGCGACGAGTGTAAAAAACGTATCGCTGATTGGACACGCTCATCGACGGTTTCGCCCAACGCGCGGTGTCTTATTAGGCGTTCCACATATTGCGCGTTGATCGGGCCAGATAGTAGCACGTCGTAATCACCAGCGGCTAAGCGCTCTACAAACGTGTAGTAGGCATTTAGATAACCTCTTGCGGCGGACGCTAGCTCCAAGTCTATTTGTTCATCGACCGTTTCAGAGCCGTTTCGCCAGTTGTCAAACGTCTCCACAAGGCCTGATATCGATTCGATCTTGGCAGCTCGAATTTTTTCGACGTCGCCATAGTAACCTCCAACGTCAATTCGGTAATAGCCTTCCCAGTCATCAATCTCCCGTTCGAATGCAACCCATTTATCAATGGGGAAAATCGGATCTTGTTGAGTCAACCAAAGGTCAAGTGCTCTATCGAACTGATCTTGAATAACATTGTAGGTCGGCACCACCTCGTGGCCGCGCGCTGTTGCCTTGATGAAGTCCAGCAATTCTCTGTGGCGTCTCCACTGGTGTGTCTCATCCTCATGGATGTTGGAATAAGGTACTACCAGAGCCTGTTTCGCACAGAGTGATTTGATCCTTTCGGCGACAGTAAGAAAGCGGTCGTCTTCCCCTTTGAAGACCAGACTTAGAAAGCTCTGGTCCAGGTAGAGTTTCGATTTGCGGATCTGAGGAAGTGGTATTCTTTCGGTATGTCGGCATCGGCCGCATCCCAACAGGACACTTGAGCCGTAAACATCGACGTTCCCAAACGTCGTTGCTCCATGGCAATTAGGGCAATCTCTAAGGGGAAAAGACACAATAGCCATTCGCGCGGACCTGCGAAACGAGATCGAGAAATCAAGGGAGATCATATCCTCATATCGAGAGAGCGCGATAGATCTGCCGATCGCACTGGTTGAGGTGGAGATCGCCTGGACATCACCTCTTGCCGCTTGTTGACTGACCCGTAGTTGAGCAATAACTTATGGACCCCCGGTCGTTGGGCTTGTCCTCACATGACGGATCGATTTCTTCAGCGTCGTCTTGCTGCCATCGTCGTTGCCGATGTGGTGGGATATTCACGCCTGATGGAGGCTGATGAAGCCGCAACGCTTGATAACCTCAGGGACCTCCGTTCTGGCGTCATCGAGCCGGCTGTGATGCGCCATAACGGTCGCATCTTCAAGGTCATGGGCGACGGATTCCTGATCGAATTCGGAAGCGCAGTGGAAGCGGTCGCTGCAGCGTTGGAAATGCAACAGACCACCACTGCCATCGAGGCTTCCGGAGACCGGCGCCTGCTTTTGCGTATAGGCGTCAATCTGGGAGATGTCATCGACGATGGTTCAGACATCCTCGGCGACGGCGTCAATGTCGCGGCGCGCTTGGAGACGCAGGCCGCACCGGGAGGTATCTGCATTTCAGGCAGCGTTCACGGCGAGATCGTCGGCAAGATCGGCGACCGGTTCTTTGATGCAGGCGAACGCTACCTGAAGAACCTGACTCGCCCGGTTCACGTGTGGCATTGGCCGGATGCGCTGCAGAGCATATTGCCGCTGCCCGAATGTCCCTCGCTCGCTGTCCTGCCTTTCACGAATATGAGTGGGGATGAAGCGGACGCATCTTTCGTCGACGGCTTGACCGAAGACCTGATCACCGACCTTTCCCGTACGGCTGGCCTGTTCGTCATCGCGCGCAATTCCGTGTACGGCTACAAGGGCAAGCCGGTCGACGTACGGCTGGTCGCCCAGGAACTCGGCGTCCGCTACGTCCTGGAGGGGAGCGCCAGACGCGCAATGGGCCGTGTCCGCATCAATGCCCAATTGGTCGATGCGCTTGGAGGCCAGCATCTGTGGGCCGACCGGTTTGACAGGACGGTGGAAGATGTTTTCGAATTACAAGATGAAGTTAACGCCAAGATTGTTGAAGCCCTCGTCGGCCGGCTGACCATCCCGACGCCGCGCAATCGGCCGAAGAACTTCGAGGCGTACGATCTGTGTGTGCGCGCCCGCCTCCTGACGGAAGAGTCGCCGCAAACAGAGCGTGAGGCCTATATGCTGCTCCAACGCGCGGTCAAGCTCGATCCATCATATGCCGAGGCGCTCGGTCTGCTCGCCTATAACCGTTGGCTTGCCTGGACTCATTTCGGCGAGCCCGAAGATCCGAACCGCCGGATGGCGGTGACATCAGCGCAGAAGGCGGTAGACTTGGATCCCAACGATGCCGGCTGCCGTTACGTCCTGGGTACGATTTTGGCTTATGAGCGGCGATGGGAGGAATCGGATGCCGCCTTCGCCAAGGCCCTGGAGCTGGACCCCAACCACGCCGACACCTGGGCCGCCATGTCGGACATGTCCGTGCTGGACGGCAGGGTTGCCGACGGACTGGCGCAGATCGAAAAAGCCCTGCGGCTCAATCCCCATCCACCCTGCTGGTATCTTTGTCATCTTGGGCAGGCGCAATATGCCGCGCGCGACTATGAGGCGGCGACCGCTACGCTCCGCAGGAAAGAAACCTATCGTACCAACTCACGCAAATTCCTGGCTGCTGCGCTTGCGCAGTTGGGCCACAGCGAGGAGGCGCGGCGAGAAGCAGAATTGTTTCTGATCTCCCACCCTCATTTCACCATCGGCCATTGGCTCAGCTCCCAGCCGCTGCGCGATGCAGCTGTACAAGACCACTTCGTCGACGGCTTCCGAAAGGCCGGCCTGCCGGAGATGTGACAGCGGATGAGGCCAATCCCGACGCGTTCGAGGACTTGATAAACGGACATGCGCTGCGCGAGAACGGCGGTCTGGATCGCATGGATGGCGGCACTGCAGAGTTTCCTTGTGGGCCAATCTGTTTCGCCGGCGCAGCCGGGAAATTCCTCATGACCGACCATCCGCTAGGATTTCGTAGCCCAGCTATCGTAGGCGGAGATCGACGAAATCGGAGGCGGCGTTGTGACCAGAAGGTCACCTCGCCGCCTGTGATAGTTCAACCGGCGAGTTTCGCTTATGCCAGATGTCGACCGAAGAACTCGGCCATCCGGTCGAAGGGGATCTTGTCCATGCGGTCGTAAAGGTCGGTATGGGTTGCGTCCGGAATGATCATCAGTTCCTTCGGCTCGGCGGCGGCTGCGAAGGCGGTTTCACTGAAGTAGCGTGAGTGAGCCTTCTCGCCGTGGATGAACAGCACCGGACGCGGCGAGATCTCCGCGATGTAGGTCAGAATCGGCATGTTCATGAACGAGATCGGCGTGGTCTGCGACCAGGCGTTGCGCGAGTTGACAGCGCGCTTATGATAGCCGCGCGGCGTCGAATAGTAGTCGTGGTAATCGACCATGAACTGCGGTGCATCTGGACCGACTTCGGCGTTATACGCCGCCTGGTACGCGGGAGTACCCTTTTCCGCATCGACCCAACGCTGCCGGCTTAACTGCTCCAACGTCTGCGTGCGTTGCTCCAGGGTAACGCTGTCGTTGTAACCCTTGGACATGACGCGCGTCATGTCGTACATGGTGCTGGCGACGACTGCCTTGACGCGCTTGTCGACGGCAACGGCATTCAAAGCCATGCCGCCCCAGCCGCAGACGCCGATCACGCCGATGCGCTCACGATCGACTTCCGGCCGCAGGCCGATAAAGTCCACTGCGGCACTGAAGTCCTCGGTGTTGATGTCGGGCGAGGCGATGTTACGCGGTTCGCCGCCGCTCTCTCCGGTATATGATGGATCGAAGGCAAGAGTTGCAAATCCACGTTCTGCCATCGTCTGCGCATAAAGCCCGGACGACTGTTCCTTCACCGCGCCGAACGGCCCGCTGACGACGATGGCGGCGAGCCTACTGTTGTCCCGATCCTTGGGAAGGTAGAGATCTGCCGCCAGAGTGATGCCGTATCGGTTCTTGAACGAGACCTTCTGATGGTCGACCTTGTCGCTCTTGAGGAACGTCTTGTCCCAATCCGTGGTCTGAGCCAGGGCCCGGGTCGCGGCCGCCGCCGGGATCAGGCTCATGGCCGCGACGGCGACGCCGGTCGCCTTTATCAGACCACGCCTGCTCGAATTGAAGCCGTCCTGCGTCTCAATGTGCTTGCTCATTTGGAAGTCTCCTGTCTGGATGGGTTGAGTGTCACTGGATGCGCTCGATGCGCAGCGGGAATTCCCCAGGTACGTGAAGCGCTTCGAACCCGTCGTCGAAGCGACCGAGGCGGACGAGGCCCGGATGCTTGTAGTCGGCGTAGAACATCGCGAGATTTCCCCAGGGCATGTAATAGCAGAGGTCGTATGGCCGCTCGTCGGAGAAGGGTCCGTGTCCTTCGACTGTCAGCTTGCGCGGCAGGTATGCGATCTTCTCGTTCGATCCGAAGTCCTTGATCTCGAGGTCCAGGGGAAGCATCGAAGCGAGGTCGCGCGCCGACGGATTGTCGTAGAGCGTGGCCGTCATTGACATGCCCTTGAAGGTGAACCTGATCCTCACGTCGGTCGGCTCTTGGCTGGCCGGATCGCGGCCTTGCTGCCCGCGCGCCGCGAAGGGGAGAGCCGCGACCGCCAGAGCTCCACCCACGATCCTTCGCCGGGTCATAGCCAATGTGTTCGTCGTCATCGTTCGGGTCCCATCAAACCGGTTGCGCCGTGGGCCGGAACAGGATTTCGTTGATGTCGACATCGTCTGGCTCGTTCACCGCAAACGCGACCGCCCGGGCGAAGGCATCCGCGCCGACGGCGATCTGGCTGACGAACTCTCTCGTGTCCGCCTGGATGTCCTTTTCGCTGATATGCTCGAGAAGTTCGGTGCTGACCGCGCCGGGCGAAATGATGGTGGTCCGGATGTTGTACGGCTTCACCTCCTTGCGTAGCCCTTCGGAAAGCGCACGGACGGCGAACTTGGTCGCGCAATAGACCGCGGCACCTGGATCGACGACATGGCCGTAGACCGAGGAAACATTGATGATGTGGCCGGACTTCTGCGCCTTCATATGCGGCAGCGCGGCGGCGATGCCGTAGAGCACGCCTTTGACGTTGACGTCGATCATGCGGTCCCACTCCTCGACCTTGAGACGTTCGAGCGGGGCGAGCGGCATCAGACCGGCATTGTTGAGCATCACGTCGACGCGGCCGAATTCCTGGACTGCAGTATCGACGAGATTCCTGACCTGCTGCCTATCCGTCACATCTGTCTGGATCGCTTTGGCATTGTAGCCCTTCGACGTGAGTTCCCCGGCCAGCGCATCGATGCGGTCACGTCGCCGGGCACCGAGCACCACGGCAGCACCTCGCTCGGCGAGATGGCGTGCGGTGGCTTCGCCCAGCCCGCTGCTTGCCCCGGTGATGACGACGACTTTGTCTTCTATGCCTTGAGACATGATGTTCTCCTATTGCGCGATTTTTGAGAGGTCAGACGCGGCGGCCGGCGAGCGCTCCGAACGCGGCGGAACCCGCAAGAAGGAGGGCGGCCAGAAGGAAAGCGCTCCACCAGCCTGCACCGTCGAAAAGAACTCCGCCTGCGAATGCCCCGCCCGCAATGGCCAACTGGATCAGCGCGACCTGGATGCCGCCCGCCGCTTCCAGCTCACCTGGGACCAGCCTCGCCATCCAGGTGTTCCAGGCCACCGGGGTCGGGGTCGAGAAAAATCCCCAGAGCACGAGAAGGACCGCGGTGGCCCACGGTGAAGACCCAAAGCCGATCAGCAGGAGAGCGATCAGAGCGACCGTGCCCGGCAGGCCAATAAGCGCGGCGGCAAGGTGACGGCGTAGGACGAAACCGATCAGGGACGTTCCGGCCAATCCGCCGAGTCCGACACCCAGAAGCATCAGCGACAGTGTGTTGAGTTCCACCCCGGTGACACCCTCCAGAAACGGACGCAGATAGATCGAAAGCGCATTCATCCCCATGAAGACCAGACCCGTCGCCGCCATGCCGATCAGGAAGGCGCGGTTGCGCAAGAGGCGCAACATTCGGCCGACCGACACGGTTTCCGTCGCAGGCATCTTCGGCAGGACGGCAAATTGCCAAATCAGAGCGACGAGTCCGATCGGAACGGTGATCAGGAAAGTGCCGCGCCAGCCGATCAGCCCGCCGAGAAAGCTGCCGAGAGGGGCGGCAATGACGACCGCGAAAGCGGTGCCGCCCTGGAGCAGAGCGATGGCCTTGGGCAGGTCCGACTTCGAAGCCAGACGCGCGAGGATGGCCGTCGACAAGGACCAGAAGCCGCCGATCGCGACGCCGACAAGCGCCCGGCCCAGGAGGAAGACGGTGAAGTTGGGAGCGAGGGCAACGGCCAGACTGGAGAGGGCCAGCACCCCGGTATAGAGCAGGACGACTGCCTTCCTGTCCCATTTCGACAGAAAGCCGTTGCCGAAGAGGCTTGTGGTCACAGCGAAGACGCCCGAGATGGTGATGGCCAGCCCGGCCTGGCCTTCTGACACCGCCAGCTCTCTGGCGATCGGGGTCAGGAGGCTGACCGGCAGGAACTCCAGTCCGACCAGAAGAAAGGTCAGGAGCGACAGGCTGGTCACGGCCGCCCATGGTGTTTCTGCGATGTCTGCCAAGATCGCATCATTCGCTGTCAGCTCAATGGCCATGCCGGGCTCTCCTGTGCGGTTGCCGCAACAGATAGCCAAACGGATTTGGATGGAATAGGAGGTATAATCCGCATGTTGAGGTGAAGGAGATTCAACAATGCGACGTGACGAATTCACCGAGATGAGAGCATTCTTGGAAGTTGCCAAGGAGCGGAGCTTCACGCGCGCCGCTGCTAAGCTGGGCCTCTCGCGCTCAGCCCTCAGTCACACAGTCAGCGCGTTGGAGGAGCGGCTGGGAATCCGGCTTCTTTCCCGCACCACCCGGGACGTCGCGCCGACGGCGGCCGGCGAACGTCTCATGGAAAGTATCCAGCCCCATTTCGAAAGCATCACCGCCGGGATCAGCGCGATCAGCGCGCTGCGTGACAAGCCGTCCGGCGACATTAGGGTCGTCTGCCCGGACGACGCGGTCGAGCTGGTGTTCCGTCCCAGACTTTCGGCATTCCTACGGGACTTTCCCGACGTGACGGTGGAAATCATCGTTGACAACGGCTTCACCAACATCGTCGAGCGGCAGTTCGACGCTGGCGTCCGTCTTGGCGAGGCCGTCGCCCGCGACATGGTGGCGGTGCGCATAGGACCCGACGTGTCATATTCCGTCGTGGCCTCGCCCGACTATCTGGAGCGGCATGGGCCGCCGTCAATCCCGCAGGACCTGACAGGTCACAACTGCGTCAACCTTCGGCTTCCAACATCCGGGGGGCTTTATGCCTGGGAATTCGAGCGGGACGGCCGTGAGTTCAGCGTGCGGGTGGAGGGCCAGCTCACCTTGAGCAACATCGCTCCGGCGATTGACGCTGCATTGGACGGGATCGGTCTTGCCTACGTGCCCACGGACCTCGTCTCGCAGCATGTCGAGCGGGGGCGGTTGCGGCAGGTGCTTTCGGACTGGTGTCCGACGTTCCAGGGCTACCATCTCTATTATCCGAGCCGACGCAATCCGTCGCCGGCCTTCTCGGCGTTTGTTGATGCTTTCCGGCATAGACGGCGGAAATAGTGTTCGGCCCCACAGCCCAATGTGCGAAGGACAAGGCAAAGGTCACGGGACGCCTTGATGGAGTACGCACTCGCAAGGTGCGATCGCGATCACGCCCCGGCCTATTTGGAATCCTCGAACCCGCGCAACATTCCGTTCTACCGGCGCTACGGCTTCGAGCCGCTTGGCGCGATCCAGGTCGGCTCGTCGCCGACGCTTGTCCCGATGTTGCGGGGGCCCGTTGAGCTTCGGTTCGATCCGATAGTTTGTGGCATGCGGGGCCCTTTGCCGAGGACCCCTGGTCGCGGGCGATCTGTTCACCTTGGCCGCAGCTCCAAGAGTCAGCTGCGGGGCTGAAGCAACGCCAGAACGACAGTCGATGCCGCCAAGATGGCTGTAAATGTCAATGGCGCTGAGGCACCAAAGTGATCGACCACATAGCCGCCGAACAGCGCGCCTATGCTGATGGCAACCTGGAACGAAACGACCATCAGGCTGCCGGCAGCCTCCAAGGCGTCTGCTGCGCCCCGGGACAGGTTGGTGGGAAGTACCACCGGCGCCATCCCGAAAGCGAAACCCCAAATTGTCACCAGGGCAAAGGCGATGCCGCTCTGTGCACCCCAGAGTACGAGAGCAAGCGCCGAAAACGCCATCAATACGCCGGTGACAGCGAGCGCCGTGTGGATATTTGCGTCTGCCAGCCGGCCGCCGGCGACATTGCCGATCACAGAGGCGATGCCAAACCCGAGGAGGGCCAGGGCAATTGGGCCGGTGCCAAGGAGCGTCACTTGTTCGAGGAATGGTCGCACATAGACCGAGCCGGCAAAATGTCCCGTCATCAGCAAGAGGATGGCAAGCATTCCCAGTTGAACAGTGCGCCGTTTCGTCAGCCGGAAGACGTCGGAAAGACTATTGCTTGTGCTTGCGGGCAGCGTCGGCAAGCTGAGTATCTGCAGCAGCATCGCAATCGCGGCGAGCCCTGCGGTCATGGCCGTGGCGGCACGCCAGCCGATCCAATCGCTGATCAAGGCACCCATGGATGGTGCAGCGATGGTGGCAAGAGAGACCCCGAGGGTGACGATAGCCATACCCCGACCTGTCGCATTGGTGCCGACCAATCTCGCCACGACGGCAACCGAAAGCGCCCAGAAACCACTGAGCGCGACGCCGAGCCCGGCCCGGCCCAACAACAATAGCCAAAAATCCGTCGCGAGCGCGGCCAGGAGATTGGAGCCGATAGCCAAGGCGCTTAGGCCAACCAGGACAGTCTTCCGGTTCAGTTTGCCGATCAGAACATTGCTCAACAAGGCCGTCACCGCGCCGACAGACGCGGTGGCGGTGACAACCTGACCGGCGGTTCCTTCGCTGACGCCAAGGTCACGCGCCATCGGCGTCAACAGGCCTGCCGGCAGAAATTCAGCTGAAACGAGCGCAAAGCTTGTGGCTGCCATTGAAATAACGGCAAACCAGGTTGTTGGGCTCCATGTGCTCGGAGCGGTAGAATCGAGGCCAATCGCGGGGGCGTCAAGCTGTGATGTCGTGTCCGTCATTGAAGTACCTCCAAGGGTTGGAGGTCTTCATAGCGGAGTCTTTCAGGATGATATGTGTCCTAAAGTCCGAATTCCATATCGTTCGTCCGGAAATGGTGCGGCGCACAACACCAGGTGAAACGCTGGTGATGCGCTTGAAGGCGCGAGCGAAAGAAGCTTCGGATTCATAGCCCAGTTGAGAAGCGACCGCGGCAACCGACATGTTTTGACCAAGCAACTCTCGTGCAAGCTGCATGCGCAGACGGGCGAGATAGCGTGCCGCGCCTTCGCCCAAGATGGCGCTGAAGCGTTCCGCGAAGATCGAGCGCGATTGACCTGCCACGCCGGCAAGGGTCTCAAGCGTCCAGTCATGGCCGGGATCCCGGTGCATGGCTGCCAGCGCACGACCGATATGAGGATCACGGATCGCGGCGAGCCAGCCGCTGGTCGAGGCGCCGCTGCAATTGACCCAACAGCGAATAAGCCGCGCCACGAGTACGTCGGCCATGCGTGACAAGACCGTGGCGCTGCCTAGCTGGGGCTGCGACGCCTCTTCCGTCATGGCGGCGAGGAGGGGGCCGACGATCGGATCATTGCCGGCAACGTCACAACCCTTGATGATCGGTGGCATCAGAGCGATCAACGGGTTGAGGGCGTTCGCACCCAAAGCCATGGAGCCGCAGAACAAGGTGCTCGTCGCTCCTGTTCCTTCCTGCACCACGTCGCAGACATTGCCCCCCAGCTTGGTGACCTGGCAGCTCTTGAGCGAGTCCCCGACAACATCAGGCTTGCTGGCCAGTCGGTGTTCGACACCTTGTGGCAACAACACCAGATCGCCGCCTTGCAACTCCTGCCATCCCTGGGCCTCGGTATGGATCCAGCATGGCCCCTCGCTGACGAAATGAAAGCGAAGCAGCTGTTGCTGCGGAAAGGTGATGCTCCATGGATGACGCAGCTCGCAGCGGCCGTAGTTGACTCCACTCAGGCGAAAATCCCGGAGAATTTCGCTGAGTGCGTCCGTCGGAATTTGCGTCGGAGGCTGGGATGAACGATCAAGCATTGAAACAATTTATATGCCGACCGTCCGGACTGCAAGTCAGGCATCTGTGTCATGGCCGCTCTGGGGTCACCAATGGAGGCCCAGTCGGTTTTCCGTGACACCGGCCCGCAACCTTCAGAATAGGATAGCTCGCGGCAAGGAAGCCGGTGCCGGTTTATCAGAAGGCCCCGCAGGCGGCAGCGGCGCAATAGTCAGAGCCAGCGGCGAACCTCGGCCTTGTAGCGGCGGTAGTCGTCGCCGAACTTCGCTTCGAGATAGCGCTCCTCGCGGGCGATCACCTGCGTCTGGATCACGATCAGCACCAACGGGAGCAAGGCGAAGGCGATCGGCCCGTCGAAGCCGATCGCAAGGCCGGCATAGATAAGCGCCATGCCGAGATACATGGGATTGCGGGTCCACCGATAAGGACCGGTCGTTGCGATGAGGGTCGTTGGCTGCGACGGTCGAACGTTGGTGCCCAGCCGCCGGAACAGCCCCGCCGCCGCAAGCATTATCGCCGCGCCGGCAAAAAACAGCAGCGCGCCCGTCGCGACCAGCAACCGCCAGTCGATGCCGAAAGAGCGCAGCGTGACGAACCGCTCCGCCGCCAGCCCCAACAGCAGCGCTCCCAGATAGACGAAGGGCGGAGGGAAGCGCACACCCGCGCTGTCCGGTTCGACGGCCATGCTCCCCTCCAATCTGTGCACTCAAACTAGCATCGACTGCTGGGCGAAGATACCCGCCATCGCGCCTTGCCATGATGCCGTCGTGACCGAGGGCATTCCGGGGTTGGCGAGATCGCCGGCGGCGTAGATGCCGGGGATGCTGGTCTCGCGGCGCTCATCGACCTTGAGGGCGATGCCGCTGGGCGTATCGACCGTGGCGAGGCCCAGTGATTCATGCAGGCTGGCGGACGGCTTGTTGCGCGGATGAGCGAACAGGATGTCGACGGCGACATCGGGGGCGGTATCGAGTTTGACGGTGGCGCTGTGGCCCCCGTGACGGGCGATCCCGGTGATCCGGCCGTCGACGACAGGTATGCTGCGGCGAGCCAGATCGGCCCGGATATCGGGCGGAATGTCGTGACCATCGGCGAACAGCGTCAACCTGTCGGTCCAATCGTGGAAAAGCCTGGCCTGATTGTGCGACTGCGGACCGGACCAGGCGAGGCCCCAATGCTGGCCGGCGACTTCAAAGCCGTCGCAATAGGGGCAGGGCACGATGGAGGTGCCCCAGCTTTCGGCAAAGCCCGGAACATCAGGCATCTGATCAGCGACGCCATAGCTCAGGATCACGCGGCGCGCGCCAAAGCTTTCGCCGTCGGACGTGAGGACGTGGAAATCGTCGATGGGGCCGGAGATGCTGTCGGCCCGGCTACTGACCAGCTTGATCGTGGGATAACGCGCCAGCTGCTGCCGCGCCTCGGCCAGAATGTCCAGCGGCGGCCTGTGATCGTGGCCGAGCAGGCCATGCGAGTGGCCAGCGAAGCGATTGCGCGGCAGGCCGGTATCGAGAACGGTGACCTTGCGTCGGGCACGGCCGAGCTGCAGGGCGGCGGCGAGACCGGCAAAGCTGCCGCCGATGATGATGACGTCATCCATGGTGATAAGCTCCGTGTTGTGGATGGAGGGGGTTGGGCTGGGAGGACAGTGTAAAATCCACTCTTTGGCTTGCATATTTCCGATACTACGTGGTATCGTAAAGCATGAATAACGATACTGTCAAGGATCTTAATTGTCGTGACCGAACAAAGCCAGGGTCGACGCGGTCGGCCTACCAACCAAGCGCTTGGCCAAACGATAGTCGACGCAGCATACGAACTCTTTGTGGAATTGGGTTTTCAAGCGACGACATTGGACAAGGTCACCCAGCGAGCGAAGATATCCAAGCTCAGCATTTATCGGCACTTCGAGAACAAGGAGGCGCTGTTCAGCGCGGCCATCGCGGACCGCTGCCATCAGTTTGCACCACAGGCCCTTTTTGAAGGCGTCGACGGTTCGGCCGAAGAGCAGCTCATGGCGGTGGGATCATCCCTGCTTCGCACGCTGTTGAGCCCGGACGTCCGCAGTGTCGAAGCCATGGTCATGGCCGACAAGACGAATCAAAAGTCGTTAAGCAAGCTCTATTACGAAGCCGGCCCCGCCCATGTCATCGCCCAAATCGAGGCCCTGTTGCGTCAGTTGCACGCGAAGGCGGTTCTGAACGTGCCCGATCCTCTCCGGTCCGCCCGCTTGTTTGGCGCGCTCTTCAAAGGATCCGATCTCCTGATTACTGCACGCTTCGATGAGGCGCGAGCAGAGGACGACAACGAAATCGAATCCTATTGCCGGTCGGCCGTCGCCATGTTCATCGCCGCGCACGGTGGCAACGACCACGCGGGCGGATAGCCTGGGCGAGGATGCGCTAGGTTTACTCGCGCTCGCCGACGCTTGGTGCCCGGCTTGGGGCGTATCGCCGAATGTGCGCCTCGTGTTGAGGATGAGGGGACGCAAAAGGCGCGTGGTCTCGGCCCGAAGAATATGGAGAGACCATCTGTCTCAAGCCACCACCATTCCCGCTCGGCATCGGAAAGCCGAAGAGAGAAGCGGATCCCTCGGGTGCGGCATCAGCGCATTCGCTCTGGATTTTTCTTTCCTGGCCTGATTCGCCCGGCTCCAGAGCGCTTTCGCATTTGCTTATCAGGAGTTAGTGTATTTTCCTGGCGGAGGGGCAAGCGTGGAACGTCGTCTTACTACAATAATGGCTGCGGATTTGGTCGGCTATTCTCGTCTCATGGCGGCGGACGAGGAAGGCACCATTTCGCGGCTGCGCGACGCGCGAACCAACGTGATTGACCCGGCAATTATGGAGGGCGGTGGCCGCATCGTCAAAACCATGGGCGACGGGCTCCTGGTCGAATTCCCATCGCCAGTGTTGGCGGTAAGAGCGGCTCTTCTCATGCAGCGCAATTTGATCTCGCGCGAGTCTCCTCAAAGGGAAGACCAACGTCTGCGTTTCCGCATCGGTATTCATCTGGGAGATGTGGTGATCGATGGCGACGACATCCTCGGCGACTGCGTCAACATCACTGCGCGTTTGGAAACCATCGCACCCGCCGGAGGCATCTGCATATCTCGTGCAATCTATGATCATGTGCAAAGCAAGATAGATGCTGGGATGACGTGGCTCGGGCCACAGTCCGTTAAGAACATCCCCGAACCAATTGACGTGTGGCAGGTCGAGCTGGACGGCACGGCGCCCAGCCCGGTTCGGCTCTCCGGACAGGTACGTGCTTCGATCGCGGTTCTCCCATTCCAGAATTTTTCTGTCACCCCCGATCAGGACTTCTTTGTCGACGGACTGGTCGAAGACGTCATTACGGAACTCAGTCGCTTTCGATGGTTGTTCGTGATCGCTCGCAACTCGACTTTCGCCTACAAGGGAACAGCCAAGGACGTACGCAAGATCGCCCGGGAACTTGGTGTGCGCTATGTCGTGGAAGGATCGGTTCGGCGGTCCGGTGAACGGCTGAGGATCACTGTACAGCTCGTCGACGCGCTGTCCGGAGCACACATCTGGGCCGAGCGCTGGGATCGTCCGATCGCCGATTTTTTTGATGTGCAGGACGAGATAACGCGCCGGATTATCGCGGGCATCGAACCAGAGCTGGGAGCGCACGAACGGAGCCTCGCCCTCGCCAAATCGACGGACAACCTTACTGCTTGGGAACTTTGTCACCGCGGCTTCGCTGAATTGCTTTCCTTCGAAGCAGGTTCGCAAGCCACTGCCGAGAAGTTCCTTCGACAAGCGCTCGAACACGATCCGAATTTCGCACTTCCCTACGCCTATTTAGCTCGTCACCGATACGCACTCGTCCTTTGGGGGCGTGCCGCAGATGTGCCGGTCGCTGTCGAGGAAGGATTATCGTTCGCCACGAAGGCGTTAGAAATCGACAGGCGGAGCGATATCGCCTACGCGATGATGTCCCTCCTTCTTACGGTGGACGGGCGAGCGGCTGAGGCCATGCCTGTCGCTGAACAGGGTCTTGCATTAAATCAAAACTACGCGTTTCTTCACTTCGCACATGGAATGGCAGCCGTGCGGCTCAGGGACGCCGATGCAACGATTAGAGCCGCACAAAATGCCATCGATCTCAGCCCTCACGATCCGTCTATGTTTGCGTTCAAGACACTGCTCGGTATTGGGTTGATGCTGAGAGGCGAGCCCGATGACCTGTCAACGGCCCGGCTGCTTCTACGGGAAGGCGCGTCCTTCGAACGCACAACCTATTTTCCATTCATTGGGTCAGCGTTGCTCGCCCTCAGGGCCGGCAATAGCGATGAGGTGAGGATCTGGATCTCTGATGCTTTGAAGAAGTTTCCAAACCTGAACGCGGAATCCGTCCGAGACGCGGCCCACCCATTTTATGAAGGTAGTCCTTATTGCGACTACCTCGACAGGTTGATCGAGCACGGGCTCCCACCGGGAGAGAAGCGTCTGATCGAAGAATAATCGCGTCACTTGGAAGACTCCTGTTCCGGCTTCTCGGGGTGGGCATGGACCTGATCCTGAGTGGGCTTCGCAACGGCCGCATCGAACGGCCGGGAGCCTGCGTCCACAACACGATCTCACCTAAGCTCGCTCTGAGCAGCGGCTCAAAGTTCTTTCTTGCCTTCTGTCTCCCTGCTATCGTGGAAGCGAGGAGACGGCGCCATGAGCGAGACCCGAAAGCTGGCTGCAATCCTGGCCGCTGATGTGGTTGGGTACAGCCGACTTGCCGGCGCCGACGAGGACCGCATCCTGGCGAGGTTGCGGGCACTGCGCAGCGATCTCATCGATCCGACGATCGCCGTGCACCATGGCCGGGTGGTGAAGCGCACCGGCGATGGTGCGCTGGTCGAGTTCCGCAGCGTGGTGGACGCCGTCCGCTGCGCCATCGAGGTGCAGAACGGCATGGTGGAGCGCAATGACGGCGTGCCGCAGGATCGTCGCATCGAGTTCCGGATCGGTATCCATTTGGGCGACGTCGTCGAAGAAAGCGACGGCGATCTGATGGGCGACGGCGTCAACATCGCCTCGCGACTGGAGGGCGTCGCCGCGGCGGGCGCGATCTGCCTGTCCGAGGATGCCTACCGCCAGGTCAAGGCGAGGCTCGACCTCTCGGTCAGCGATCTCGGCAATACGCAACTCAAGAACATCGCCGAGCCGATCCGGGTCTATTCGCTGCAAGTCGGCGGCGCCGCGACCAAGGCAGCCGCGACCTTCGAAACCGCGACGAGCCGACCGGCGACGGCAGCGCCGCCGAAGCTGTCGATCGCCGTCCTGCCCTTCGCCAACATGAGCGGTGACGCCGAACAGGATTACTTCGCCGACGGCATCTCGGAAGACATCATCACGGCGCTATCGAAGCTGTCGCAGCTCTTCGTCATCGCCCGCAATTCGTCGTTCACTTTCAAGGGCAAGAACGTCCAGGTGCAGGAGGTGGGCACGAAGCTCGGCGTGCGGCATGTCCTTGAGGGCAGCGTCCGCAAATCGGGAAACAGGGTACGCATCACCGCGCAGCTCATCGACGCGACCACCGGCGGGCACCTATGGGCGGAGAGGTTCGATCGCGAGCTCACCGACATATTCGCCGTTCAGGACGATGTCACGCAACAGATCGTCGACGCGCTGGCGGTCAACCTGACAGAGGGCGATCGGAAAAGACTGGCGCCGGGGCAGAGCCGGCACCCCGAGGCCTATGACTGCTTCTTGCGCGGCCGGGAGCTGTGGCACCGGCTGACGAAGCAAACCAACAGCGACGCCCGCGACCTTTTGCAACGTGCCGTTGAACTGGACCCGAACTTCGCCTCAGCGCACGCCTTCCTCGCCCTTACCCACGGGCTGGACTACCTGAACCGGTGGAGTGCGTCGCCGCAGCGCTCTATCGAGCAAGCCGAAGAGGCCGCGACACTGGCGGCAGCGCGGGACGATAGCGATCCCGTGGCCCACTGGGCACTGAGCATGGTCAAGCTTTATTCGCGACAGCACGATAAAGCCATCAGCGAGGCCGAGCGTGCGATAATCCTCAATCCGAATTTCGCCGAAGGGCAGGTCAGCCTCGGCGAGGCACTCATCTATTCCGGCAGATCCGGGGAGGCGCTCGCCTATTTCGATCGGGCAAGGGTCCTGAACCCGTACTTTCCGGATGTCGTTCTCCACTTCCAGGCCTTGGCCTTGTTTCAACTGCGAAGGTACGAAGAGGCCGTCGAACTGTTGCTGCAGCGCGTGAACCGCAACCCGGTCACCGATGTCTCGCGCGCGCTTCTGGCCGCCTGTTACGGACACCTCGGCCGTTTCGAAGAGGCGCGCGCGAGGTGGCAAGAGGTGCTGCGCGTCAATCCCGACTACTCCTTGGAATACCGTCGCAAAGTCTTGCCCTTCAAGAACCCCGCCGATTTCGAGCTGGTCATCGAGGGGTTGCGCAATGCCGGGGTCGTACAATGACGGGTCAATGTCCGATCTTGAACCTTTGCCGCCATTTGCACCGAGGATGAGCAATAACCAGTGCCAGCGGGGTGAACGGATGCAGCCCGCGCTTGCATCCGCTCACGCCGGCTGTGTCAGGCAAGCTCGGATAAGGTAGCTGGGTCGAACCCCTTCAGTTCCGCATAATCGCCATGCTCAACTTTGGCGACCCAAGTTGGATCGGTAAGCAGCGCGCGACCCACGGCAATAAGGTCGAACTCATTGCGGTCCATGCGCTCGATCAAGCGATCGATGCTAGCCGTGGCTGACCCCTTGCCGACAAAAGCGCTTGCCGTCACGTCGTTGTCGAGGCCCACCGAGCCGACAGCGATCGTGGCGGCACCCGTCACCTTCTTTGCCCAGCCTGCGCCATTGAGGCCGTTCTCGCCATCGATTTCCGGGAATTCCGGTTCCCAGAAACGACGCTGCGAGACGTGAAGGACATCCACCCCGGCCTCAACCAACGGCAGGAGCCAAGTCTCCATCTCTGCTGGTGTTTCTGCGAGACGCACGGTTAAATCTTGCTGCTTCCACTGACTGACGCGCATAATGATCGGGAAATCAGGTCCCACCGCTTCGCGTACGGCGGAAATGATCTCGCCGGCAAAGCGCGAGCGCTCCTTGATCGTCGGTCCGCCATACCGGTCGGTGCGCAGGTTCGTGCCCGACCAGAAGAATTGATCGATCAGGTAGCCGTGCGCGCCGTGGATTTCAACAGTGTCAAAGCCGAGCCGCTTGGCGTCTGCCGCCGCTTTGGCGAAGGCTGCGACAGAATCGGCGATATCCTCTTCAGTCATCGCAACGCCGCGAGCCTCACCAGGCGCGTTGAGGCCAGACGGGCTCTCCACCGGGGCGTCGGGCTCCCAATTATTGATGTAGCGCGTCGCTCCGGTGTGCCAGATCTGTGGCCCCATTCGACCACCGGCACCATGGACAGCGTCGATCACATTTTTCCACCCTCTCAACGCCGCATCCCCGTGGAAAAACGGAATCCCACCGTCGTTGCGGGAGGCCGGGCGATCAATCACGGTCCCTTCAGATAGTAGCAGTCCCGCACCACCTTCTGCTCGGCGCCGATAGTAGTCGGCATTTGCCGGCCCCGGCACGCCTTCGGGCGCAAACAGGCGGGTCATTGGCGCCATGACTATACGATTTTTCAGTTCAAGCGACCGAATGGTGAAAGGTCGAAACAGGCTGCTTGTATCGGGATTGGGCATTCGTAGAACTCCGTTGCGTAAAACGGGCTTCTAGGTATACGTTGTAAACCTAGCGTCAATCAGGCACCTGAAGTCGCCTAGGTATATTGAAGGAAACCGACATGCTCGAACTTGAACCGCTGTGCTTCTCTTCCGAATGCCCAAGCCGGGCTCTATTCGATCAGATCGCTGACAAGTGGTCGATGATGGTGATTGCGGTTCTCAATGAGGGGCCTCAGCGCTTCAACGCCATTCGCCGCCGTTTGCAAGGGGTGACGCAGAAGGCTCTCACTCAATGTCTTCGCCGGCTCGAGCGCAACGGTCTCGTGGCGAGAGAGGTGATTTCACTTTCTCCGGTCGCGGTTCAATACCACCTGACGCCACTCGGTCACACGTTGCGGGAACCGCTTCAGGAACTGCACAAATGGACGCTCGTAAAACTGCCGGAGGTCACCGCGGCGAGAGAGGCTTTCGACAGCGCTGATGGTGGGAAGAAGGGGGACCGATCGCTGATCCAGCTACGGCTGTGACGCGAGCGCGCAGCTTTAATGACTGGGTCGACGGCGGGCTCGGTTCTGCGCGGAAACCAAAATGCTTATGCCAAAGCTGCGACGATATCGTCGCGTCAATCAAAAGGGCTGGGGCCACTGCCCCTGGGGCAGCTTCCTTCGCTCAGTGCTGGCCCGTAGGCGGCCATCTTCCCCGCAATCTTCGTTAATTCGATATGGCTAATATATAGAACATCTTCAGCATGATATTCAGTTCGGTGGCAGCTGCGAGCTTCTATATCATGGAGGGGAAGATGTTTCGATTGAGCGTACGGTTGGCATTTTTGGCCGTCTCGGCATTGGGGCTGCAGTCGAGCATTGCAGCTGCCGACGATGCGCAGACTGCGCGCGGCGAATATCTCGTCACGATCGGCGGCTGCAACGATTGCCACACACCGGGATATTTCTTCGGAAAACCGGACAGCTCGCGATTTCTGGGTGGCTCGGATGTCGGTTTTGAGATCCCGGGGCAGGGGGTCTTCGTCGGCCGCAACATTACGCCTGACAAGGAGACCGGCATCGGCAGCTGGACCAGGGAACAGATCGTGGCTGCGCTTCAGACCGGGCAGCGGCCGGATGGCCGCCTCCTGGCGCCAATCATGCCGTGGCATGCATTCGCGCAACTTAACGAAGAAGACGTGACATCAATTGCAGTCTTCCTTCAAAGCCTGAAACCGGTCAGCCATCAGGTCCCAGGACCTTTCAAGCCGGGGGAGAAGGTTTCAACCTTCATGTTCCGGATCTTGCCGCCGGGTGAAACCGCGGCTGCCGCACCAAACTAGAACAGCGCCGCCACCGAACCCTACGGCAGCCAGCATAACCGGAAGTTCGCGTAACAGCGGATTGCCGTCGCGAAAGGGCGGCGGTTGAACGATTGCAGTCTATCCAGACGATTTCGACGGGCGTCGCCGAAAGAGCTGATCCCAGATGTCGAACCCCGCAGGGACAATCCCGATCAGCAGTGCAGCGGCCAAATCGAACCGTGGAACAAACGCCAGGATGACCGCGCAGAACGCGACAAGCGTCACGAATGAAAATATTGCAAAAAACCGGCTTCTGTTCATCGGTCTATCCTTTCGGAATGGACCAGACACTGCGTCATCTCTGTCCTCCATAGAGTAGATCCGGCAGCATGTAGACGATGCTCGGGAACAGATAGATGACCACCATGCAGAGAATGACGATCAACATATACGGCATCATGCCGCGGAAGATGTCGGTCAGTTTGACATGCGCAGGCGAGACGCCCTTCAAGTAGTATGCCGACATCGCCATGGGCGGTGACAGGAAGGCCGTCTGCAGGTTGATTGCCACGAGGATACCGAAGAACAGCGGATCGATCCCGAAATGCGGCAGCAGCGGAATGAAGATCGGGATGAAGATGACGATGATTTCAGTCCATTCCAGAGGCCAGCCGAGAAGGAAGATGATGATCTGGGCCAGGATCAGGAACATCAGCGGCGACATGTCCAGGCCGGTCACGAAGTCACTGATGAACTGTTGGCCGCCGAGATAGGCGAATACCGATGCGAAGGTCGCCGAACCGACGAACAACCAGCAGACCATCGCGGTCGTTCGCGCCGTCAGATACACCGACTCCTTCAGTCGCTGCCAGGTCAGCGCCCGATAGGCCGCAGCAAGCGCCAGTCCCCCCAATGCGCCGATTGCGGCGGCTTCCGACGGCGTTGCCAGGCCAAAGAGAATGGCACCCAGCACCGCAAGAATCAGAAAGGCGAGCGGCGCGAAGGATGTAAGCATCATCCAGGCGAGTTGGACCGGCGTGTGCTCGCCCACATCTTCTTTCGTTGGCCGCGGCGCCAGTTGCGGCTGCAGGATTGCTCGCACCACGACATAGATGAGATAAAACCCCGCCAGGGCGAGGCCGGGCAGGAGCGCCGCCGCATACATTCGGACAACCGAGATCCCGGAGGTGGCCGCATAGACGATCAGCAGGATCGAAGGCGGGATCAGGATCCCGAGCGTGCCGCCCGCGCAGATCACGCCCGTCGCGTAGCGCACGTCATACTTTGCCTTGAGCATCGCTGGTAGGGCGAGCAGTCCCATCAACGTCACCACGGCCCCGACGATGCCGGTTGCCGTGGCAAAGAGTGTGCAGGTGGCCAGGGCGGCGACCGCCATCGAGCCGGGCACCCGGCGCGTGACGCTGAACAGCGTCGAGAACAGCCGATCGACGATGTTGGCTCGCTCGACGATGTAGCCCATGAACAGGAACAGCGGGATCGCCGTCAGCACGTCGTTCTGGATGACCGAGTAGGTCTGGTTGACGAACAGATCGAAGATCCGGTTGTTGAAGAAACCGCCGATCCAGGTCTGCGTCAGTGTAAAGGCATCGCCGCCGGATTCGAGCGCGCGGTCATAGCCGCGCCACATGCGGCCGGCATCGAAATAGGCATAATATCCGAAGCCGACACCCAGAGCCATCAAGGTGAACGCCACCGGGAAGCCGAGGAAGATGGCGAGGATCAGGATGAGGAGCATCCCGACGGCGACATGTGCATCCGTCATTGAGCGTCCCGATCCCGTGGTTCACGTCTAGCGTCAAGTTCCCGCGACGGAAGGAAACCCTCGTCCTCGGACTTGAGCACGTCCAGGCTTTTTGTTTCCAGCAGTACCTTTTCCAGTTCTTCGACATCTTCGGCCTGCTTCGGCCATTCGCCCGTCCTTATGCAGAGAATGCAGCGGAAGACCTGCGCCACGCCCTGCAGGAACAGGAGAATGCCGGCGGCGACGATCACGGCCTTGAACTGGAAGATCGGCACACCGGCGGGACTGTTGGAACTGACCTCCAGGTAGCGCCAGCTGCGTGCGGCATATTTCCAGCCCGAGAACACAAGCGCGGTTATACCGGGGAAGAAAAAGATGAAGTACAACACCAGTTCAAGCCTGGCCTGCGTGCGCGGTTTCCAGAGCCGGTAGATGAAGTCGCCGCGCACATGGCCATCACGCGAGAGGGTATAGGCTCCCGCCATCATGAAGATCGTTCCATAGAGCATGTAGCTCAGGTCGAAGGCCCAGGGTGTCGGCGCGCGAAAGAGGTAGCGTGCAACAACCTCATAGCCGACGCCGAAGGCCATGATGAGTACCCCCCACGCGAACACCTTGCCGAACCACGCCGACAAATCGTCGGCGAATGCAATGTAACGGAGCATGCAAGCGCCTCCCTAACCTCGATGAGGGACGAGGCCCGGAAATACCGGGCCTTACCATCTATTTTCCGAGGTTCAATTTTCCGGGGAAATAGTGCTCATAGGCGAGTGCGAGATCGGCGGAGTTCATCAATTCGTAGTACACGACCCTCTCCACCCACTGCCGCTGACTGTCGAGCACCTTCTTCATGAACGCATCCGCTTCAAGCGTCGGGATGATCGCATCCCAGGCCTTCAGTTGCGCATCCAGAATTTCCTTTGGAGTGCGGTGCACGGTCACCCCATGTTCGGCCTGGAGTTTTTGAAGGTCGCTTGAATAGTTGTCCATCGCGGACGCTGTTATCGCCGTGCTTGCTGCCTCCACGCCATATTCCAGGATCGCCTGCAGATCCTCGGGAAGGTCGTCAAACACATCCTTGTTGAAGAGGAACTCGAAAGATTCGCTCGCTTGATGGTAGGACGACAGCACGTAGTTCTTGGCGACATCCTGCGAACCAAACCGTATGTCAGAGGAGGGATTGTTGAACTCGAAGGCGTCGATGACACCTCGCTCCATTGCCGGCACGATCTCGCCGCCCGGAAGTTGAGCGACGCTCATGCCCATATTCTGCATGAGATCGGCGGCGAGCCCGACCGTACGATATTTGAGGCCGTTGATGTCGTTCACGGTCGCGACCGGGGTCTTGAACCAGCCGAACGGCTGCGCGGGCATTGGGAAGCCATAGAAGCCGTAAACGTTCAGCCCCATGATGTCCTGGGTGAGTTCTCGGTAGAGATCCTTGCCGCCACCTTGATGGAACCATCCGAGCATGGTGGTTGCGCTGCCGCCAAATACCGGCCCGGTACCGAAGAGGGAAGCTGCCTTGTGCTTTCCGTACCAATAGACGGGAACGGTGTGGGCTGCGTCGATCACGCCATCGTTGACGCCGTCGAGCACCTGAAACGCGCCGACGACCGTACCGGCAGGCATTAGTTCGAACTTCAGGCGTCCGCCGGACATTCGCTCGACCCGTTCGACGTACAGGCGGGCAAAATCCATCCAGATGTCCGACGCGGGCCAGGATGTTTGCATTTTGATGACGGTGGGTGCCTGGGCCAGCACCGCCGGGGCGGCAAGAGCCCCAACTGCGGTTACTCCAGCGAGCGTCGATGCTCCCAGCAACTCTCGACGCGATACTGCCTTTTTGTTCATTGTTCTTCCTCCCTGGATTGTAGTCGAATTCTCCCTGCATTTCCTGATAGTCTGCCAAGTTGAAGAGGAGGGCTCCCAACTTTTTCGCGATCAGTATCAACAACTGATTGTTCTCATTTGTCTATTATGCACACTTTTTGCAATTCCGACAGACGTTCAAGTGTTGTTGATGACAGCTTGGGGCTGTGGTCCAACGACCAAGGCGCAGTACCGCTACTCCGCGTTGTCCGGACTACCTAAGCTTGAGAAAGAAAGAGCTGCTTTCGCCCGTCAACGATGAACTGGAGCCATGTGCTGAACTGGAACCATGTGCTCGTTCTTGATCGCCTTCGTCCCAAGTCGATCAAGCCATCGAGAGCCGACGTCCACACATGGCGCACAGACTCTATGACCGAGAACGGGGCGCGAAGCTGCCGAGGCTTCGGCCGCTGTCGGCCCGAAGCGGTCATGGCTGGCGTCCACACGGCGGCGGGGATGTGACGAAGGGCTGGTGTAGCCCGACGGGAGCTACACCCCCGCCGCGGCGAGCGGCTTTTGGCGCCTTGTGATCAAGGTGATCATTCCCGCTTGCCGCGATTGTCCTGCTATCGCATCAGCCCCGCCGCTCGAAGCGCGTCGTTTATGACCTTGGCGATCTTGCCGTCGGGGGCGGCGCTGGCGGTGTTGGCGCGCGACCTGGCGTAGCGCAATGCTCTATCTATCGTGGATGGAGCGGCGTCGGGCTCTTCGCGGCGGGCAAAATTTCCGGCTGCCTCAGCCTCCTCGACGTCTGCTTCCATCGCCAGATTCCATGCATGTGCGATACGAACGGTCGAGGAAATCCCCGCCTCGAGCATATGCGGGCCGGCTCTCCCGATCGCGCGGTCGCTGCTCGTCGCCAGGGGAACGCCGTGGCCCATGCCCTTGACGAGATAGATCTCGACGGCTTCGATGCCTTGCGCGTCGAGCCAGACCTTGCGCCTATGGCCGTGTATCAACTCGCTCCGCGTCGGCTCGATGGCAAGGGAGTGCACGCCGCTCCATTGCTGGGCGATCTGATCGGCATTCCTGGTTCGGACCGTCTGGTCATGCGTGCCGTGCCAGATCGAAATCCTAGGCCAGGGCCCGCGGTGGTTCGATGCGCGCTTGAGAACCGATTGCAGCTTGGAGACAGTCGGCGGATTGCGGCCTTGCATGCGCTGGAAGGCCTCTGCCACGGTGCCTGCCACGCCATAGGGCAGCCCGCCGATGATTGCGCCGCCTGCAAATATCTCAGGGTAGGTCGACAGCATGACGTTCGCCATCGCACCGCCTGCCGACAGGCCGGTGATAAAGATGCGCTTCGGATCGATGCCCTGCGCCTCGACGAGATGGCCGATCATCTGCCGGATGGACAATGCCTCTCCCGCATCCCGGCTGATGTCGGCGGGCTCGAACCAGTTGAAGCAGAGATTGGCATTGTTCGAGCGCTGTTGCTCGGGATAAAGCACCGCAAATCCGCGCCGCTCGGCGAGCTGGGACCAGCCGGAACCTGCAGCGTAGCCCTCCGCCGTCTGTGTGCAGCCATGCAGCGCAACGACAAGCGGGGTGCCGGGAGCCATGATCGAAGGCAGATACAGCCACGCCTTTAATGACCCCGGATTGGAGCCAAACCTCTCGATTTCGACCAAGCGGTGATTTTGTGGGGGCTTGTCGAGCAATGTCGTCTCCTTGGCCGCCAATCGGCCTGGACTCTCGATGTGGGGACGATTGCTGCGCCGCACAATGGGGCTCCCAGGTTAATTCGCCCGCGCATTTGTCCGAGGCCTTAAGGCATCGAAAATTCCATGGGAGCGGCAGAGCAGCCGACAAATCAGGGGCAGCAATGCCTATCTATCCCGCCGATAGTTGCGGCGGGTGCATAGCTGCAGTGCAACATAGGCGCTGGCGGATGGCGTTGGTGCGAGTATGATTATTTTTATCGAAGCGATGCACCTCCTCCCGCAACGCTTCGAAATTCAGACGGCCCACTCCTCCTCCCGAAGGGACGTCTGTTGGAACAGCGGCACTCCTCCTCCCAGGTCGCTGTTCGGTTCTTTTAGGAAAGCCTGCCGCACCTCCTCCCGCGGCAGGCTTTTCTATTTCGGGGAGCCCTTTACCCGAATGGACGGGAGGTGGGGTGACGACAACCCTGCTGATGCCGCATCAGCCGTGCTGCTGCGATGACGGCCGCTTGGCATAGGCCGGCACCTGGAACCGACGACGATAGTTCCCCGGAGCCAAGCCGGTGATCCGCCTGAACAAGCGTCGAAAGAAGGCGGACTCCTCGTAGCCTACCTGCCAGAAGCCCGCCTCTGACCAGACCGGCGACTGAAGGCGCCGGACTTCCACCCACTCTCCGTCGTCCTCCCGCTTGACCCCGAGGACCCATGCCGGCCTCGTCGATTGGCCGTGGATCCAGGCTCAAGGCCTGGGATGGGGGAGGGTGGGGGCTGTTGCTGCCTGACGACCGGACCGTTTGTCATTTACGCTCGCGCGACTAGTTTATGGCAAGCAGTCCTCCCGAAGGGGAGGGAGACGACGGGAGCAAGTCATGTGCCGAAATATCAAGCCTCTCTTCAATTTCGATCCGCCGGCGACGGACGAGGAGATCCATGATGCCGCATTACAGTTCGTGCGGAAGCTGAGCGGAACCAACAAGCCCTCGAAACGCAATGAGGCCGCCTTCGAGCAGGCGGTCAATTCCATCGCGAAGTGCGCCCACGAGCTGCTTCATTCGCTGGAGACCGCTCAGCCGCCTCGCGACCGTGCCGAAGTCGCGGCGAAGGCGCGTGCGCGATCAGCGATGCGCTTTGCATGAAAAGAGCCCGAGCCGACACGTGAGCTGAACCGGATCAACAAGAGCACGCATCGCCTTGGGGGCGGGGGCCTTACGGAACCAACTCGCGTCGCGGAAGGTTATAGTCCTGTCGCTTCGCCATCGGTTTCGCTCGATCTGCGGGACACGGTGGCCCGCGCCGGCGCTCAATAATTCACAATGGGGAAATCCTATGGAAAATGAAGGTATCGGCTGGATCGCCGCAATCATCATCGGCGGCATTGCCGGCTGGCTCGCCGAGATGTTCATGAAGAGCAACATGGGCGTGCTGATGAACGTTCTTCTCGGCATTGTCGGCGCCATCGTCGCCAACTTTATCCTGTCGCTCTTCGGCGTCGCCCTTGGCGGATGGCTGGGTTATCTGATCGCGGGCTTCATCGGAGCCTGCATCCTGATCGCTATTGCAAGAATGATCAAACGTCCGGCCTGACGAAACAGGAGGCGCCCCCAAAACGGCCGCCTTCTTCACGCACTCCTGCCGCGCGCGAGCGTGGCTTGAGGCGTGGTCATCTCGTGTTCAAGGCGCCCGGCCAACAGCAAGCCGGACCTTTAATGGCAGCGGCGGATTTCCCTCTCATCGGTCATGAGCAAAGCCTCAACCAACGCCGCTACGGCTCATTGCCGGTCGCGGCTTTTTTCCCGCGACATCGTCTCCAGCTGCCCGGGAAGCTGTCCGTAGGCCACCAGTATAGATCGGATCAGCCCAGGGAAGCGTGCGTCCAGTTCCGCGCAGCGGGTCTGGTTGCGCATCTCGACACCCTGGCGCTCGCTGCGGATCAGGCCGGATTCGCGCAGCACCTTGAAATGGTTGGAGAGCGACGATTTCGGAATGATGCGGTCGCCGAGGTCGGCAAGGGCCGAGCAAGTGCCGCCGCAGCCGGCGGTGGCAAGCTTTGCGAAGATCGTGACGCGCTCCGGATCGGACAGCGCATAGAGGATCGCCTCCGGGCGTATATCCTCCAAGGCTGGGTGAAAAAGCGGTCTCATGAATTTTATATAGCGCCCCTTGACATCGAGATCAACAGTTCCGAATTTCTGAACTATGGAACAAGCCGCCAATAACGGCGGCAGTCCGGATCAGAAGGAATTCAAAATGGCGAAGCTCACCGGAAAGGTCGCAGTGGTCACGGGGGCCTCCAAGGGCATCGGCGCGGCGATTGCCAAGGCGCTGGCGGCCGAAGGGGCAAAGGTGGT
The DNA here is from genome assembly GCF_002531955.1 of Rhizobium sp. M10. Classification (NCBI taxonomy): domain Bacteria; kingdom Pseudomonadati; phylum Pseudomonadota; class Alphaproteobacteria; order Hyphomicrobiales; family Rhizobiaceae; genus Rhizobium; species Rhizobium sp. M10. Next base: position 861 of record NZ_NWTA01000021.1, on the reverse strand, counting down.
GGTGAATTACGCCTCGAGCAAGGCGGGAGCCGACGCCGTGGTCGAGGCGATCGGCGCGGCCGGCGGCAAGGCCATCGCGGTTCAGGGCGATGTTTCCAAGGCCGACCAGGCGCAGGGTCTGGTCGATGCCGCCGTCAAGGAATTCGGCAAGCTCGATGTGCTGGTCAACAACTCAGGCGTCTACGAATTCGCCTCGATCGAGGAAGTGACCGAGGAACATTATCGCCGCATCTTCGACGTCAACGTTCTCGGCGTTCTCCTGACCACCCAGGCGGCGGTCAAGCACCTCGGCGAGGGCGGCAGCGTCATCAACATCTCCTCGGTGGTCACCAGCATGGCGCCGCCGTCCTCGGCCGTCTATACCGGCACCAAGGGTGCGCTCGAGGGCATCAACAGCGTGCTCGCCAAGGAACTCGGCCCGCGCAAGATCCGCGTCAACGCCATCCTGCCAGGCATGGTCGAGACCGAGGGGGCGCACACGGCCGGCGTCATCGGCTCGGATCTCGAGCAGGTGGTCGTCGCCCAGACGCCGCTTGCCCGCATCGGCCAGCCGGACGATATCGCCGGCGTCGCCGTCTTCCTCGCGTCCGACGACGCCCGCTGGATGACCGGCGAACGATTGGGTGCCAGCGGCGGTTTCCGCTAAGCATTGAGTGAGGCGCGCGCGTTTTCTTGCGCCTGCGCATCGTGTGTCGGCACCAGCTTCACCCCACCCTCCGCCGTCCTCGGGCTTGACCTGAGGACCCATACCGGCCTCCTCGGCTGCGGCCTTGGATTCCAGGCTCAAGGCCTGGAATGACGGAGGTTGGGGAGGGCCATCGGCAAGAGGCGCAACGCTGCAGCTGTTGCCTCACCATCGTT